>JAJYHY010000032.1 GCA_021784555.1 bacterium
CGATCTTCGAATCTCTGATGCGCGACGCCACCACGCGCAGCAACAGGCTCGAGGGCAGGTTAAGCGGGCGCCTGGCTGTCACTCACGCCAACACCGAGGACTGGCGAACGGTGATGGGCGCCGGCTCACTTAACCTGCGCAACGGCTTGCTCTGGGACATCCCCATCTTTGGCATCTTCTCGCCGGTGCTTAACCGCATTTCCCCCGGGCTGGGAAGCAGCCGGGCTGGAACCGCTGCCTGTGATTTCACCATCACTAACGGCGTGATTCACTCCGAGAACCTCGGCATCCGTTCCCATGCCTTGCGCCTGCGCTACCGCGGCACCGTCGATCTCCAGGGCCAGGTTAATGCGCGAGTGGAGGGTTTGTTGCTTCGCGACGTGTGGCTTGTGGGGCCGTTGGTCAGCACCGTTTTCTGGCCGGTGACCAAGATGTTCGAATACAAGCTGAGCGGCCCCCTGGAGAAGCCCCAGAGTCAGCCGGTCTTCTTCGTGCCAAAAGTCGTGCTCTTCCCCTTCCACCCTCTGCGCACCTTGAAAGGCCTCCTCCAGGAACAGCCCCGAACCAACGCGCCGCCCCAGTTTGGACCTGTTCCCGGCCTCTCCCAGTGAGCCGCGATGCATGCGGGACGTGAAGCGGCGCCGGAGTTCGTCGGGTCGTTTGAGTTTGGGTGAGATGGGCTTCCGTGTCAGCCTTTCGAGGGCGGAAGGCCGAGCAGCGTGAGCAATGCCGATTCCGCCAATTGGAGGGAGGTTCTGAGCTGAACCGCGGCCGCTTGCTGAGTCAGGAAATTAGATTCTTGGGTGACGTAGCTGTCGAGCGCCAGGTTGCCTTGCCGGTAACTCCGTTCCGCGGCCTTTGCCGCCTGTTCCAGGGAGGGAAGGCTGGGGGCCAAGTTCTCTAACTGGCGCGTCATAATGCGCGTCGCCTGCCAGACCTGGTGGGCTTGGCCGGCGGCTTGATCGAGTCGCGCCTGGTAGGTTTGGTAAAGCACAGCACGCGTAGCGCGTTGAATCGCTATCTGGCCCCGGTTCCGATTGAAGAGCGGCAAGGTGATGTTCACCGTGAAGCCGCTTGAATAGACGCCTTCCTCGGCGCTCTTGGAACGTTGCACGCCGGCGCTCATGGAAGGAAACTGGGCTAAGATGGCCTCACGCAGCAGTTGTTCCTGGCTCTCGTAGCCCGCGCGCAGGGCGAGCAAGTCCGCCCGCCGATGCGGCAGCGCGGCCACCGCGCTTTGAAAGGCCTTAGCGGAAAGCGCCTTGACTCCACGCCCGCCGAGCAATCGCAGGCGCGTGTCCGGCTTGAGGCCGAGCAGTTGGTTGAGGGCGTGGCGGGTTTGGTTGAGTTGAAGTTCGGTCTGGCGCAATTGGGTCTGCGCGCTGGTGAGGGCGGCAAAGTCGGCCATTACGGCGCCGGCGGTCATATTGTTGCGTTCCAGCGCGGCTTGGTTCTGACGGTACTGGTTCGAGAGCAAATCGGTATTGGTCGTGAGCAGGCCCTGGAGTTCGGCGTCGGCGCGCTCTTGGATAAAAAGCTCCCGTGCTTGTTCCGCCACCTGCCATTCCTGCCAAAGGATTTCCAGGTTGACCTGGCGCTGGTGGGCTTGGGCGGCGGCTTTGGCGGCGCCCCGGGTAATTAGCGCCTTGAGGTCCTCGCTCAAACCAACATTGTAGCCGGTGATGGAGGTGGATTTGGAAAGGCCGCCACTGACCACCGGGTCGGGCAACAAACCGGTCTCCAGCACCTGGGCGCGCGCGACGCCCGCTTGCAACCGTTGCGCTTTGAGGTCAGGGTTGTTAACCACGGCCAGGGTCATCACGGTCGTTTCGTCCAGGCCGTTTGTGGGATTGAAGGGGTGAGGCTTGATTCCCGGCAGATTGAATTCGGTGATGGGCACTTTGAGCGCGGGGGAGCGGGCAAGGTTGGGAGCGGTCGGCAGGGGGCTGGGATGAAAGGTGGTACAGGCTGAAACGAACAGGGGGAAAAGCCAGGGGGCCACGTGGCGAACATCCAACATCCAACATCGAACACCCAACATTGAACATCGAACATCAAACATCCAACGCCGAACATCCGACACCCAATGAATGGGCCGACGGGCGGTTCTTGGATGTTCGGTGTTGAATGTTGAATGTTGAATGCTCTTCACTCAGTTCCTTTCGGCTCTTTCACCCCACATAGGGAACATCCAGCATCCAACATCCAATGAATGCGCCAACGGACGGTTCTTGGATGTTCGATGTTGGATGTTGGATGTTCGATATTTTTCAGCGGGTTCCTCTCGCCAGTTGTTTGCGGCGCCAGTGCAGGTAGAGCGCCGGGATGAGGTTGGTGCTGCGGATGGCGCTCCAGAGCACACCTCCCAGGATGACCACGGCCAAACCCTGTTCGGGCGCCGCGCCCTGGCCCCAGCCCAGAGCGGTGGGCAGCATGCCCAGGGCAGCGGTCAGCGTGGTAAGCACGATGGGGCGGAAGCGGACGTGAATTGCCTCGCGCACCGCCTCCTCGACGGGGATGCCGGCGGCCTCGTTCCGTCGAGCGCGGTCAAGGAGGACGATTCCGTGGGCCAGGCCGATGCCGATGAGGGTCAGGAAGGCCACCACGCCCGTGGCGTTCAGTCCCACCCGGCTCACCACCAGGGCAATCGCCCCACCCATGATGGCCAGCGGCACCTCCAGCAGCAGCAGACCCGGGACCAGCAGGCCGTCAAATTGCAGGATCAAGATGCCTGCCAAAAGGATAAATGCCGCCACTCCGGCCGCGCCCAAGCCAATGAGCGCTTGCTCCAATTGAATATACAATCCGCCGAAAGCAATGCGGTAGCCGCTGGGCAGCGACAATCCCGCGACCGCGCGTTTGGCGGCGGCAATGCCGCTCAAGCCGGAGGGGGTGGTCAAAATGTCCAAGGCCCGCGCGGCGTCCTCATGCCGGAGTTGATTGGGGGTCCTGACCAGCTTGAGTTGGGCGAGCTGGTTCAGGGGGGTCCAGTCTTGGGTGCGGATCGGCACCTGGCCCAACTGCCGCAGCGTCTTGCGCGGGGCGCCGGCCAGGCGGACATAGAGGGCGAGCGGCACGTTCCCCTCGGGCACTTGGGCCACGACCTGGCCGTCCAGCAAGGGCTCAATTTGGGCATAGAGGCTTGCCGGGGTGAGTTGATGGGCCGCCAGGGCTGGGCTATTCGGCAACACCTGTAATTGGGTAACCGGGTAAGCATCGTTGTTGAAAATGCTGCTCAGGCCATGGACCGAGCGCAGCCGGGCGGCAATTTTCTCCGAAAGCGCGCGCAGTTGACTGATGTTATTGCCGAAGAGCCGGACGACAAAGGGCTGCGGCAGCCCGGACAGGCTTTCTCCCACCCGCTCCAGGGTCGGCGTGTTAACCGAAACCTCCATGCCGGTCAGGCCGGATTCATTGCGCAGGCGCGCGGCGATGCGGTTCAGACTGTTCACGCTGACGCCGCTTTTGAGCGCTATCTGAATCTCGCCGGCGTAAGCGGGTTCGGTGTAAGCCGTGGTGGAGGCCGACCCGATTCGGGCAAAGACGTGCGCCACCGCGGGGTCTTGGAGCAGGTGACGCGCCATGGTTCGGACGGCCGCCTCGGTGTCCAGCAGGGCGGTGCCCGGGGCGAGCGTGAAACTCTCCAGCAAAACCCCCTCATTGGGCAGCGGCAGGAAGTTGATGGGCGTCAGGACCAGGCCGCCCAAGCTCAGCACCAGTACTACCAGCGTTATGGCCAGGCTCAGCATCGGGCGGCGCGAGACCCAATTGAACAGGTGTTCGTTCAGCCGTCGCAGCCGCTCCAGCAACCGTCCGCCAGCGGTGAGCGTTCCGCGGGGATGCGCCTTCAGGAAGCCCAGGCCGAGGGGAATGAGGCTGAGCGAGATTACCAGCGAAGCCAGCAGGGTCAGCGTCATCGCCAGCGCGAACGGGATAAAAAAGAGTCCGGCCAAGCCGCCTACGAAAAGGAGCGGAATGAAGACGGCGACGTTGGTCAGGGTTCCCGTGACATCAGGAATGGCGATGATTTTCACGCCGCGCCAGATGCCGGGCCAATGCTCATCCCCTTGCTCCCAGCAGTGGTAAATGCTTTCCAGCACCAGGATGGCGTCGTCAGCCAGCAACCCAACCACCACCGTCAGCGCGCCCAAGGTGAGCAGGTTCAGGCTCTCCCCCGCCAGGTGGAGGCCGGCGATGCCCATCAACAGCGCCAGCGGGATGCTCAAGGCCAGCATCCAGATTCCTCGCCCAGCCCCGAGGACCCAGAGCAGCACCGCGACGGCCAACACCGCCCCGATGAGCAGGTTGCGTCCCAAATCCGTCCCGACGATATGGACGAGGTGGCCTTGGCTATAAGTCCGCACCCAACGCACCCCGCTGGGCAACAGGTTTGTGGTATGGTCCAGGGTGGCCTGCACGGCACGCGTGACCGGGACGGTCGATGCGCCCGGTTGCTTAAAAATGGTCAGAGCAACACTCGGCCGCCCATCCAGCGAGACCGCGTTGTGCGTCGGCACGGCTGCGCGCACGACATGCGCCAGGTCCCGCAACGGAATGGGACCTTGAGGGCCGGGCACGAGGATGCGCTCCAATTGGGCGACGTGGATGGGCAGGTGGCGCGCCTCGATGAGCACGTCTTGGTGTCCCAGGGAAACATAACCGCCCGGCTCGAGCACGACCTGGTCCTTGAGGGCTTGGGTCAAAGCGGTGATTGAAACCCGGAAGCGGTGCAGCGCCGACAGGTCCGGTTGCACCCACAGCGCCTCATCGCCCGCGCCATAAACCTCCACCAACTGCACCCCGCTTAAGGCGCGCAGGGCGGGGGCGACGTTGGCCAGGACGGCCCGCTGCACCTGGGCGGGCGCCACGCCGGCGGGGATTTGCGCCGTGTAGTCGGCCACTTCGTTGATGGCGTTGCCCATAATCTGGGCGAAGGGCTGGGCCGCGGCGGGGATTTGGCCGCGCGCGCGATCCACGGCGCCGTTGACCGCCTGCAAATCCAATTGGGCGCCGGTGCCCTGGCGAAACCGAACGTCGGTTTCCACTGTGCCATTGCCCATCGTCGAGCGGACGCTGACCAGGTTCGGCAAGGCCAGGATTTGACCCTCGATGGGCCAGGCAATCAGCGTTTCCAATTCGCTGGCCGTCGCCCCGGGCAGATGGGTGATCACGCTCACCTGGGGAAAATTGAACCGCGGCAGGACTTCGACTGGGACCTGCTTGAAGGCATAGATGCCGTAAGCCATGAGCAGGCCGAAGAGAAGCGCCCAGACCAAAGGCCGCATCCAGAGCGGACGATTTCCTCTTTCAGCAGGCATGTTTGTGTTCCTTGCGCTTTCTGGGGTTCATTGGCAGGGGTGGTGTCGGGAGGGTTTCAATCCGGCGCCTTGTAGCTCTTGGAAAGGCCGCGGTGGAATTCCAAATAAGCATTTTCCACCACGACCTGCGCGCCCGGCTTCAATCCGCTCTCGATGAAGGTCTTCCACCCGCGCGCCGGCCCCGGCACAACCGGCTGCGGTCGTTCGCCTTTTGGCGTATGTACCAAAACCCACCAGCGGCCTTTGTCGAGAACAAGGGCCAGCGTCGGCACCGCGACCAGCGAGCGCGTCTGGCCGTTCAAGAGCACCGTTCCGAACTCGCCGTTGAGCCAGTTCGGCGTTGAGGGGGCGGCCATCATGCCGACGGATTCGCCGCCGTCAGGGCCTATCGCCCCAAACACCGTCACCACCTTGACCGGGATGACTTCGCCCCCGCCCGCCGGAGAGAATGTCCCCGTCATCCCGGTCCGGAGCGAGCGGATATCGCTCCCGTAGAAGGCGGCCTGGAGCCAAAGCTGGTTGGCCGGCTGCAACGTGAGAAGGGTCTGGCCCGCTGCCACGCGCTGGCCATTGGCAGCGTTCAGCGCCAGCACCGTCCCCGCGCCCGGCGCAAACAGGGTGGCGGTCAGTTGCAGGGCCTTCAACTGGGCCTGGGCGGTGGCCAGCGCGCCAGTCGCGTCGGCGGCCGCGCTTTCCGCCTGATAGACCTGCTGCTGCGTGCTGAGGTGGGAAGGCAATTGCTGGCGCTCGACCGCCAAGGCCTTATTGGCGGCGGCCAAACGGGCCTGCGCGCCGCTCACCGCCGCCTCGGCCTGAGCCTGAGCCGCCTCGATTTCCGGGCCCGTGAGATCGCCCAGCTTTTGGCCGGCCCGCACCGAAGCGCCCGGCACGACCTCCAGGCCGGTTACCACGCCGGCTTGGACTGCCACCAGCGGCAGCACGGATACAGGCTCGACCTGCGCATAAGCCTCGAACTGGTTGGTAAGCGTCCGCGGTTGCGCCGCTACCGTCACCCCGTTCGTTGCCGCCCCGGCCGGACCGGCGGCAAGCAACAGCCCCGCGCTCAACATCCACCACACCATGCCCACACTGGGCCTAAGCAGGCAAGTTGAGCGAACATCGACCTTAGTAGTCATACCCCGAAGATAACCCCTGCCCCTTACGCAACCTTTACGGGGAGCTTACATTTGCGTCAGCTTGCCAGATATGCGGGAAAAACCCTATGCACCGCATTTTGTGGCGCGGACAAAAAGGGGCGAGGCGGTTGCGGCCCTACGGTTTACGGCCCAGGACGATGTGGATAGGGGAGGCGGCGGCGAAGGGCGTATGGCGGCGGAGGTGATGGAGACAGCGGGTCGGTATGTGTCGAGGGGGGAGTTCGAGGCGCTCGGAGGGATGAGGGCGGAAGGCTGGCGTCCACCAGAATCCTTCCAAGTGACCCCTTCGGGTTACTTCCCCCGTCCCGCCACAAAACCTGGGGCGAATTTGCTTATGGGTGAATCGAAATGCGTTAGTTCATGGCATCAAGGTGTCAGGGGCTGTCGAGGGGAGCAAGCCGAGCCGAGCCGCCGCCGAACGTCCAAAGGTTGAGCGCCCGCCTCCGGAAACGCAAGCCTGAGTGTGAAGGGCACATCCAAAGTCCCACCAGCCATCGAGCGGAAGCCCGGGGCGGCGGTTCGTCTCCAGCGTCTGGTTCCGGGTTAGGCCACCGCCTTCTTGACGAGCGCGCCAATCCTGGCTTCAGTCGCGGCGTCCAGCGAGGTGATGGTCCATGCGACGGGGTGCATGTGGGCGCCCTCCTCGCGGGCGGGGTTGACTACTTCGCCAAATCCGAACGCGATGAACTCTTTGTCTGTTTTGATGTAGCAGATGTCCTTGCCGTTCTTCACGTAGAACGGGAGTCCCCACCGTACGATCGCTTCCAGCGACGGCGCGCTTTCCCGGATGATGCGGTGCAGGCGTTCTCCAATCTCCCGATACCGTGCGGGGGCCTGGCCGAGTTTAGCGAGGACGGCCGCGTCACCCTTCTTTGTGAACATATGTTTAGATCTCCTTCAACGTTTCGGACGGCGTCGCGCTTTGCTCGCCCAACGAACATTCACCGACCGGCGGTCGTTTATGCCGTGCCGGCATCCAGTCCGGCCAAGGCAGCGCAAGTCGTTTACGATCAAGACCCACAGCACGGAAACTAAAGCGGTTCGCCCCACGTGTCAACTTCCCCGGACGCCCTTCGTAACCAAGGAAATCGCCTCCAATTGTACGATTGCCGGTTCATCCGCCAAGCCGAGCAAAAATAGACGCGCCAGAACACAAGCGCCATAATGCCGAAGGCCATCTGAGCCGGATTTTGATACCAGTCGTGCTTGCCTCCATGCCGGATAAGCACGCACCCAAGGGCTTCAATCCGCTGGATCAGGTCCCGCCGCTTCACGCCATCTCCAGCTCGGCAACCCGTCGTACGGCCGGAATCTCGCCACTCCGAAGATCGCGACACAGCAGGCGCTTCGTCCAGCCAGCGCGGTAAGCAGTGCGCCGGCTTCAGCCACTCCCAGATTCCCCGGCCCTCAGCCGGGCGCACTGCCTACCTCGCATTTCTGTTAGGCCGCCACCTCGCAATACGCCGCGTCAGAATGGGGCTCTGGTACTGGCTCACCCGCCACCCGCAGACCCTCAATGTGAAATTCTATCGCGTCATGCATCTCTTGCTCCACTTCCGGCCGAGTCCGCCCTGTGGCCGCGCAACCGGGCAGGTCGGGGGAATATGCCGAGAAACCCGTCCCGGTACTCTCGATAATAATCAGATAACGGCTCATTTGAGTTCTGCTTGTTTTAAGATACTATTTTGCGTTCCTGGGGCAAGGTCGTCGTTGGGCTTCCCCGGGACCGTGACGAGTCCTCGCTTTTGAGGGTGCTTGTACTGTCGATGGCTGCCCCGAGTCCGGTCCAGATACCAGCCGTCCTGCTCGATCAACTTCATGACCTCTCGAACTTTCATCGCTGGTGATCTTGACATCCCGGGTTTCGCCATCAAGATCGCTCTTGGGAGGCACAAGTTCACAGAAAACGAAATGAACGTCAACGCAGTTCAGATGAGGGCCGTAATAGCCTCTGCGGCAATGGCTTGCATCTTGCCCTGGCCCGCTGGCACGAGATGAATGCCCCAGCGCGATGGCGGTCGAGAGCGGCACCGGCCCTCGTTCCACCTCTGGCCAAATTCCGCCTCGTCCTGGCCCGAGGCGAAAGCGAAGCGCAAGAGGTGCTTCAGACGGTGTTGATCAAACTGGCCAAAAGGTTCCAAGTGTTCGATGAGGAGCGGCGGTTGTGGGCGTGGTTATGCGTAGTGGCAAAGAATGCCTTCATCGATCATCGCCGCGCGCGCCAACGGGACGACCGGTTTGTTCCGCTTGACGATCTGGCTAAGGACGCCGAGGACGAGCCGCGGACGCCATCCCAACTCTCTGAAATCCTGCGCGAGATCCTGCCTACTCTGCCGTCCGAGGAGCGTGAGTTGCTCCAGGCCGCTTACGTGGATGGCCGTCCCCTGGGCGAACTGGCCGAGGCCTCCGGCCAGACCTACAAAGCCATGGAATGCCGGCTGGCGCGCCTGCGCCGCAAACTCAAGGAACAATTGCTGAATTATTTACGCCATGAACACCAATCCTGATTCCGAAAGGGACGAGCTCCTGTTGAATGCCTTGCTGGGGGACGAAGACTGGCAGGCGGCAAACGCCGCTTGCAAGCGGCAGGCATTGCGCGCCTTTCACGCCCGGCAGCGATTCCGGGCGTCGGTGCGATGGGCTGGCAGCGCGCTTGTCCTGGCGGGAATCATCACCTGCGCCGCCTTTTGGGCCCGCCAGCCGGCGAAATCGCCCCCGCAAACCGCCACAACCCCGCCCGCCGAGACCAATGCGCCGCCTGTGCCGACCCCGACCCATTACATGACAGACGCCCAGCTCCTGGCCTCCTTTCCCAAGGGGAGCTGTTTCATCGCGGAAGTCGATGGCAAGAAGCAGTTGGTCTTCCTGGACCCCAAGCTTGAGCGCACCTACATCGCCCAGCCTCCGGTGAAGGGGCGGGAATAATGGGCGCCCCGTGCGTTCGGTTTCCCGGCGATGTGATCCTGGGATGCAGCGGTCGCTCCCACACCAATTCTTGGTGCGTATGCACGAAAGATTGGTTGTGAGTTAGCCGCGCCGGTCTGGACCGAAAGATCATGCGTATGCACGCAGAATCCGTCTGTCATCCTGCGGCTGGCCCGCTAGACTCAACAGCCCGAGTTTGGCGAACTGTTTGAGGCGCATCCGGTGGTTGTGGTGATAGCTGAAACGCTTGAATTTCATGCAGCGCAAGCGCCGCCGAATCCAAGAGTCCAGCCTGCGAAAAAGCCACCGGTTGGTGGACCAGCGCGTGGCGAAGTAGTTCGTGGCGCCTTGGATGACTCGGTTGAGTTCCACGATAAGTTCCGCGTCCAGGTTGCGCTTACGGACAGTCAGTTCTCGCACCTTGTCTTTGAACTTGTCCTGAGACTTGGGGCGCATCCGCCTGGAACGGGCCGACATCACAAAACCCAGAAAGGAATAACCCTTTGCGTAGGTGGTGATGCGAGTTTTCTCGGCGCTCAAGTGGAGGCCGAGTAGGGCCAGGAGGTGCGTGACCAGAGTCTGAGCCTCCTCAGCTTGGGCCTTGGTTTGGCAGGGCACGACAAAATCATCGGCGTAGCGCACAAAGCGGTAGCCGTGCTTGTCGAGTTGCCAGTCCGGATAGTTCAGGACGATATTGGCCAACAACGGGCTGACCACGCCCCCTTGAGGGTGCCGACCGCGGTGGACTTGAACACGCCCTGTTCCTACCTGCAGACTGTTGCCGTTTTGTTCCTGGCATGAAACATTCGCGCTAGAATCCCACCTGTTTTCCTGGAGTGCGATTAAAGTGCCGGTCAGGCGCGGGGTCAGTCCTCACTTTGTCCGCGGTGAAGGAAGGGGAGTGGCGGAAAAAGCGGCGGGACTGACCCCGGCGCCTTCCGTGCCCGACACATTTAATTACATCCGTTTTCCTGTCGGCTTGAATATGTCGGCGGTCAAGCCAGTCAAATTCTGGTGACAGATGGGCCATTATGGCCTAGACTGCTGTAGCGATTATGAAAACCGGCATGCTCTGTTGGTGGAGTTTGGGAGCTGCTCTCGCGCTTCTGCCTCTGGCAGGCGGTCGCTTGCAGGACGCAGTTCTCGCAGTTGAACAACCGCCAGGCTTGGCTTCATCCGGCTCCCCGGATGCCAAGGCCGCGACCAATGGCCAACCGGACCAGGTGGCGTCCCCCGCCGGGGACCAATCGACCAATAGCGACATTTCCGAGGCGCCGATTGTGTCCGGTTCCACGGAGATAACCGTGCCGGCCAACGTTCGGACCAACGGCCCGATGGGGGAAATCATCAAACTGGCCAACGCCGGCGTGGAGGAAGGGGTGATGGAGGCATACATCACGAACTCGACCTCGATTTTCGACCTTAATGCGGACGAAATCGTCTATTTGAGGGATATTGGGGTGCCCTCCGCAGTCATTGCGCTCATTCTTGAACACGACGAGCAGACTAAGGCGATTCTGGCAAACAACACCGCGTCGCCATCGCCGCCCTCTTCGGAGCAATACGCGCCCGCACCGGCAACTGAAGCGCCACCACCGGAAGTGGCTCAGGCTCCGCCGCCACCGGATTACTCCAGCGCCACCCTGGAAACTCCGGCTACTCCTCTGCCGCCATCGCCTCCACCAGAGACCGTTGACTATTCCACCTTCTACGATTCCATGGCGCCGTATGGGACATGGGTGGATCTGGAGGGCTACGGGCCTTGCTGGCAACCCACTATCGCGGTGATTAATCCGGATTGGGAGCCCTATTTCGACGGCGGGCACTGGATCTATACCGATTGCGGTTGGTATTGGCTCTCCGATTACACCTGGGGGTGGGCGCCCTTTCATTATGGCCGATGGTTCTGGCATCACCGCTTGGGTTGGTGCTGGCGTCCGGACCGGTTTTGGGGCCCTTCGTGGGTTGTCTGGAGGTATAGCGATGATTATTGCGGATGGGCGCCATTGCCGCCTGCGGCTGTTTTTCGCCCAGGTTTCGGCCTCACCTTCCGGGGCCACGGTGTGGGCGTCAACTTCGCCTTCGGGCTGGGGGCGGCGCGCTTTTCCTTTGTGGCGTGGGACCACTTCTACGGCCACCACCTCCGCTCCCACGTGGTGTCTTTTGACCGCGCCCGTGCCATCTTCCCCCGGACGGTGATTTCATCCCGCATTACCAGCGACCGCCATCACGCCTTTAACCAAGGGCTGCCGCTAGTCAAAGTGGCCTGGGCCACGCGCTCCGAGGTTCACAAAGTGGCTCTCCGCGATTTCAGCGGACCTCACCGGGCCGGCTTCCGAGAACAGTTCAATGGGCGAACGCTTTCGGTCTATCATCCCCAATTCGCGCGGCGGGAGGGAAGCCGCTCCGAGGGCTTTGGCCCCCGCAGATTCGGCTCCGGCAGCACGAACGGGCATCTGGGCCGTTCTTTGCCTCGCGGCATGAGATTGGACTCCCCTCACGGCAACTGGCCCGCCGGGCGCACTTTCAACGGGTCTTCGGGTTCGGAACGATTAAGACCGGGCGATGGAGCCAGGTTGGAAACGCGCGATAACCAACTCAATCGCCAACAATGGGCAGTCAACCTCGCGCGGCTGAGAGCGATTCAAGCGGGACAATATCGGCGCGGAACTCCGAGCCTTCCCACCCCACCCTCGCCGCCCTCACCGCCCTCTGAGCCGACCCGGCCCACCGTCCCGCAGGCGTGGCGTGGTTATGATTGGCAATCCAGATCTTTTCAGACCAGGTCTTTCCAAACGCGCGCCCCCGAAATCCGCCCTGGCGTCGCGTCGTATCCAGCCTGGCGCCCCAACAGCGCCTGGCAGCAGAACGGCCTTCAAAATCGGCCTTGGCCTGCCCCTTCCTTCCAGGCGCGCCCGGCGCCGGCTCAGGTGCCGCGCTACTTTTCTCAAGGGGAAATTGGTCACTACGGTTCTTTCCAGGGGGGACAGCCATGGAATGGCCGCAGTTTCCAAGCTCGCGGGCAGACGCCCATCTTCCATTCCCCCAGCCCCGCTTTTCGTGCCCCACAGACGCCATCGGCCGCTCCCGCGCCCCGGATGGAACCGCGGCAGGCATTTTCCAGGCCACAGCCCGGCCGGCCTGGGCGCTGAGGGTCGGCATTCTGAAATCTGCCGCACGTCCCGATGAGGCATAGAGAAGCCATGGTTATCGCCACGCTTTGCGCCATAGCGCTATGGATGGGGACAGCTTCCTGTGTTGCCGAAACCGTGCTGTATTCCACGGGGTTCGAATCGGTGGAGGGTTACAATCCAAAGCTGGAGCTGGCCGGCCAGCAAGGGTGGGTCAGCTATGGCGCGAACTCGGGTGGGAATGGATTTACAACTAACTTTTTCGGATCGCAGGCGGCTTACGTTGGGCGCACCCCGTTAAAACCGCCCGGCGAGTTCTTGAACGTCTGGCGTCCCATCAATTATATGCCGGCTCAAGGCGAGTCTTCCCCGGTGAGGTTCACCGTCCAGATGGCGATTGCGGATTCCTCAAACACAAATTGGGATGACTTCTATTGGAGCGTTTATAATACTCAAGGCGATCGCTTGTTCACCATCGACTTTGATAACTACGGCCTCCGCGTCTATTACGTTCTGGGCGGCACAAACTCCTTTGTTCCGACTCAGCTTTCCTTCTCGAATGGAATTCCGTACACATTGGCGATCGATATGGATTTCTCCTCAAACAGATGGGATGCCAGCCTAAGCGGGCAAATGCTGGCCACCAACCAGCCGATCACCACCACGAACGCGCCACTCAACCTGGGCGACGTGGATGCCGTCTGGGCTATCTATAATGTCAACACTCCCGGAAACAACTACATGGCCTTCGACAATTACCAGATCTCCACGGCGCCCACGCAGGGACCGCCGCCGCGCCTCTCATTGCTCGCCTATGCCCAAGGCAGCCCGGCCTCGCTGCGGGTTAGCGGCCTCCCCGGCGCGGATTACGCCATTGAGGCGAGCACCAACCTGGTCGATTGGCTGCCAATCCGCACGAACATCGTCTCCGGCGGCTATTTCGATTTCATCGACACCTCCGCGTCCCAGTTTTCCCGCCGGTTTTACCGCGCTCGGCAGGTCAATTGAGGCCATGGGTGTCACGCCGCGCCAGTTTAGGCAAATCCAGGAGCGCCTTGGCGGGAGCCGTCGCCCGGTCGCGCCGGTGTTTCAGTCAGCGAATGCCTCCAGCGCGAGTGGCCGCTCACGGGTCCTTGGTATCGATCCCTCGCTGCGCGGCACCGGCTACGGCGTCATACGACTGGCCAGGCCCTTCCCGGAAACGCTGGTTTTCGGGACGATTTCCTGTCCATCCGCTTGGGAACGCTCGCGTTGCCTGGTAAAGATTGTTCAGGAGTTGCGTGCGGTGCTCAAGGAGCATCAACCGGCGGTGTGCGTGGTCGAAGGGCTGTTCTACGCGCAAAACCTTCAAACCGCACTGATTATGGGGGAAGCGCGCGGCGCGGCGCTGGCCGTCATCGCCGAGGCCGGACTGGAGATTTACGAATTGGCCCCGCGCAAGGTCAAGCAGGCCATCGTTGGTTTTGGCGCCGCTCAAAAACTGGCGGTCGCCAAGATGGTCCAGCGCCTCTTGCACCTGGCCAGCCCGCCCGAACCCGATGCCGCCGATGCCTTGGCATTGGCGCTGGCCTACACCCAGGAATATGGCCGGTTTTCCTTGGCCGCGCCCAAGAAAGTCTGAGACGTCGTGATGGGTGCGATTAAATGTGTCGGGCACGGAAGGCACCGGGGTCAGTCCTGCAGCTTTTTCCGCCACTTCCCTTCCTTTTCCTTCACCGCGGAAAAAGTGAGGACTGACCCCGTCAATCGCACCTCGTCATGATCACCTTCTTGCACGGAACATTAGTTGAGGCCCTGCCAACCCAAGCCATCGTCGAGGTCAGCGGCGTGGGTTATGAAGTCCTCATCCCCCTCTCCTCCTACGACAAATTGCCGGCGCCCGGCAAGGAGATTAAGCTCCTGACACACTTGGCGGTCCGCGAGGACGCCCAGGTCCTCTACGGCTTCATGAGCGCCGCGGAGCGTGACCTGTTCCGCCTGCTCATCCATTCGGTAAGCGGTATCGGGCCGAAGACCGCGCTGAATATCCTCAGCGGCATCAATGTCACCGCCTTCCGTGGCGCCGTTTCCTCGGGAGATGTCAAGGCCCTGGCCCGCATTTCCGGGGTGGGCAAGAAGACCGCCGAGCGCATCGTGGTGGAGTTAAAGGACAAGATCGGCGCGGCGGGGGCGTGGGAGGCCAGCAGCGCGCAACGAGGCCTTTCTCCCGAAGACCAGAAGGTCAACGATGCCGTCCTGGCCTTGATGGCTTTGGGCTTTAAACAAGTTGAGGCTCACGACTCCGTTCGCAAGGCCCAAGGCACTCTGGGACCCGGAGCAACGATTGAAGACCTGGTTCGCGGCTGCTTGAGGAAGGAATGAGAGCGGAACTTAATTCCCGGCCTGAAGAGCCGCCTAAGGCCGCTCGGCAGAGGCGCAAGAGCGGGATCATCGTCCCGCATTCGGCAAGCTGGCCGCAGCGATTGAGCGCCCGGGTGGTTTATGGGTCGCTGAAAGCGGTCTCAGCGACTCTGCGCTACCGCTGGGAGGATTATTCCGGACGGTTTGAGGGGCCGGAACCGTCGGGGCCGGCCATTTACTGTGTGTGGCACAATCGGCTGGCCCTGTGCCTGATGGTTTACTTCAACTATGTCAAGAAGCGGAACTGCACCCCCGGTATGGCCGCCATGGTCAGCGCCAGCCGGGATGGCGGATTTCTGGCCCGAATCCTCGAATGCTTCAAAGTGCAACCGGTCCGCGGGTCCACCAGCCGGCGCGGACCCCAGGCGCTATTGGAGCTGACAAGCTGGGCCGAGCGCGGCTACGACCTGGCCCTTACTCCAGACGGGCCGCGCGGGCCTCGCTACGTCGTCCAGGAAGGCGTGATGTCCCTCGCGCAGTTGACCGGACTGCCGATTGTGCCAGTCTCCTACAGGCTGGCTTGGAAAATCCGGGTTAAGAGTTGGGACGGATTCCTGGTGCCACTGCCCTTTTCCGAGTGCGTGGTGGTTCTGGGCAGGAGCGTGCGCGTGCCCCGGGACGCCTCGGACGAGCAGCGCGAGGCCCTCCGGCGCCAGTTGGAGCAAGAATTGAGGGGAATTACTACCGATTAGACTTGCGCTTCGGTCAACGCGGGGCATTAGGCGATAAGCCCGCTGAGGCGGACACGCAGGCATCCATCGCATTTTTCCCATTCGTCCCAACCTCCGATCTGTCTGACCCCTCCAACCCGTCCGACCTCCTTCTCCCTCACCGGCTCTTGGCTGTTGGTTGTTGGATGTTGGATGTTTTCCTGTTCGGCTTCTCGGTTCACCCTCGGAGCATCCAGCGTGCTTCTACGTCTAATGGAGAGATGGTCTTTGGATTCGGAAGTATCCGGCGCCGCCGGCGCTTCCGGCAATCTGAGACTTGAGAACTTGAACATGCGACAACCGGCGATACTCTTAAATTGCGCCCTAATTGTATGAACCTCGAAGCATCCATGCACTTCGGCTTCGCAACAAATGGGGAGGGCGGGTGTTTACATTGCAACAGTATGAACCTCGAATTGCCTGACCACACCGGTGAATCTTCCGGCAGCCTCGCCAAATCCCGGTCCGCCGCCATTCTCTTGATTCTCGCTATTGCCAGCAGTGTCCTCGGCGCCTCCTCTCCCGATTACGTCACCCTCCGGGCAAAAGCCGAGAAGCTCTACCACGAGGATTCCTTCGCTCTTGCCCACCAGGCCTACGAGCAAGCCGCTGCCCTGCAATTGACCGCATTTCAGAAACGCTGGGTCGCTTTCCGCCTGGCGGACACCCTCTGGCGCGCACAAGCCGCCACCCAAACGGCTGATAACACGCTGCTGGAAAAGGCCCGTGCCGACCTCGAATCCCTGCTCCGCGAGACCACACACGTCGAAGACCGCGACCGCGTCTGGGCGGAGGCGCAGGAGTCGCTGGCCGACTTCTTCTGGGCTCGCCGCTACAGTGGGGATTGGAATTCGGCCTGGCCGCATTACCAGAAGGCCCTGGATTGGTGGGCCGGCGCGCGCGACATCGACTTGGCCCGCCGCCGGTACTTGGGCATGGTCTGGAAGATGGCCCGGCCGCCGTGGGAGGGCGCCACGTATGGAATGTTTGGAGCCTACATCCCGCTGGACATTCTGCAGAACGCCCTCAAAGTCGCCGTTTCCCCAGATGACAAAGCCCACGCCCATTACCTTATCGCCATGACCCTTCGCAACCAGGGCAGCCAGTGGGAGCGGCAGGCCCGCATCCCCGCCGAATTCGAAGCGGCTATCAAGCTTGGTCGCAAGAACCCATGGTACGACGACGCCCTCTTCAACTATGCCCAGTGGATGCTCTCCCAGGGCCGCCTCGTCCCGCTCGAAAACGGCGGCTGGACCCAGCAACCGGACTACACCAAGGCGCTGCAATTGCTCCGGCGGCTGACCAGCCAATACAAAAAGGGCGAGACCCGTTATTGGGAACAGGCCCAGTCTCAGATCAAAGACATCACCGGCCCCCAGGTCGGCGTGAACGTTCAGCACGTGTTCCTCCCAGGCTCGGAAATCCAATACGTTCTCACCTGGCGGAACGTGAAGCGCATCGATCTGGCCCTCATCCCGGTGGACCTCAACAGAGACGTGGCTCTGAAGGAAAAGGAAGACTGGCTGCACTCGATTGACCTCGCCGGCATGGAGCGGCTCCGTTCCTGGAGTTGGAAGACCTCCGACCAAGGCGACCACAAGCCCGGCAGCCAGACCTTGCACCTGAAGGGCAAGCTCAAGCCGGGGGCTTACGTGCTCGAAGCTACCGGTGGTACAAAGACCGCCCGCGACCTCGTTCTCGTCTCGGATGCCACCCTCGTGCTGAAGGCCTCGGGTCACCGGGCCCTGGCCTATTTCTGCAACGCGCTCGATGGCGCGCCCATTCCAGGCGCCGCCGTCAAACTGTGGGAGCGATATGGTTTTTGGGACGGCAAACGCTGGGTGACCCGAATCCATCAAACCCGGAAAGTTGCGGACACCAACGGAATCGCCATCCTTAAGCTGTGGCGGCCTGCCGACGCTCAAATGGGGATTTCTGATGAATTATTCGCCAGCGCCGGCATGAAGCATCGCCAAGCCTTCGCTCTGGCGACCAGCTCTCCCCCACCCAATAAGAACGAGATCTGGCGATTTTACGCCTTCACCGACCGCCCCGCCTACCGTCCCAAGGAAACCGTCCACTGGAAATTCATCGCCCGTCAATACGACGGTTCGGTCTATTCCACGCCGGCGGACCAGATCATCCACATTCAGATTTATGATCCTCGCAACGCCAAAGTCCTGGAACGTAACGTTACCCTCAACGCATTCGGCACCGCCTGGGGATCCCTTGACCTCACCGAAACGATGCCCCTGGGCGAATACCGCATCACCTTCCTGGACAAGGACAACCAGCACAATTTGGGTGGCGCCACCCTCTTCCGCCTCGAAGAATACAAACTGCCCGAATTCAAAGTCACCGTGCGTACGCCCGAGGAGCATGGAAAGAAGAGGGCCTTCCGGCTGGGCGAGCGGGTCAAAGTGACTATCCAGGCCGATTATTATTTTGGCGGTCCCGTGGCCAACGCCAATGTGGAAGTCCTCGTCCATCAAAGGCCGTTTTACCATTTCTGGCATCAGCCCCGTGCCTACCCCTGGTTTTATGATGACATAGACAATCCACAGTCGCGCTGGAATCGCTGGTATGGTGGCGAGGGCCAGATCGTCAAACGCGAAACCCTCAAGACCGACGCCACCGGCAAAGCCACCCTCACTTTCGACACCCCGGCCGACAGCCGCCAGGATCTCGAATATCGCATCGAAGCGCGCGTGACCGACGCCAGCCGGCGCGAAATCACCGGCGACGGCGCAGTCCGCGTCACCCGCCAGCGTTACTACGTCTATGCCAACCCGGAGCACTATTTGTATCGGCCTCAAGACAAGGTGACCATCGATTTCAAGGCCCTCGACGCCAACGACCAGCCCGTCAAAACGGATGGCATCGTCAAGGTCACCCGCGACCGCTGGCTCGAAGTCTGGCTCGCCCCCGATGGCCGCGAGGTCAAAGGCGAAGAGCTGCGACGGCTCCAAAGCCAGGCCGCCATTTTCCCGCCCCTGCCCCAACCAGGCCGGCCCGGCTGGCAGCTCAAATTCAAGGGCTACGAGCATGACGAAATCCTCACCCGCACCCTCACCACCGATACCAACGGCCTCGCCACTCTCACCTTCACCCCGGAACGCGACGGCTATTACCGCATCGCCTGGACTAGCGAAGACTCGGCGGGCAATGAGCCGGAGCCTTCTTATCCAATGCTCCCCCCCCCGCCCATCACCGCCCAGACCACCGTCTGGGTCGCCACCGGCGCCACCACCGAGCTTGGCTACCGTTATGGCGGCGTCCAGATCATCACCGACAAGGACACCTTCCACGTCGGCCAAAAAGCGCCGGTGATGCTCGTTTCGCCCGCCAACGATCGTTATATCCTCTTCACCGTCGAGGGCCAGAACCTCTACAACTATCAACTCATCCACCTCGGCGGCACGGTGAAGCTCGTCGAGTTGCCTATCGAGGAGAAGCACGTCCCGAACATCTTCCTCAGGGCAACCCTCGTCAGCGACCGCCAGATCTTCACCGATTCCAAACAGATCGTTGTCCCGCCGGTCAAGAACTTCATCACTGTTGATGTCAAACCCGACCGCGCCCAATACGAACCGCGCGACCAAGGCACCTTCACCATCACCACTCGCAATGACCAGGGCAAACCAGTCTCCGCGGAAGTCGCCTTTGGCCTGGCAGACGAATCAGTCTTCTACATCCAGCAGGATTACGCCGGCGACCCGCGCCAGTTCTTCTTCGGAACCAAACGCTCCCTCACCGTCCAAACCTCCAGCACCATGAACCAGAAGAGCTACGCCGAACTCGTCCGGGACCAAAAGGGCGAACTGATCGACGAGCGCGATCTCGCCCTCCGGATGGCCGAACAGAGCCGGAGTTCAGTGGCCAAGGGCTTTCCCGGCGCTGAACGGGATCGATTCGTGACGCGCTCAGGGGGAACGGAGCTCGAAGCACTGCGTGAACTCGGCCTGTCCACCGGGGAGAGCATTGCCGTCGGCGGCATTGGTGGTGGCTTCGCAGCCAACCATGCCACCGCCAAACCGATGTTCTTGAGACGCTATGGCCTCAACGGCGGTTCCTACTATGGCGGAGCCGCCTATGGTGGATACGCCGCAGCCCCCGCCGACATGGTGCAGGCCGGCAGGCCCGCGGCCTCAGAGCCCTTTGTGCAAGTCCGCAGCGATTTCCGCTCCACCGCCTTCTGGCAGCCCGATATCATAACCGACGGCAACGGCCAGGCCACGGTGACAGTCAAGTACCCCGATTCCCTGACCACCTGGAAGGCCACCGCCCGCGCCGTCTCCAAGGCCAACCAGTTCGGAATCGGCGACGCCTCCACCCGCACCAAAATGCCCCTCATTGTCCGGCTGGAGGCCCCATGCTTCTTTGTGGTCGGCGACACCGTCACCCTCTCCGCGGTCGCAAACAACAACACCGACAAGGCGCTCGACGTGAAGGTCTCACTCCAGAGCACCGGCGGCCTGGACCTCAACCAACACAACGGAGACGACCCTGACCGCAATCTAACCGTGCCTCCCAACGGAGAAGCCCGGGCAGATTGGACCGCGCGCGTCGTCTCCCCAGGCGAGGTCAAGCTCAAAGCCACCGCCCGCGGCGGCCAGTATGCCGATGCCATGGAGAAATCGTATCCCGTCTATGAGCATGGCATCGAAAAACTCATTGCTGAATCCGGCAAGACGCGCGCGGATAATACAGTCGTGACACTCGATTTGCCCTCCGCCCGGAAATCCAGCTCCACCACCCTGAGCGTCCAGATCACTCCGAGCCTAGCCGTCACCATGCTCGACGCCTTGCCCTATCTCATCGGCTATCCCTACGGCTGCACCGAGCAGACCATGAGCCGGTTCCTCCCCGCCGCCATCACCGCCAAGACCCTCAAAGACCTCGGCATTAAACCCAACGAGGTCATGGGCCGCGTCTTTGGCGGCATCGAGCCTGCTCACGCCGGCGCCACTCATCCTCGGGGCAAGAAGAACCTCGCCGAACTCAACCGCATCATCAAAGCCGGCCTGGACCGTCTCTGGGATTTCCAACACGCCGACGGCGGCTGGGGCTGGTGGAAGCAGGGCGAAACGGACCAGTGGATGACCGCTTACGTCGTCTGGGGCCTTGCCCTGGCGCGCGAAGCCGGCATCGAAATCCGGCAAGACGCGTTTGCTCGCGCCGCACGTTACCTGGACCAGCACCTGGTCGAAGAAGAGGAGAATCCGGATATGCAGGCCTGGATGCTCCACGCCCTCGCCGCCGCTGACGGTCCCGCCGGCGCTGCCAAACCCTCCGCTTTCCAAACCACTGCCTTCAACAATCTCTGGGCCAAGCGCGACCAACTCAACGCCTACACTCGCGCCCTGTTCGCCTTGGCCGCTCATCGCTTCGGCTACACCGCCCGGGCCAAAATCCTCATCCGCAATCTCGAAAACGGCGTCAAATTCGACAACCGCCCCAATTCCTCTGTCCTCGTCTCAGGTCCGTCCCGCACCTCCCAGCCGGCCAACTCCGTCCTCGCCACTGCTCATTGGGGCGAAGACGGCATCTATTGGCACTGGTCCGAAGGTGGCGTCGAGGCCACCGCCTTCGCCCTGCGCGCGCTCGTGGCCATCGATCCGCAAGACAAGCTCGTTGAACCGGTCACCAACTGGCTCATCAAAAACCGCCGCGGCGCCCAATGGAACAGCACCCGCGACACCGCCATCGTTGTGCTCGCCTTGAACGACTACCTGCGGGCCAGCGGCGAGCTCCAGGCCAACGTCGAATACGCCCTTTCCGTCAACGGCACCCCAGTCGCCACCAATCGCGTCAGCGGCGAGGATGTCTTCAACGCCCCCAGCCGTTTCACGGTCGATCCCAAGCTCATCCAGGACCACAATGACATCCGTATCACCCGCCTGCACGGCGACAACCCTCTCTATTTTTCGGTCGAGGTCCGCTTTTTCTCCCAAGAAGACCCGATTACTCCCGCCGGCAACGAGCTATTCGTCAAGCGCCAGTATTTCAAACTCGTCCCCCGCCCGACCTTGCTCAAGGGCTACGTCTATGATCGGGTGCCGCTCCACGACGGCGATTCCGTCCAGAGCGGCCAGCGCGTGGAGACCGTTCTCACCATCGATGCCAAGAACAACTACGAATACCTCCTGTTCGAAGACCTGAAACCCGCCGGCTTCGAGAGCGTGCAGGTGCGCAGCGGCGAACCCCTCTACGCCCGCGAACTCAAATCCGGCGCCCTCCACCACCGCTTCGACGGCAAGCGCCGCAACCAAACCGGCGCCGCGGGGCGTAACTCGCAGTCCGAGGCAGTCGCCTCTTCCTCTCGGCTCCTAACGCCCGCCATGGTCCCAATTCCCCAACCTTCCCCGGGCGATGAGGACTACACCGGGCGCACGCGTTGGGTGTACGAGGAACTCCGCGACCGCAAGGTGGCCCTCTTCCTGGACAAGTTGCCCCAAGGCGTGTGGGAGATCCGCTACGCCTTTAGAGCGGAAGTGCCGGGCCGATTCCACGCCCTGCCTGCGCTGGGCCGCGCGATGTACGTGCCCGAACTCCGCTGCAACAGCGCCGAACTGCGGCTCAGGGTGACGGACGCGCCCAAACCGCCCCGCTGACGCCACTGTTCGACGGGCTGATCCCTCGACGGACATGGCCCTATTCTCCAAGCGCCCTGAGGTCATCGAGGTCCTTGGGTCGGGAGCAGGCACGCTTGTTCCGGACCAGATTGTCAAGAATATCTGGCGAGAAGTGGGACGCCTCTATGCCGCTTTTTGGCTGGTGTGGCATGCCCGAACGTCGGCTTGCTTGCCGGGGAAGAGACGGTCCTTGATTTGCCGGGCCGCTCGCATTCGCTTCCGAGGAGTCATGCTTCTGTACTGTTGCCGTTCCCAGGCCTCGGCTTCCGCAAAACTTCGCGACTTCTTTACAACACGGTCCATATCTACTGAAATCAGCATACTGGTTTTGGGGGGCTGCGGAAAGGCGAAAGGAAGGAACATTGAAATCGATGCGCAGAGGTCGAGCGACGGTGACCTCCAGGCGCCAAAACGGTTCATGTCAAGCGGCTATCTGAAATGTGAAGACGTGACCCCATTCAGGGTGCATTTCGCGGCATCGCGCCACGCGGAAGACTGCGCGCCCTACCCGGGCATGAAAGATGAGAGCCTAGAATTGGTCGCGCAGAGGGATCTCCTTGTAGCGCTTGTAACCTTCGTGTTCATTGAGCTTGTCCACAATCTCTTTGGAGTAGCCCAGGTCCACGTCGGTTCGCTCGCCGGTGGCTGTGTCCTCTACGGTTCGTGTGCCGCGGATCATCTCGTCGAAATTGGCGTTGCACTTTTCCCGGACCCTCTCGGCATTTTGGCTTGACTTGAGATAACTCTCGAAGGCCTGGTTCCTTTCCTCCATCGACCTCTCGAAGCTGGCAAATCGCTGGTTCTGCGCGTTGATCATCTGCGCCGTGTTGGCCTGCACCGCGCCGGCATTCAAGTTCCAGGACTTGCAGATTTGAAGCATGAGGGGAAGCTCCCGATCGAACGTGGCATCAGGCGCCGCGGCATAGCTCGTGTAAAAGCCCCAAGCCATCGCTCCAAGAGGATAGCATTCCATCCGGTCCCATTCGCGCAAGTGCTCGACTTTGGCCCCGGTCGTGCGCGTGACCGCGCAATAGACCCACGCGGCGCGGCCGTAGGGCAACTGCGGTGTGTCGGGCCTGCTGGATATAATTCTGTCTAAGGTGACGGCCGGTCCGCCGCGGCGCTGGGACATGGCGCTGAGTTGCGGTGTGAGGTTGCGGATGGCTGTCGCCGGATCGCTGAACGGCGCCACCAGCATCGTGCCATACATCCTTGCCTGCGCCGCCATGAACGAGTTTGGCGTCATCACCTCCGCGCCGAGTCCCAAGCCGATCGTCTCTCCCGCCGGGCCGGTGGCCATCACGCTCCCAATGCTGTTGCCCCCGGTCAGCTTCCAGTCCGCTGGCAACCGGATCGTCCCGCTGCCACCGGGCAATGGGTGGACCACCCATCTGACCGGCAAGGGCAACCCGGTCATCAGGGCGGCCACTTCGGCTGGTGGGGCATCCGTCCGGTCATAGACGACGCTGACGGCGGCCCCGTGCTCGCCAACACCCGCCATAACCATGCCGTTCACGGCTTGCCCCTTCACTCGGGCGGTGAAAAAGGCCTGGCACTGCCGGTCTTTATCGTCGCCGAAAGCTCCGGTAATGGCCGGCTTCGAATCGAAGGTGTTCGTCAGGCCCCGCAGGCACGTCAGGGCTGCGGCTTTTGCCGACTTCACCCCGGGGAGGGAACGGAATAGGGTGCGGCCCAAGCCTTGGAAGGCCAGAACGGAATATCCTTTTGGGGGAGGTGTGGAGGCGCCTGCATCCTGTCCGGCCAGGGCACAGGGGACTGCCGATAGACAGGCAATTAAGGTTGATAGCAGCGCCCAGCAGGCAGTCGCCCAGGCTCTCTTCGCGCGGGACATGGCAATGGTGTTCACAAGCTTGTTGCAGTTGTTCGATAAGACCATTTTGCCACCGGACCGCCGCTTGTCAAAAGGTCTGCTTTGGCGGTTGCCAATCCTCCCCGCACCTGTCATGCTCGCGGGACATGACAAACCAACCCGATCCAATTCCGGACGATCCGCTCGGCCTCGAGCGCGCGGAGCGTGAAATCCGAATCGAGAAACTGCGCCGGGAAATCAAAGAGGTCACGGGCGAAGAATTCGCTAGCGGCAAGAGTGCCGAGTGTACTCCGGAACTGGAAGAGGCCTTTTTGGAGAATGTTCTGGCGCTGGAAGAGCAGGGTTTCGTCCGGCCTTTTGAGGTGCTGACGAGCGAGGGCTTCAACTTGCCTCCACCGGACGATCTGGACGACGCTGCCTTGACGGCAAAGCTCTGGGAGTTAATTGGAGTGCTCGCCCGGCACCGATTGTTTCTTAGCAGCACCGACCATCTGAGCGATCGGGCGCTGTACGCCTGGCTCTGGGCGGATGCCCTGCGTGAGGAACTAATGGGGTTTGGCCTGCCGCCCGGCAATTGCTTCCTCGACGTGCTAGGCTCGTGCGGCGAAGACGATATGCTCCTGCGAATGCGCTATTACGCCGACGAAACTGAGCGGGCGCGATTTGCCGCCGATTTCCCGGATCTTCCAATGCCGCCACGCGAAAAGCCCCCCTTCGACCGCGACCGGCGCCTCCCCAAGGCGGAGTGGAACGAACACGAGTCCTGAGACACTCAAGGGGCGCCCGCCGGAGTGCCCATCGGCACAGCGTGGATGCCTACGGGTTTGTGTTTCCCAACAGTGAGCTTTCCGGAAATCTCCGAATGGCGCAGCCGCCAAACGTTTAAAACGGAGGCGTTCCAGACGCCAATTTTGCGGTCGAGGGCGGGATTGAGTCCGTAGCGCAACGATAGGTTCGAGCCAGATGGGCCTCCAAGCTGGATGGGAGGGGCGCCGGGGGCCGTAACCAACGAAAGCGCAACCGGTCCGTTGGTTGCGGTTCCACTAAAGGCCAGCCCCCCGACCCGGTCAACAGCAACGTTTGGAAACAAGTTGGTACGAGGCGGAGCGGGCGGTTTGATGAGAGGCATGAATTCTCCCGAAAAGACCACGCGCTGGTTCAAACTGCGGTTGGTTCCGGCAACTCTGAATCCTCCATAGCTGGTCGCCAGCATGGCCGGCTCCTCGTTTCGGAGCAAGCCCGTATAGACCGACCCGTCGTGGTCGATAATGCGCAGTTGAGGACCGGTCTGCTCAATGCGGAAAGAGGAAAGGACGCCTTGATCGGGGCTGATTCCGCCAGAGGACCCCCGCGCCAACTTGAACACAGTGGGTTCGACTCGAAGGAACCGCTGGCCGGCTTCCGCACCCGCCATCCCGGACGCGGCAACGGAAGCGTCGGCAAGGACCGGGGCGACCGGCGCCGTTGTGCCAGGCGGCAAGGAAAGGCGAACGAGCGGCTTTCCTACAGACTCAGGCGGAAGGCCCGTCTTCATCGAGAAGGAGTTCATCGAGACGGAGGAGGCGAGACCCTTGCTGCTAACAAGCTGTCTAAGGACCAATGCAGTCTGCGCGGGCCCCGCCAAAGCCCTACCCTGCGGCGAGGAACTGGGCTGCGGCACCGGGAGGGACGGCTGCCGGACGGCACGCAGTCGCTCGGCCAGAACAGTGCCGCCGTTGGCGCGGTTACCAGCCAGTGAGGGCGCCTTGGCCCCTCGGTCTCTACCAAAGGGCCCAAACCAGATGGCCCCCGCAATCACCAGGGCTGCCAAACCAGCACCGAGCGCGAACCTCGGCCAAAGGCCGGAAAGGAGCGTTTTCCACGCATAACGCCGTGGCGCCGATTGGGCAAACCGCTGCGCCACTTCCAGGCGCAGAAGGCGCCTCGTTTCCTCCGGCATCTCCATCGGGTCCCCGGCGTCCCATCGCCGTTTGGCGGCGTAGGCGCGAAGCGATTGCTCAATTGGGCGTTCTGGTTCGTTGGACATACCCATCAGAAGTTAGACGGAAAAACGGGCGATTCCTGGCCGGAAAAAAGCTTCCGCGCGATAGGCTCCAGCCGGTCCAGGCACTTGCTCAGGCGCGAGCTGACGGTTTTTGGGTTGAGGCCCAGTGCCTTGCCGATTTCCTCATAGCTCAGTTCGCCAAAATACCGCAACTCGATCAGTTCGCGGCATGGTTGCCCCAATTGCTCCAGGGCCTGGTGCAGGAGGGCGGCGTTCTCTTGAGTCATGAGATTCAGGTCCGGCCCTGGCGCGGGGCTGGGCGGGTCGAGGGCCAAACCGCCTTCCGCCCCCTCGGCGTGAAGCGAGAGCGGGATTTGCCCGCCGCCGCGTTTGGCGGCACGGCGGTGCTGGTTATAATCCCGGGTCTTGTTGGCGGCGATGCGGAAAAGCCATGTCTGGAACTGGCATTCGCCGTGGAATAACTCCAGGTTCCGGATGACCGCCAGAAACACCTCCTGACAGATGTCCTCCACCTCTTCTCGAAGCAAGTCATGGGCGAGTTGGAATACGAAACGCCCCGTCGCCGCATAATGGCGCTCGAACAACTCGTCCCAGGCGCGGGCGTCGCCTTGGCGGCAGCGCGCCAGCAATTCAGCTTCCGGCCCCATGCTCTGCGGAGCGTACCCGAAACCGTCGCGTTTGAACAGCCCCGAAATGAATCATTGCGGGAACCCGTCTCCCGGTTATAGACTGCTCTCCATGGTTCACACTGTGCTCAACCACGGTGCGGCGGGCGAGGTGTCTCTGTTTCGTGACGTGTACGTGGAGGCGTATCGCTGGATGCTCCTGGCGCGCTTCCTCGACGAGAAGTTCGCCAGCCTCTATCGTATGGGAAAGATTCATGGCGGTGTTTTTCTCGGCCGCGGTCAGGAGGCGCTGAGTGTTGCGCTGGGTTTGGCCCTGCGCAAAGGCGATATTTTTGCGCCGTTGATCCGTGATGCGGCCGGGCGTCTGGCTTTCGGTGAGAGCTTGTCCGACAGCGTGCGCACATATCTGGGTTCGGCTCTCGGACCCATGAAGGGGCGGGACGGCAGCGTACACCGCGGACGGCCCAAGGACGGGCTGCTGCCGATGATCAGCCACTTGGGGGCAATGATTTCGGTAGTGAATGGAGCACTCATGGCCCGGCGGCTCAAGGGTATCTCAGGCATGGTCGGGGCCGCTTCCGTCGGCGATGGAGCGACTTCCACCGGTTCGTTCCATGAGGGCCTCAACCAGGCCGCGGTCGAGAGATTGCCTTTGGTCGTCGTCGTCGCCAACAACCATTACGCCTACTCGACACCCAACGAGCGGCAGTTCGCCTGCGCTTCGCTCGTGGACAAGGCCGCCGGCTACGGCATCCACGGCGAGGAACTGGACGCGACGGACCTGGCTGGCTGCCTGCCTGCTTTGGCCAACGCCGTGGAGCGGGCCCGCTCGGGCAGCGGGCCGCAACTGGTCATCGCCCGGCTGTTGCGGCTCTGCGGCCATGGAGAGCATGACGATGCGTCGTATATCGACCCGGCATTGAAAGCCTCCCCGGTGGGCCGCGACTGCCTGTTGGTCGCCGAAGAATACTTGCGCGAATCCGGTTGGGCCGACCCGGTGATGCTGGAGGCCTGGCGTGAGGAGGCCCGCCAGAAGGTCGAGACCGCTGTAGCCAAAGTTCAGCGCGAGCCCGGTCCGGACCCTTACACTGAAGATTGGTGCGCCCTGGCTTCCAAACACCTGGCGGAGGGGGGCGTATGAGCATTACGTATCTCGATGCCATCCGCGAGGCGCAGGCGCGTGCCTTGGCCGAAGACCCGCGTGTGTTCATTTATGGGCAGGACATCGGCGCCTTTGGAGGCGCTTTCAAAGCGACCAAGGGCCTGGCACAACGGTTTCCCGGACGCGTGCTCGATTCGCCGATCAGCGAAGACGCCATGATCGGAATGGCGGTGGGGGCATCCGTGGAGGGGATGAGGCCCATCATCGAGATGCAGTTCGCTGATTTCTCCACGGCGGGCTTTAACCAGATCGTCAACCAGGCCGCCACACTCCACTGGCGCACCAACGTGCCCTGCCCCATGATTGTCCGTCTGCCCTGCGGCGGCACTTCGGGCAGCGGCCCGTTCCACAGCCAAAGCCTGGAGACCATCTATGCACATTATCCCGGCCTGGTGGTCCTGACTCCGGCTACCGTCGAAGATGCCTATAGCATGTTGCTCGGAGCCGTGGCCCTGGATGACCCGGTCATCTTTTGCGAGCATAAATACCTCTATTATCACCTCAAGGCCGAGCAACTGCCCACCGAGGCTACGCCTATCGGCAAGGCCCGCATCGCCCGTCCCGGGCGGGACATGACCGTCGTAGCCTATAGCGCAATGCTCCACGAGGCCCTGGCTGTTGCCCAGGAGCTCGCCGCCGAGGGCACCGAAATCGAGGTCGTGGACCTGCGCTCGGTCAAGCCGCTCGACACCGATACGGTCATGGCCTCAGTCGCGCGCACCGGCCGGCTCCTGTGCGTGGGCGAGGCCTGGCCCTGGGGAGGCGTTACCGCCGAAGTCGTCGCCCGCGTGGCCAGCGAAGGATTCGGTCTTCTGGATGCCCCACCCCGCCGGCTCAATGCCAAGGATACCCCCGTTCCCTACCACCCCAACCTCTGGGCGGCGCACCGTCCGACCGCTCGCAGCATCGCCGCCGCCGCCAGAGACCTCCTGGGGCTGTGAACTAAGCCTATGCCTTCCATCCCTGTCATCATGCCTCAACTGGGCGAATCCATCGCCGAAGCCACGGTCATCAACCTGCTGGTCAAGGCGGGCGACTCCGTGGAGACAGGGCAGGACATCATTGAAATCGAGACCAACAAGGCCACGATGAACGTCGCCGCACCCTGCTCGGGCACGGTTGAGAGTTTCCTGGTCGAGGTCAATGAGAGCTACCCTGTGGGCGCCGTGCTCGGCTATCTCGCCGCCACCGAGGAAGACGCCGCCCGACTGGGATTAATCGATGGACGGCCCCAGGGGGGGGACGGAGACTCACAACCGGAGCTTCACGCCCCCACCCACGCCCCAACCGAAGAGAGGCACAAAGGCGTCCAGCCCACCGTCAAGGGTCTGCCGGTGCCCGCAAACGCCACCGGCGCCAGTTACATGTCTCCGCGAATGAAGGCCCGAATGCTGGAGTTGGGCCTGCACGCGGCGGACCTGGCCGGCCTGCCCGGCAGCGGCGCCGCCGGGCGCGTCACGATTCAGGATTTTGAAAAATTCCTGGCTAACCTCGAACAGCACCGGCTTTCTCAGGCATCCTCCATGCGCGTCGCGGTGGCGGACGCCATGCGCCGCAGTTGGACGCGTCCCCTGGCGACGGTCGCCCTGCCGGCCTGCTTCGATGCCTTGCTGGAGCATCGCAAGCGGTGCAGTCCGCGCCCCGGCCCCGCCCTCTATGCCTTGCGCGCTTTGGCGATTGCTCTGGCGGAGAACAGCGCGCCGGCGGGCCGCCTCATCGGCAACAAGATCGTCCACCCCTCCAATATTGATGTCGGTTTCGCCGTGGAAGCGGAGGATGGGGTGCTTGTCCCCGTCATCCGGCAGGCCGACAAACGCACCCTCAAAGACCTGGTCGGTCTCTACAACCAGCTCATCGAACTGGCACGCCAGCGCCGGCTCCCCCCCGAAGCCACCGGCGGTTCCATCGCCACCGTGACCAATTTCGGGACTTTCGGTCTTACCTGGGCCACCCCCATCCCGCTCCCGGAGCAGACCCTGGTCCTAGGCATGGGCGCCGCCCGGCGCGTTCCCAGTTGGGACGCGGCGGCCGCACGCTTTGTTCCCGTCATGGAAGCCAATGTCACTTTGAGCTTCGATCACCGCGTTCTGGATGGCGGCGCCGCCGGCAGGCTTGTCTCCCGCGTAACCGAACTGCTCTGCCACCCCGGCGCACTTTAACATGGCTACGTTCATTGACTCTCCAGCAGGTGCTGCCACAAAGCGGCTCGCCTCCCTTGCCACCATCTTTTGCGCCGCCGTAGCCGTCTTGACCGCAACTCACAGCCTGGCCAAAGGCCGGGCCGACTATGCCGCCCAAATCAAGACTCAGCTTGTCGAAAAAATCCTGCCTTACTGGTATGACACCGCCATCGACCGCCAATACGGCGGCTACATTCTTTCGGATGACGCAGCCAAAAAAGCCCCGCCCGCGACGGAAAAGCAGCTCGTCACCCAAAGCCGGATGATCTGGGGGTTTTCGCACGCCTACCGCCACGGCCTGAGCGACGGCAAACGCGATTACCTCAAGGCCGCCGAGCAGGGCTACCATTTCCTGCTCGCGCATTTCCTGGACCCCAAATACGGCGGTTATTATTGGACGACGGATTTGTCGGGCAAACCGCTCAACCGGAACAAGCTCCTCTATGGCGAGTCGTTCGCCATTTATGGCCTGGTGGAATACTATCGCGCCAGCGGCGACCGCGGCGCACTGGAGCACGCGATGGACCTCTATCACGCCATTCAGCGTCACTGCCACGACGCCCAATACGGCGGTTGGATTGAGCATTTCCAGCGCGACTGGACACCCATCCTCACTCCCGGCCCGGAGGCCATCGTCGAGGTCATCGGCCTCAAGAGCGCCAACACCCATCTCCACTTTATGGAGGCCCTGACCGAACTCTATTTGGCCACGCACGATGCGGAAGTTCGCGCCTCCCTGGAAGAGGCGCTCCGCCTCAACCGCACCTATTTTTATCCCATCAATCCCGCCCACTTCGCTTTCCACCGGCATTTGGACTGGAGGCCGGTTGCCAGGCCATCGAGCGCTGGTGTCTCCTACGGTCACAACGTCGAGTTTGCCTGGTTGATGCTCCGCGCCGAGCGGGCGCTGGGGCAGCCACTGTCCTGGGACCATTTCGACGCCATCCTCCATCACGCATTGAAGTACGGCTTCGATCACCAGCGCGGCGGACTCTACTATCTTGGCTACGATGATCACCCCGCCACCGACACGGACAAAATCTGGTGGGTCCAGGCCGAAATGCTCTCCGCGCTGACCGAAGGCCTGGCCCATGAGCCTCACAACCGAGCCTACGCCTCGGCCCTGAACGAGCTGCTCGGATTCATCGAGAAATATCAAGCCAACCCCGGCGACGGCATCTGGCTCGATACCGTTGCCGCTGACGGCACGCCCAAGGTCACCGCCAAAGCCCACAACTGGAAGGGCAATTACCACGACGTGCGGGCCCTGGTGAAATTCGTCGAGGCCACCCGCATCCCCTGGAGGCCCGTTGGGCTGTCCGGCGGGGGCGGGATGTTTGCGCCGGCCATTTCACCCTTGGACCCCGACCTCATGATGCTCAACTGCGACATGAGCGGGGCCTACATCTCGGAGAATGGCGGACGCGATTGGCGCATGATCAACCAGGCCCAACTCCGGAGTGATACCCGGTGCCGTCCGGCCTTTCACCCTTCAAACCCAAACGTCATCTATGCCTCCTCGGAAGGCCAACTCCGGGTGAGCCGTGATCGAGGCCACACCTTCACACCCATAGGAAATCTCAAGGCGCCGCTCCAGGGCGAAATTGCCATCAATCCGTCCAACCCGCGCCTGCTCCTGGCCGGCACCGCCAACGGCCGATGCTGGCTTTCCACCGATGCCGGTGCTTCCTGGACAATCTGCCACGGACCGGAAGGGCGCGTGCTCGGTTTCCATTTCGACGCCACGCGCCAGGGCCGGACGATGTTCGCCGCCACGGACCGGGGAATTTGGCGCTCGGACGATATCGGCAAGACCTGGCAAGAAAAGACGCGTGGTTTGTCCTGGAAGCAAATCCAGAGCTTTGCCGCCGGTTCGGACGCCCCCGGCAACCTCGTTGTTCTCTACTGCACGATTCGCAGCAAGGCGGAGAACGGCAGGTTTGAGGGAGGCATCTTTGTTTCCAGAGATCGCGGCGACACTTGGGAGTCGGCGATGGGCCAGGGCCTCAACACCGAAACCAAGCCGGCGGACCAATATTATTACGGCCCCATTTCCCAATACAAACAGATCCTCACCACCGATGCCAAACCCCTCACCGTCTATGTCATGAACACCAGTACCGGGTTCTTCCCACCGCATTCCGACACGGTCTATCGCAGCGATGATGGCGGGAAAACCTGGCGCGCAACCTATTTCATGGACCCGCGCTTCAAGCGCTACAACGTCGAGCCGGATTACGTCACCGCCTCCACCGGCCAGTCCTTCAAGGGCGGCGAGGCGCCGTTCGGCGCGGCTATCTGCAACTCCGACCCCAACGGGGTCATCCTCGTTCGAAACGAGGTCCACGTGACCCACAACGGCGGCCTCACCTGGCTCGCGGGCCATACCCGCCCGGCCCCCGGGCAACATCCCGGCCCGGACAGCGCCTGGACCTGCAACGGCCTGGTCGTCACCACCACCTGGCACTATTACGTGGACCCGTTCGAACCCAACCGCCATTACATCGCCTACACCGACCTGGGGATGGCGCGCTCGCTCGACGGCGGCAAGACCTGGATCTGGTGGGACAGGAAGGGCTGGGCGCCCTGGCGCAACACCTGTTATGAAATGACGTTCGACCCGGCCGTCCCGGGCAAAATCTGGGGCGCTTTTTCCGATGTTCACGACATCCCTAACGACAACATCATTTCCGACCGCCACCGCCATGATCTCCCCGGCGGAGTCTGCCTGTCGCTGGATTTCGCCGCCTCCTGGAAACCGGAGGACCGCGGCATCCCCCCAAACCCGGTGACCTCCATCGTGCTCGACCCCAAGTCGCCTAAGAACGAGCGCACGCTCTATGCCGGCGTCTTTGGCGTCGGCGTCTATAAATCCACCGACGATGGCCACACCTGGACGTTGAAGAAAGACGGCCTCGGCTCGCCCGACAACATGCGCGTCTCTCGCGTGTTTCTCCACCCGGACGGCACGCTCTTCGCCATGATCTGCGCCCGCCGTGCCCATCGTGGCGGGCCTCTCTTGCCCGATGGCGTGGGGCTGTATCGCTCCAGGGACGGAGCGGACACCTGGGAGAAGATCAATGCCTCTGAGCCTTGGCTCTATCCGAAGGATTTCTCGGTCAATCCCAGGGATAGCAAGCGAATCCTGGTTGGTGCCTGTGATGCGGGTCATGGAGACCGCTCTGGTGGACTCTACCTGACCGAAGACGGCGGAAAGACATGGAAACGAATTGGCAGGAAAGGCCCCCAGACCTTCGGAGGCTATTTCCATCCCAGGCTCGGCTGGATTTACATGACCCTTACGGAAGGCGCGCCCGGCGCGGGCCTGTGGCTTTCACGCGACCTGGGCAAGACCTGGCTGCCGTTCAAAGGCTTGCCGTTTGCAAACATCCAGCGGGTGGAGTTCGACCCGCACGATGATGCCCGCCTGCGTGTCACCACCTTCGGCGGCAGTGTGTGGTTCGGTCCCCAAACACCGCAGGATCAGAAAGGCATCAAATGAGGGCGAAAAAAGCGTCACCCTTAGTTTGGTCCCCTTCACGCCCGCGCGTCATCAGGCAGCGGCCCGCCTGAGATGTCTCCTCCAGGCTTTTTGCGCATATTTGCGGGCCTCCCTTGCCCCACGCAACAGACAGTCCGAGCTCAAATCGCAATCAAGCCTGGGCCAGTACACCGAGGAATGGCAAATCTCAAACTGGGCCCTTTCCGCTGCCGTGGCGAGCATGAGTGTGGGGTAAAAAGCCAAAGGTACACTCACCGAGCGGCCATCTTCGAGATCGAAAGTCAGCCGGCTGTCGGTGACATGGACCCCGGCAATGTCGGGCGGCGGAGTATTATTCTGTCTCAGTCCAGGCTTCGATAAGCTCGCTTTCATGCTGCTCGAGGATTTTAATAATCTGCCGCAGTTCGGCCCCACGAAAGCCTTTGTTCCAGCTCAGTTGCACCGGGCCAAGCCAGAACTTGGCCTCAGACCCGCACTTCTGGACATGCACATGAGGCGGCTCGTCGGGCTCCGAGCTATAAAAGCCAACTCGGTAGCCTTTGATCCGTAAAACCGTCGGCGCTGGTTCACCCTAGCTCTCGCAGGCCCGAAGTGCAACATCACATTGCCTATTCAAAGATTGGATGCGGTTGCTCTCGAGCAGTGTTTAGCCGCTCCCATGAGGGTTTCTTACCTTTCTAACGCGAGAAAACGCTAGCGCACCGCTCCGCGTTGCGCACGGCGTTCTCCCGCCACGCGTAAGGTAAAGAATGCCTAACGAGGCGGGGCCTCAGGCCGGGTTTGACACGAATTGCACGAATTACCACGAATTTGTGAAAGCTCGTGCAATTCGCGTCCTCCCAAAAGGGGCCACGGGTTGCGGCATAGTCGCACCGGGGATATTGTGGCGTGTTCGAGTTGTTTGAGGATCATCGCACAGGGTTATGAATACATCTCCATTGTCCGGACCTCATGGGTCTGAGGAAGACATGACGCAGTTCACGCCATTGGCCCAGCAGGCGCTGGTGCTCGCGCGCGAGGAATCGGCGCGCCTGAACCACAACTTTGTCGGCACGGAGCACCTGCTGCTGGGGCTTATCAACCTGGGGCAGGGCGTGGCCATCACCGTCCTGCGCAAGCTGGGATTGGACCTCGAAAACGTCCGGCGCGAGGTCGAACACCAAGTGGGCAGGGGACCAGACGAAAACCGACCCGAGCGCATCCCCTACACGCCGCGGGTCAAGAAAGTCCTGGCGCTCGCGGCAAAGGAAGCCAAGTCCCTCGGCCACACGTATGTCGGCACCGAACACATCCTGCTGGGCTTGATGCGGGAAGGCGATGGCGTGGCCGCGCGCGTTTTGATCGAGCTCAATGTCGATGTGGAGGCGACGCGAGAGGGCATCCTGCAAGAACTTGATCCGAACTACAAGCCGCCGGCGGAAGCCAGCCACGCCACCTCCGTAACCCCGATTCTTCACCTGTCCTCGCAGAGCGCGACGTTTGCTGGCCTCAAGCCAGGGAAATCCCAGTTCGCCTCGGTCGATACCACCCGGCGCTACGATGTGTATTGCGCGGAGTGGGGCCGGGAAGTTGTCGTCTATCGGAACGCGCTGTTCAAGAGCGCCCAGGGCCTCTTCGCCAGAGGTCCATCGGACAGGCTCTCTGATTTCCTCGAACTCGAACAGGCCAACGGCGAGACGATCTTCATTCGAAGAACTGCCGTCATCAAATTCTGCGCGCCGGGCGTGGCGCCCAACCCCGAGCCGGTTATCCCCGCGAACCCGCCGTCGGAATAGCGGGACAGCAGTTCGATACGGATCCCGAACGCCTGCTCCGCGTGTTTCGCGTCTTTGCGATTGGATCTTGTCCTGTTACGGCGTTACTCCCAGCGCAGGTTTGCGGGACTTCACGCCCTTGGCCAAAGCGTGATCGACCATTTCCCCGATGTATTGTCTGCGCGCCGCCAAGGGCAGATGATTTACCCGGGCGATTTCCTCCCCAAAGGCTCGGACATGAAAATCGTAAACGGCTCGGCGGAACCTCCGTTCGGCGAGTCGGGGGTTAGGATTCGGCTGATATCCAGGGCGCTTCATGGCCGGAACAGTTTAAAATGCTCCACAACGTCAGGCAACCATGCCATGAGCGCGGGCTGAACAAGTTGGGCTAAGGCGTCGCGTGCCTCCGAGATCATCCGGGATACGCCGTAATCCCGCAACGGGTTGAGCGGAAGATGCCTTGTGGCCAGACGGACCCGCAGGTCGTGTTGTTCGGGTAATCCAGAGTGGGGGGAAAGACGCGAGTTTCTCACCTCGACCATGTACCGACGCACCGCCTTTTCGTAAACGAGCAAACGAACTCGGTCCAGTTCGTGCCAATACTCCATTTCCGCACGCAGGGCGGGGCGAAGCCTCGGATCCTTATGCGCTGCCAATTCCAACACCGGCCGCTGTTTGCACAATGCAGCGACCTGCCTTGCGGTGTCCGCGAAAGCGGCGAGCAGCCTTTCGTCATAAACGTGAAGCCACCCGCGTTCATCGCCCGTCTCGATCATCCGCGCGCCGAGGGCGGTCACAAACGGCCAATCCCGCTCGCGGTTCGTGCGCTTCATTTCCGCCACTGTGTGCGGGCCGGCATAGAAACCCTGAATGTCCGGTTCCCAGGGCGAACTGCCGCGCGGGGCAACGCCGAAAATATCCAAATAAACGCCCGAATCCTCCGGCAGCCACACAAAGTGACTCGTCCATCCCCCTCGTAGCCAACGGTGATCCAGGGGCGGAGTCAGATTGCCCCGGTACTTCGGCAAGTGACCGTGCAATGCCGTTTTCCCAAGCACGCTCAACAGCTTGGACGCCGAGTCGGGCGAGCAGAGCAGATCGCAATCTTTTGTGGTCTCCGAGACGCCAAGGTTGACACAGGCCATGCCGCTAGTGATGGCGCAGATCGCCCCTTGGCTGCGAGCCTGGGTGACCAGCCCTTCATAGAAGCTCTCAAGCTCCGCGTAACTCAACGACATCGCCCCTGACTACCACGCGACCATCGGCCAGTCCAGGAGTATCTGCCTTGATGTCGAGGACCAATCTCGCCTATGTTTGCCCCGGATGAAATGCAGACTCATCACGGTTATTCCCGTCTATAACGGCGAAGAATTCATCGAACAGACACTCGAATCGGTCGCGGCGCAGCTCGTCCGCCCGGACCGGCTCGTCGTCCTGGACAATTGCTCCACCGACCGCACGGAAACCATCGCCCGCGGATTCAAGGCCTTTCCTGGCGAGTACATCCGCAATGAGAAGAATCTCGGGCTGTTCGGCAACTTCAACCGCGCGCTGGAGTTAGCCCCCGACACGGAATACTTCCACATCCTGTGCGCGGACGACGTGCTCGCGCCGGAATTCTACCAGGCGCTGACACAGGAACTTGATGGCTGCGATGGCCTGGGGTTGGCGTATTCCCTCGACGAGAGGATTGATGAGAGGAATCGGCACCTGAGTTTTTCGGGAAAGTTAACCGGCGCCGCGCAGGAAATCCCCGTCGATGCATTCCTGAGCCGGAAGGCCGAAATCGCCAACCAGGCCATGAGCGGCACCCTGATGAAGACCAACCGCCAAGCCGCGCCCTGCCGGTTTCGGCCGGACATGCCGATTCTGGCGGATGTGGCCTTCTGGGCCGATTGGGGCAAGCACTGCCGCAAGATCGTGCAGGTGAATCGACCGCTCTGCAAATATCGCTGGCACGGAGAGAACATGACGAACCAGATTATGCCCGGCCTTCAGGCGCTGGTTCTCGACGAATGGCGCGTCATGCAATTGAACGAGCAACTCCGAAACGGGAATTCGGGATTTGTCCGGCGATTCAAATTGAAAGGCCTCTTCGCCGTGCGGACGGGGATCAAGGCAAAACGCATCCGGCAACAGAAGAATCCTGGCTATTCTCGCGAAATCATAACGGAAGGCAAAAGGATTTCAGGTCCGCTGGCCTGGTACATGGGCCAAGCCGTCGTCCAGGCCAGAGACCTCTACGTCTATGGCCTCTTGCGCCGCGAGAAACATCCCAGGAACGTGTATAGCTGATCGGCGATCCAGAGGCCTCGGGGTCAGTCCTGCACCTTTTTCCGCCCGCTTCGCCTTCCATTCCCGCGGAAAGAGTGAGGACTGACCCCGAGCCCGTCGGGACCACGGTTACTTCTTGACGCTGGTCCGCGCCTTGAGCCAGTCGAAGTCGGTGGAAGGATTGGCCAGGAAAGGCTGGCGCCGGGCGCGTTGCACAGGGACGATGGTGGAAGGAACGACCCAGCGGTGCGATTCGAGGTGGCCGTCGGCAAACGAAAGGTTCACCGCCCCATCGTGATAGGAGCCAGGAAGGTTGCCCCATGTTTCCAGTTCGAGGCGATTGACGAAAAAGCCGTCATTGAGGGTGTCGGCCTGCTCATCCAGGAAGACGAAGATGCCGGAGGGGTTCGGGACCTGGGCGCTCTTGAAGAACTGCCGGTAGAGGGGATTGAACTGGTTGGTGAGGACGCCCGGGTTGCCCACCATGGCGTTCATGGACATGCTGCGGATGTGCGGGCCGTTGGGCGCCGGTTCGCGGTCGGCGGGGCATTTGTAGATCCGGGCGGAGTGGTTGGCGTAAGGCCCCAGTTTGGAATGGGTGAGATAGACGAGATTGGTGTTGTCGTCGCTGTTCTCCCAATCCTGAACGTTATTGGCCCAGGTTTGGCGCCGGGCGAGGGTTTCTGGAACCCCATGGTTGTTGACCAGCAGGTCGTTGTTGTCCTGCGCGTAAAGCTCCCAGGCGAGCATAAGTTGGCGGATGTTGTTCGAGCACGTCAATGACTCCGCCTTGGTTTTTGAATGGGCCAGGACCGGCAGGAGCAGGCTGGCAAGCAGGGCGATGATAGCGATAACCACCAGCAGTTCTACGAGCGTGAAACCCCGCCGCTGCAGGGCTCGAGGACGCGCCGCATAAAACGTTGCGGAGGTGCTTGTCGTTTGCATTGTTGGCAAAGTGGAGTTGTTGGTATTGGCAACCTTCTTGCCTCCACGCCGCTCGGGGATGGGAGAAAGTGTCGATACTGAGACCGCTCTGAGTTTTCGTTAGTGTTATCGGATTACACTGCGCAGTCAAGCTCACGTGCTTGGGCGCGAAGCCGTCTGTCAGGAGATATGTATCAATAGGCTGCATTCAAATTTCGCATCAAGGTAACGATCAATCGCCATTGCCCACACCGGCGATTTCTGCTAAACGTCTGCCAACGCAAAACTCGTCGGATTGTGATTTACTTGGACTACAACGCTACCACGCCCGTCTTGCCCGAGGTGTTTGAGGCGATGCGACCGTATTTCACGCAAGAGTGGGGCAATCCATCCAGCGCCTATAAGTTCGGAGCGAAACTGAAGGGCGTAATTGAAGCAGCGCGGGAACAAACGGCGGAGCTGATTGGGGCGAGTGGGCGGGAGATCATTTTCACCTCGTGTGGCACGGAGAGCAACAATGCGGCCATTCATGCGACGCTCAGGGCCAATCCGGGCAAGCGGCACATTGTTACGTCAGCAGTGGAACATTCCTCGGTGCTGAATTATTGCGGGGCGCTGGAGAACGATGGTTGCCGCGTCACCTACCTACCCGTGGATGCAGACGGGCTGCTCATGCCCGCAGATTTGGAGAATGCAATCACTGAGGAAACGGCACTGGTCTCGCTCATGTGGGCAAACAACGAAACAGGCGTGCTCTTTCCGGTGAAAGAGATTGCCGAGGTGTGCCGGGCGCGCGGGGTGCTGGTCCATTGCTGTAACGCGCCACACTCTGGCGGTGTAACGGGTGGGATGTAGCGGCGGATTGTTCCGGGCACATTGGTTCGGGTGCCACGGAGTTGTACGCTGGAGGGTCGG
>JAJYHY010000033.1 GCA_021784555.1 bacterium
CGTTCCCATGGACGAAAGGCGCTACCTGCGGCTCTTTGACGGGGCGCTCCCTGGCCAGGTCGCGATTGGCGAGGCAAGCTCCTCCTACCTGGTCACAAGGGAGGCGGCGGAGCGGATTCGCCGGCGGGCGCCCAGCGCAAAAATCCTCATCCTGCTCAGAGACCCGGTCGAGAGGGCCTTCTCCCACTACCTGATGGACGTCCGGGATGGGCTGGAGTCGCGGCCCTTCCTGGAGGCCGTGCAACACGACCACCGCGCGCCGCGGAAAGGATGGGGCGTCTCACGGCTCTATGTCGAGGAGGGCCTCTACTTCAGTTCTGTCAAGAGATACCTGGACTTATTCGGTCCGGACAACGTGGCAGTCTTTTTGTTTGAGACGCTGTCCCTGAATTCGGGCCTTGTCCTTTCGCGGGCCCTGGAGTTTCTGGGGCTGGATCCGGCGCTTGTCGGTCCAAGGAGGGACACCAGGATATACAACGCCTACTCCGTCGCCCGCGCGGGCTGGGCCGCCTGGATCCTGAGGAGCAAGGCCATCCGCCTCTACGCAAATCGGCTGATTCCTCCCGCGTTGAGAGGGCGGCTCGCGGCGGCGGCCTTGCTCAAGCCCTCAACGAAGCCGCGGATCGATCCCCGGGCGCTCGAGTACCTCCGCCCCCTGTTTGCGCGGGACATCGCCCAGCTCGAGAAACTCTTCGGCTGCGAAATGCCCTTCTTCACCACCAAGGGCAGGCAGGGCATCCCGATACGCCTGGGACGGCTGGGGCGGGTGGATGGGAAGGATGGCGCTGGCGGTCGTCGCGGGCGCGTTTATGCTGGGCCTGGGTGGGTTCTGTTGACGGCTCTTGTTCTGAATCATGAGCGCGAACGGAAGAGTGTGGAGCGTGGTCTTCTGGACCAAGGTGCTGATGGCGCTGGTGGTCACGGCGGCGCTGTGGGCCCAGTTCAACCTTGGCCAGTTTCACAACGCCTTCGCCAGTTGGCCGCCGGGCGGCAACGCAACGCTGGCCAGCCGGTTTTCGACATGGGACGTCGCCCATTACTTGAGGCTGAGCGAATCCGGCTACAAGGCGGGGTCGAAATCCCGCGCGTTCTATCCCCTCTGGCCGGCGGCAATCCGTGTCGCAACCGTCCTGGCCGGCGGCCGTCCGGTTCTGGCGGCGATGCTGTTGACCAACGCGCTCTCGCTGCTGGCGTTCCGGATGCTCTATCGGCTGGTCGAGCGGCACTGCGGGCCCGAGGTGAGCCGAGATTCGCTCATCGGCATCCTGGCGGCGTTGCTGCTGCCGGCGCTGGGCCGGGCCAGGGCGGCGGCGCAAGGGGCGCAATGCGCCAGCGACCTGCGCCAACTGCGCCAGGCCTGGACGATGTACAGCGACGACAGCAACGGCCAGTTGCCCTGCAACACCGACGGCCAGGACGGCATGGGCGTGTTTACCAACTGGGTGGCGGGCACCATGAGCCGCGCCAATGACGCCACCAACACCCACCTGCTCATCGACCCGTCCGAGTCCTCGCTCTCCCGCTACATCCCCAGCCCCGGGATTTATGCGCGCCACTGAAGAATTTGGAGGAGCATCTCATCCCCAAGCAGGCCAGCCGCCCCACGTGGATGTCCGCCGCGCCCCTTGCCACCTTCGGCATGCAGGCGGCATCACGTCTCCGGACATGGCGGGTGCCAGGCGATTATGCCACCTTGAGCAACTCCAGCACTTCGGCATCGGTTGTCTGGGGAAAGATGTCGTAATACCGGCCCACGGCCTCGAAATCCGGGTCCACGCAGAGGACAATCGTTTCATCGGCCAGGTTCGTAAGCCGCTCGACGGCGTTCTGGGAAGCGACGGGGGCGCTGACAATCACCCGGCTTGCGCCTTGGTTTCGAACCGAGAGGGCGGCGGCTTGCGTGGTCGCGCCGGTCGCCAGACCGTCATCCACAAGCAGCACGCGCCGATTCGCGATTTGGGGGCTGCCCGTCTTATGAAATCGGGCCTCGTAGCTGTGCAGGCGCTGTGTTTCTTCCCGAACAACTTTTTCCAATTCAGCCCGCACAGCGGGATGGTCCTGCGCCATGCGTTCGTCGAGTACGACGACCCCTTTCTCGGCCAGGGCCCCCACAGCAAACTCACGGTGAAACGGGTGCCCGATCTTCCGCACGATCAGAACGTCCAGGGGGGTTCGCAGCACGCGCGCCACTTCCGCCGCCACGACCAGCCCGCCCCTGGGCAGACCGAGTACTACGTCCGCTTCGACACCGAGCGATTTCAGATGACTTCCGAGCTTCTGTCCCGCATCCTCTCGCGATGCAAACATCATATTGATTGGATCGACCCGTCCCGGGCAAAAATCAATGGCCAAACGAACTGGTTAGGTACCACCAAATACTCGAAATACGCGAAAGAAGGCGTTTGCTGAGGCGGACTGAGAAGTGAAGTGCATTTCGTGGTCACTCTGGCCTACAAAGAACTCGACTTCAGCCCTAGGAGACGATCGTGCCAACCTTCTGGCCCATGATGACGCGCCTGAGGTTGTGGGGACGGAACAGGTCAAACACGATGATGGGCATCTTGTTGTCCATGCAGAGGGAAAAGGCGGTGGAATCCATCACCTTCAACTGCGCCTGGAGGGCCTCGATATACTTGATCTCCGAATAGCGCCTGGCGTTCTTGTTCTCTTTGGGGTCCGAGTCGTAGATGCCATCGACCTTGGTCGCTTTGAGGATGACCTCCGCCCCAATCTCGTTGGCCCGCAGGGCCGCCGCCGTATCGGTTGAAAAATAGGGGTTCCCGGTTCCGCCCCCGAAGATGACGACCCGGCCCTTCTCCAAATGGCGGACGGCCCGGCGGCGGATGAATGGCTCGGCCACCTGGGCCATGGTAATCGCGCTTTGCACACGCGTGGCCACCCCGAGCTTTTCGAGGGCGTCCTGGAGCGCCAGGGAATTGATAACGGTGGCGAGCATGCCCATGTAATCGCCGGTGGCGCGCTCGATGCCGCGCTCGCTCCCCGGTAATCCGCGAAAGATGTTGCCTCCGCCCACCACCAGCACCACTTCCACACCCAAATCCCTGACCTCCTGGATCTGCTCGGCCATGTTCTGAACCGCTTCAGGGCATATCCCCACGCCTGGTTCTCCTCCCAGGGCTTCGCCGCTGAGCTTGAGCAGAATCCGCCGATACTTGGGTCTTTCCGATTTGTTCATGACATTGCCGCCCGCCGGGAATGGGGCGTGGCGGGAGGGTTTCTAACATGTCCCACACCGGGCGTCAATCCAACCCTCGGCTCATGTCTTCTTGAATCAGCCCTGCCGACTTGCCCAGTCCACAGCCGGCGATTAGACTTGTACCGATAGCCGATATGGAACCTCAAGGCCTTGGCCGGGATGAATGGCTGCGCAGAATGGTCCTCGTTGATCAGGGCTTGCGGCGGCAAGGGACACGCGCCCGACTAACCATCGTGGGCAGCGGGGCGGCGATTCTTGCCGGGCAGCCGGGGCGAACCTCCATTGACCTGGATGTGTGGAGCGCGATGGGGCGCGAGGCCCGCCAGAAAGCGACCGAAAACCTCGGCTACCTGACAGCGATGAGCGCAAAGGGAGGGGGCATCTGATGCTTACGGCTCGACAAAGAGAATTGATTGCTCGTCACCTCTTGGCTCATCCCGAGCATACCGGTGCGGCTCAGGCAGCGCCGGTGGGGAGAACTGGCCGTCTTGGCGCAATTCGCCCGGGATGACGCCCCGTCCTCCCTGGTGCATACCGATCCCGCCCTCTATCGAATGCTGCGTCAACAAATCACCGAGTTCCGCCTGCGCGGCTGGTCGTGTCTCGACGTTGAGGCGCTGCAGCGGCTGGACGCAGGCGCGCGGGAGACGAATACAGCGGCTGGAGATCGACGAGGCGCCGCTCGGAAGCCGCGCGCTTCATGAGCGGGGTGAAGGCATTAAATTTCAGAGCATGCCTGAAAACATGTTGTTAACAGGTCAAGTTTTGTGCTAGTTTCTTTGTTGAATTCGCGCCCCTTTGTTGGTTAGGGTAGAGTCGAACTGTGCGTGTATGAAACCCGCAAGCGCCACCGACTCCGGCAGAGCCCTCCCTGAGAAACGGAGGGTGGCGCTCCTGAAGTTGCTCGGAGACGAAGACCCGGCGGTCTATCGCACGATTCGCGAGAAGATCCTCGCCGGCGGTTCACAAGCAACCGAGTGGCTCCGCCCGCACGCCCTGAGCCGTGACCCCGTCGTGCGCCGCCACGTCCGGGCCATCCTCCTGCACTTTGACGGCCAGGCCGCTGACGACCAGTTCCTGGCGTTCTGCCTCAAACAGGGCCAAGAGCTCAACCTGGAGCAGGGCGCATTTCTCCTGGCCCGCACGCGCTATCCCGGCATCAACACCGAGGCCTACGGCGCGCTGCTCGACAGCTTTGCCGGCGAGCTTGGGCATCGGCTGGAGCGCCGGGCCAAGGCCTCAAAGACATTGTCCGAAGTCAATCGCTATCTCTTCGATGAATTGGGGTTCGCCGGCAACCAGCGCGATTATTACAACCCGGACAACAGCTACTTGAACCGTGTCATTGATCGGCGCACCGGCAGCCCGATCAGTCTCTGCCTGGTGTACTTGTTAGTGGCGCGGCGCTTGAGCCTGCCGGTCGCGGGCATCGGGCTGCCCGGACATTTTATCTGCCGCTACCAGTCCAGTTCGGCCGAGATGTACGTTGATGCCTTCAATAGGGGCCAGTTCCTGACCAAGGCTGACTGCATCCAGTATCTTGCCAGGGGCAACTTCAGCCCGCGCGAAGATTATCTTTCTCCGTTGTCGGCCCGGCGCCTGCTGCTGCGCTTATGCGCCAACCTGCACCAGGTTTACCAGGAGCTGGAGAAACAGGATGAGGCTCTTCGGCTGCAACGTTACATGGTGGCCCTGGCGCGGTGAGTCATCAAAGGGGGAAGGCTAAAGGCTGAAGGCTAAAAGGAAAATGAACCCACGACCGCAAGATTTGAAAGCACGCACCAAGGCGTATGCGCTGCGCGTCATCAAAATGTATTCCGAGCTGCCGAAGAACAACACCGTCGCCCAGGTTCTCGGCAAGCAGGTTCTTCGCTCCGGCACTTCCGTCGGCGCGAACTATCGCGAAGCCGCGCGCGGATGTTCCAAAGCGGAATTCATTTCCAAAATCGGCGACAGCCTCAAAGAGGTTGAAGAATCGGAGTATTGGCTGGAATTGCTTGTGGAGAGCGGGCACGTGCCTGCCGCGAGAATGGCCAATCTGCTCGGTGAGACGCGTCAACTTATCGCCATCCTCACAACAATTGACAAGCGCGCGAAGGAAAAATGCTAAAGGCGAAATGCTAAGAATCTGCATCTGATTCCGCCTTTAACCTTCAGCCTTTAGCCTTTAGCCTTTGAAAGAGCGCCAGCCCCGCTGCCAGCAGGAGCAGGAGGAGGAGCAGGTAGAGCCACCAGCGCGGACGCCTTTCGGCGTACGGATCCGCCAGGTCGCGCCGGGCGCCGGGAGGGAGGACGGCGACGCGCGTGAGGGACACGCCGAAGGGGACGTTAATCCTGGCCCTGGCGTTAACAGCCCACCCGCTGGCGTCAAGAATGGGTCCCAGGTTGCGCCGCCGCAGCTTAAGCCAGGCCAGGACCATGGAAGGGCCGGAGATGACGCCGATGATGGCCAGCACGCCCAGGGGCATCATCCATCTCAAGGCGAGAAAGCCGGTCACAATGCCCCCGATCATGCCGCCCAGCCCGGCAACGCCGACACTCAGAGCGGCAATCATGCCGGGGTCGATCCGCTTGGAAATCTGCCCTGCCGAGGTGGCGCCTGGTTTTTGAGGCGCGGTTGCCATCCGCGCCAGGGTTGAGACAGCGAGGTCGTCCGCCGAGGTCGCACGCTTAGCGAACTGCTCCTGAATGGCGCGGGCGGCTTTCTTGTAAGGGGCCCAGAAGGCCTGGCGGATGCTGATGGGATTATCCTGAATCCGGATGATGGTCGCGTCCCAGTCGCGCCCTTGGCGGTCGTAGAAAAGACCGTTGCGTCCCACCAGCAAGTTGTCGGAGTCGCCGTTGGTGAAGGCGGCCACAATCTGCATTTTCTCGCCGGTAGCCTTGCGCACGCAATCACAATAGGCGAGGTAAGCGCCGGCCAGGCCGGCCATAGCGGCGTGTTTGGCGGCGTCTTCAACGCGCAAGCAGAGATCGCAACTCCGCTGGTCCAGGAAAAGTGTGCCCGCCTGAAAGATGGCCTTGGCCTTGCCGCTGTAGAAATCGCGGAATGAAACGAAGTTGTTGAGGAGGCGGAAGAGGTCGCGGTGCAAACGCAACAACTTTTCCACGGTCGCGATGTCGTTGACCTGCGCCTGGAATGTCAGATCGGTGGCAATCAGCGTTGAGACGGCCTCTTTGCCCGGCCCCGTCAATATGGCGCGGATGCGCTCGATGCCGAGCTTCTCAACCGGGGCGCCTGTCTTTGCGGCTATCCAGGTCTCATAATGGGCGAAGCAACCCTTGATGGCCGTCCAATTGTCCTCAAGCATCGCCTCTCCGGCGCCGAGCAGCGGCTTGACCACCTGCGCCTCGAATCGCGCCATGGCGTCCACCCACGCCGGATTGACCCCCTCCCGCAACGGCAATGGCCGTCCGGCCCGGATGCGCGAGAGCGGCAGAGCGGCGATTTCAGCCGAAGAGAGCGTCAGCTCTTTGGCGCTAAACGATAAGTAATCGTTTTCGTCACGATTCAAGGCATCTTCAGAGCGCGGGTCGAATGCGGCCAACCGGCAGCGGGCGAAATAGTCCTCCACCTTGGGTTTGACGGCCTGGAATACGGCGTAAGCGCCGGCGGTCGCATCACCAAGTGGCAACGTCTCGGGATGGGCCACGGCCTCTTGCCGCCAGTCCATATAGGCCTGAGCTTGCGTAAAGAACAAATCCACCTTGGCCTGACTCACACCCGGTTTGCCGCTGTGGTCAGTCTCGGCGCCAAGACAGGCAATAATGTCCTCAACGAGCGCCTGGGTCTCGGGCTCCTGGGTCGAATCGGAGGGGATGATGCCATCGCCATTGTAGGGGGTCTGGGCGAGAGCGCCGGCGGTGTTCGCGGTGTCCTCGAGGGTAACTGTCTGGGCTTGGCTCTTACCCAGGCCGGCAAGGATCTGCCTTGCGGAGGACAGGATCTGCGCGCCTTCGGGGTCGCTGTCGTTGATGGCGGAGAGAGAGATTTCCGCGGCGCCCTGGAGCAAGTCATCAGGGTTCTTGAGCATGGAACAAACCCAGTTCGTCGCGGCGATGATTTCCGGCGCCCGGATACGTCCATCCTTATCCGCATCGATCAGCGCCAGGGTCTTTGAATCGAACTCCAGGCCGGTCGTGGGACAGGCCAAGGCGACCCAGAGCTTCTGATCAAGCTGCTCCAAAGCAGCCAGGTCGGCGCCTGAGGCCAGTTCCACTTGATCAAAACCGCCAATTCGGGAGAATCTCCAGATATGCTTCGAGTTCAGCGCAACGCCCATAGGGTTTAAACATTCCGGGCGTTAACATGCCATAACGTGCGCGGATTTGCGATTTTGGAATTGCGATTTGCGAATGGGGGACCGCCGTTGAGAGCCTGCTCGCAAATGCGCCGAACACTCCTGCGGTTGCTGACGCGGACTTTGTCACTGGCCGCACGTTCACTCTCATCGTTTCTCCGGGATGTCGGTTGAGGTGTAGCTGATGAATCCGAGAAATTTGTAGTATTTGATGTGAGCCCTGCCAACCATCGACCCGGTAGAGAAATAGTGTTCCCGGTCATGTGTCGAGTAGGCCAGCAAGGCGAATTTGGCGGTGGAAAACTGTTTGTCAGATTTGAACAGAGCGATCTCCGGAATCGGGAGCGTGCCGGTGAAGGGTATAGGCAGGCCGGTCTTGGGGATTCCAATCAATGAGCTAGTGCTGTCAATCGAGAGCGATCCACTCCGAGCCTCAATGACAATATCGGCGTTTGTCTCGCTATCGACCAGCAGGGCGCCGGCGCTGCTCAGCGCGTCTCGGATGGCGCCCAGTGCGTATTGAGGATCGTAGCTGGCGAAATAGTTGGTCTCGACAAATACGCGTTCCTGGTCGAAACTGGACAGACTCACTGTCCGCACGGCCCGATCAGCCGCCGTGCTTAACAGGAGCTGTTCCACGGCAGAGCGCGGAGGCTGGGTCAGGTTGGTCTGAAGACAACCTGTGCATAGGCAGGCCAGAACAAAAGACATGCCGGCGAGCCATGTCTGTCTCGAGGCGGATCTCGATCCTTCGAGTAGTAGCATCGCACATGCTATACTTTGACGTGCGAGCCGTCAACCGGGTGAAGACCCCAACGAGGGGCGATAGAGCCTGGAAAGGCACAAGCCGACATCGAACAACCAACATCCGACATCGAACATCGAAGATCCAACGCCCAATACCCGATCCATGTATCCGCACCTGCCCATCACTCCACCGCTCCATTGGCTCCATGCATGACCTGGTTATTGTCGCCCTGGGCTCCAACCTGGGAGAGCCGCGCTCCCAAGTGCGCTGCGCCATCGAACGGCTCCGCGGCTTATCCGATTATCCCCTGATCGAGTCTGATCTCTGGCAGACCACCCCGGTGGATTGTCCGCCCGGATCGCCCCGGTTCGTCAATGCCGTGGTTGGCCTCAGACCGCGCCTAGGCCAGACGCCCGAGTCGCTACTCGCCAAGCTTCAGGAAATCGAGAGGGAGTTTGGACGCGAGCCTAAGCGCGTGATCAACGAGGCTCGTCCACTGGACCTGGATCTCATCGCCTTTGGCAAAGAAACCCGCGGGTTGCAAAATCTCGTCCTTCCTCATCCGCGCGCCCACGTCCGGCGCTTTGTCCTCCAGCCGCTCAGCGAGATCGCGCCCCGTCTGGTTCTGCCCGGCCAGATACACACGGTGGAGGAATTGCTCCAAAGCCTGAGTCAGGACACCGTGATGAGACGGCTCTGAATGCCGCGGCAGGGTAGCAGGCCGCCCGAGAGTAACACCTCCGCGAACCTGGCTCACGCGTCTATTGCCGCCGCGCCGGTCAGCGAGCAGACCGCGCTGGCGCCGTTTTACTTGGGCACCGCTGTGTGTAGTACTGGGCTGGCCGCGGCACCTGGGAAAGCTTGAGCCATTGAATATAGCCGGTGAAGAAGTTGTTCACGCCGCGAGACCTAGTGTCGCGCAGGTTCTCATTATAGGCGCCGAAAAAGGCGTTCATGGACAAACTCCTGGCGCGCGCCCGAAAACCCGCCGCCCGCTGCTGCGAGCTCAAGTAAACGTCGGCGGGACATTTATAGACGCCAAGATTCCCCGCCAGATACTTCGCCAGGATTCCGTTGCGGACATAATTGGGGTTGAAGTTTCCCCACTGGTCACTGGCCGTCCAGTCCATCACGTTGTTAACCCAATTCACAAACGTTCCACGCGTGATCGTCGTTTGTGTCTCGGTAACGCCGAAGTTGTTGGGCACCTTATCGGCGTTGTCGTCCGAATAAAGCCGCCAGGCAATCATGAGCTGGCGCGTGTTGTTCAGACACTGAATTCCCTGCGCCTTGGCCTTGGCCCAGGCCAGGGTCGGCAGCAGCATCGCCGCCAGGATGGCGATGATGGCAATGACGACCAGCAGCTCGATCAACGAGAAACCCGCGCACCGATCACCTGTGGCAAGGAGAACCTGAACTTCTTAGTTCCGTGAATGGCGCCTTCCAGGGAGATGTTTCATAAAACTTGCTTCATTTGTCCCATGGTAACAGCTACGGCCAGGTTTGGGAAGTGTACGTCTGATATGTGGACTCACCTTTGCAAATTCCGCCGCTGCCGCAAGGATTCCCTCGCCGCCAAACCCAAAGCGCCTGGCACGAAATGGCTTCCGCCCATGTGCCCGCCAATCGAGCGCTGTGGGCGTGGCCTTGGTAAAGGCCGAAACCAAACCAATCCCCCGCCTCGTCGCGGCGGCATGTTCCGATGGTGTCGCTCCTGAAGAAACCTCAATTCCTCGCTGGGGCATGTGCAGCCGTCCCTTGCCGGAGGTTGGAACATGGCCTAGATTGCTCATCATGGCCAGCGATGACATTGAGGTTCCATACAACAAGGATCTCGGGCCTCTGGAGGATTTGCTTGCGGGCGTGAAGCGGCCCGGGGATTTCTTCGTAGAAGGCTCGTTGGAAGCGCCGATGCCGCGCGTTGAGGTGGAAGCGGCAGGCGTGCTATCCTTCCCGGTGCCGGACGCCCAGATTCAGTCGATCATTCGGCAGGCGGTGCGCGCTCCTTATGGGCGCGGTGAAGAAACGATCCTTGATGAATCGGTGCGCAAGGTTTGGCAATTAGCGCCGGACAAGGTGAGCATCGGGGGAAAGTCCTGGGCGAGCACATTCGAGCAGATTCTTGCGAAGGTCAAGGAGGGCTTGGGCTGCGGGGGCGCAAGAGTGTCGGCGGAGTTTTACAAGTTGCTTGTGTACGACGAGGGCGGGTTCTTCAAGCCGCACCGCGACACGGAGAAGGTCGAGGGCATGTTCGGCACGTTGGTAATCGTGCTGCCCTCGGCACATCGCGGAGGCGAGCTTGTGCTCCGGCATGCGGGGCGGGAGGCCCATATCGACCTGAGCACGGAGGAGATCTCAGAACTGAGGTTTGCCGCCTTTTATGCCGACTGCGAACACGAGGTGCGCCCGATCACGCAAGGGAACCGGGTTTGCTTGATCTACAACCTCTTGCAGAAAGCAGTCGGCGCGAAAGCAAAGCCGCTCACCGCGCCGCTTTACGCTTCCGAGCTCACCGCCGCCGCGAAGATGTTGCAGGAGGGTTTTGGCCAGAAGGGTGGGCCGGCGAAACTGGCCTGGCTCCTCGAGCACCAATACAGTCCCGCGGGTCTATGCTTCGCCGGGCTGAAGGGAGCGGATAAGGCGCTGGGACAGGTATTACGCCAGGCGGCGGAACGGGCGGGATGCGCGGCTCATCTTGGCATTGTTCATATCACGGAAAGCGGCGCCGCCGAGCCAGGATACTCCGATTACCGTCCCCGGCGGCGCTGGGGCCACTATTACGAGGAGGAATCTGAAGAAGAAGACATCAGCGAGGATTTTGAAGTGGTTGAGGTATTCGAGAACTCCCGCCACATCGATAATTGGGTCAACGCGCAGGACCAGCCGGTGGATTTCGGCCAGGTGCCGCTCGAGGAGGGGGAGGTGCTGCCCGCGGGCGCGTTGGACGGAGAGGCGCCGGACGAGCAGCGGTTGACCGAGGCCTCGGGAAACGAGGGAGCGACTTTCGACCGGGCCTATCATCGCGCGGCGCTGGTGATTTGGCCGCGTGAACGGTTCATGGATGTGCTCTTGCAGGCGGGCGTAGGCGCGACCCTGCCATATTTGAGGGAGCGAATTGTGGCCTCCACCGCCGGGACGGGAACGAAGCAGGCCCGGCCTGTGGTGGACCTGGTGCGGCGAGTCATCGAGGCCTGGGGGCAACCTTCGGAGGCACGGCTCCCTCTCGGTGCGCCAAAGGAAGCCAACCGGGGCGAAATGATCGCCCTGCTGAGCCAACTCGGGGAGGCGGCGTTGCTCGAACGATTTGTAACGAGCGTCGTCGTATCGCGATACGACGGCACGGAAAACGAGGCGCTGGCGGCGAGTATCCGTTTGCTTGGCCCGGAGAAGGCGGGCAAGACGCTCGTGGAATTGGCGCAGAAGAACATGCGGGTTTTCCACTGGGCCTGCGTGAACCTGCTCAGCCTCCTTATCAAAGAATCCGGTCCGAAGCTGAAAGAACCGAGGTTGGGGGCACTGCGCCAATTCGCATCCGCGATTGTGACCGCGCTGCCGGAGTTGGAAACGGCACCCGCTCCGTATCGGAGCGGCGATTGGACCCGCGCGCAAAAGGCCAAACCCGTCGATGCGGCCATGGTGGCTGACCTGATGGGGGCGCTTGAGAAGCTGCATGCGACCCAGCTCCGCGCTGAAGCAGCCAAGGCTCTGGCGGCGAATCCCGCAGTGTTCGACCCCGGAACGATCCTCGTTCCCGCCCTGAACACGCTTCACTCGCGCGCAGGCCGAAACTTCACTTCAGATGCCGAAGCTCTGAGCTTGTGGGCTCATTCCGCCCAATTCCTGCTGAACCGAAGCGAGTTCCCGCCTAAACCTCCCACCGATTGGCGCCAGGAGGCAAAGCTCTCCTGCAAATGCGAGGATTGCCGCGAGCTTCAGGCCTTCGCGCTGGACCCGCACGCAAAAGCCCACCGGTTCCGTGTCCGAAAAGACCGCCGCCAGCACTTGCACCGGCAGATCGAGGCTCACGGGCTGGATATGACGCACGTGACGGAACGCACAGGGTCGCCGCAGACGTTGGTTTGCACCAAGACCCGCCGGACTTATGAGGGCCAATGCGAGCAACACAAGAAGGACCGCGGTTCAATGGGCATCCTCTTAAATGCGATGCCCGCTGCCGGGGCCGAAGTCACCGTCCTGATGACGCGTATGAACGCCGCAAAGGAACGAGAACCCGAACCGGCTTGACAACTTGCGACCCCCTCCAGGATGCCCTGAATTAGCGATCGGGATCACGCCAGGCGCACCTGTAGAGCCAAACCCAAACGACCTCAGCGTGTGCGTCTCCGGTCACGGCGGTCAGGGCTAGCACCCTGAAGGAAGCGGAAGGAGGCAAAACCGTCGCCGCAACCTGGTCACAGCAAAAGTATTGCCCATTGGACCTCATTTTCGCAATCTTCGTCCGTCATATATGGATAAGGCCGAACAGTCTCTAGCGTCCGCGGAGTCCCATCAAGAGGGCGCGTCCGTGTCTCCAACGGAGCGCGAAGAAAGACCGGCGGGCGGACGCGAGTTCCTTCAAAGGCGTCAGGGCGGGGATACTGGCCAGATTGGACTCGCCCCGAAGGAAGCCGCCGCGGCATTGGACGAACTTCGGCGGCTCTGCGCGAGTCCGACCGCGGAGGCGCAGGCGTTGGACGGTTTGGTGGGCTTGCTGCGGGAGGCGGGTTACCGGGAAGAGATGACGCGAGTGCTGGTCGAGGCCCTCTCCCGGCCTGAGGTCAACCCGCACGTCGGGGCTTTATGGATGCACCGGTTTGTCACCAGTCACAGTTGGAACCGCTCATACCCAAAGGCGATGGATGACCTCTGCCAACGGGGTGAGGCTGGGCGCCAAGCGGTCATCACCTTCCTGGAGCACACCGGAAGAAAGGGGAGATCAAAACTGGTTCGCCAAGCGGTACGTAAACACGGCGAGTGGCTGCGGGAGCATCCGCAGGGCCGGAGCGTTGCAGCGCGGGCGTTGCTCGATGCCGGCTGCTATGGAAAGGTCCTCCACTGGACGAGGAATTGGCGGCGAACACTGGAGCCAGACCTCCAGGGTCTCCACTGCCGCGCCTCTGCGCTCCGGGCCAGGGGCAAATGCAGGCAGGCACGGGAGGTGGCTCAATTTGCGCTCTCCAGGCCCGGCGCGTCCGAGCAGTTTCCTGTGCTGAACCTGTGGTGCGCGGTGGAGGAGGCGCTGGCGGGCGACACGGAGGCGGCCTGGTCGCATTTCAAGCGAATCAAGCCGGCGGGCTGGGATGAAGATGCCCTGAGCCTTTACTATCTGACACGCGGCGTCATTCGAGTTCAACAGGCCGAGCGGGCCTCGCGCAAAGAGGCCTTTCGGTCCGCGTCCCGGCGAATCGAGGATTGGTTCCACGGCGGGCGAATTTACCGGCGCGGTTTCCTGGTCCGCCGCTATTACCGCCGGTGTCTTTGGCGCATGGCCATGGACTCCGGCAGATGGACGCGCGGGTTTTGGGCGGCGTGGCGCAGCGCCGACGCTTGGTTGGTCCTGGCCGCGCTCTTGGTCATCCCGCCGTTGCAACTGCTGATGCCCACTTACCTCTTTCGGTTCTTTCGCCGCCGTCACGCGCGCTCGGCGCGATGAAACCAAAAGGGCGCATGGGCGCGGACCAGAGGTTTTCGACCCTGCGACCTGGTCGCGGGCCGCGAGTCGGCGAGTGAGCGAGTAACTGTCCGGTGAAAAGAGGCTTGATACTGTCGAGTGGAGACGCAGAATCATCGTATGAATGCTGAAAAGATTTCCCGTAAGGACGCTCTGAAAAGACTCAGCGGCCTGGCCATTGGCTCGACCTTGTTTCCCTCCTCCATTCTCAACGCCCAGCAGAAGGCTCAGGGCTTTCCCAACATTGTGAAGCGGCGCAGCAGAGGCGGCAAACCGAACATCCTCTGGATCACGTTGGAAGGGGTTCCGCTCAGCGTGTTGAGCTGCTATGGCAGCCGTCTCATTCAGACCCCGAACATCGATCGCCTGGCCAAGGAGGGAATGCGCTTTGAGAATGCGTTTACGACGAACGGGCTGTGCGCCCCAAGCCGGGCAACCCTGCTCACGGGAAAATACGATCATCTAAATGGGATGATAACCAATCCTGGGGGCACGACGGCGGGCCAGACCAGGAGCTTCTTCGACCCTTCGCAGCAGACCTTCGCCCAGGTCCTGCGGCGGCACGGCTACCAGACTGGCATGGTTGGCAAATGGCATTTGGTATCCGCCCCCGGCACACCTTCCAATCCTGGGATTGCCGGCTTTGATTATTTTGTGTTCAAGCAGGGCGCAGGCGGGCCCTATTACAGCCCCCGAGGCTATCTTCAGAATCCGAGCCTGGGAAGCACGGTTATCGAACACCGGGAGTATCCAGGTTACATCACCGATAATTTTACCGGCTTGGCCATCAAAGGCATCGAGCAGTTCAAAGAGCCTTTCCTGATGATGGTGCAGTATTTCAACGACCATCGTCCATTCAATCCACCCCACAAATATGAACATCTCTATGATGAGGTCCGGATACCGGAACCGAGCACGTTCTGGGACGATTATTCTATGCGCGCCTCTCCGGCGCGTGAGGCGCGGATGCGGATAGGCTTCATGCCGGATTTCAATCCGCCCAAAGAACTGACGGACCGGCAGCGTCAGCAATGGAATTACCAGAGGTTCATGAGGCATTTTCTGGGAACGCTCAAGGCGCTGGATGACAACGTGGGGCGGCTGCTGGATTACCTGAACAGGACCGGCTTGAGCGAGACGACGATTGTGGCCATGACCAGCGATCACGGCTTTTTCATGGGCGAACACGGGTGGTTCGACAAACGCTTCATGTATGAACCGGCAATTCGGGTGCCCTGGATGATTCGCTATCCCGGTGTGACCAAGCCGGGGAGCACCAGCCCGGTGATGGCGGTCAACATCGATAACGCTCCCACCGTTTTGGACCTCGCCGGCCTGGAAATCCCTTCCGATATGCAGGGGGTGAGTCTGCTCCCTCATATCCAGGGCAATCCACCGCCATCGTGGCGCGATTCCTTTTATTATCATTATTACGAATTTGCGCCGCCGCATTGGGCCGAGCCGCATTACGGAGTGCGCACCGACAGATACAAGCTGATCAGTTACTACACGATCAACGAATGGGAACTGTTTGACTTGGAGAAGGACCCCGATGAGATGGAGAGCCTCATTGAGTGGGGCGGGTACAAGGTACATCCCGGTTATGAGACTGTTGTGAAGGACCTCCTGGGCAGACTAAAGCAGTTCCGCAAGCAATACAACGACACCACGGGCAGACCCGTCCGGTTCTGGCCGGCCAGGAGCTACGATTGACGGAATTTGCGATTTGCGATTTTGGGACCCCGTATTCGCGCCGGTGGCAACTATGGTGCGGATGGTTGACAGGTTTTGCGCAGGGCTGCGCAAAGATTGCGCGCGAGGCGGCGGCAGGAAGGGCGTTATTCAGGATTTCAGGGCTAAATCACGGGCAGGGCAGGCTGGCACGGTTCATGCCTTGGAAGTTGGCGAACGTCGCCACAACCCGGCGAAGAACAGCATAGGGCTTGGTAAGCCGGATAGGTGGAGAAGCCGGGAGGCTCTGGAATGGAGCGCGGCGGCGTTCAGGAAAGAGAAGGATCGATATGCCAGTGCTCGTGAAATCCTGTGGAATTGTCATTCGGATGCTGATTGACCGGACTTTCGGCATGCGGCTCCACGCCCTTTATGGCAACTCCGAACTGATCATCGGTTTAAAACCGCTCCGGGTCATCCAGGGCGAAGCGCCGGGGTGGGTTCGGGACTGGGCGGTGGATTGGGCGAGGCGTCATCAGAGGGAATTGCTTGCGGAATGGGCGATCGATCTGAATTTGGGCGTGCCCATTTCCCGGCAGGCGGCGGGCCATTTGAGCTTTGCGTGAGGATAGGCGCTACGGAGAATTCTGTCGTGCGCCCGACTGGTGTAATTCCGGCCCCATCGATCTTAAAGTGAAGGCCTGGCGATCGTCACATGCAAATCGACTGGCCGAGGGCCGAGCCTCGGGTTTGTGGCCTGGGAATCCTGCACCTGGATAAGCCCGGAAACGGCCCGCAGCCCGAGCCGGCCGGTCTTGTCCTCAAAGCGAATCGGCGCGCCCGGAATGGAATCATGCACGAAACAGTCGATGAATTGAATCCCGCCCGGCTTCGAACAAATCGCGGCGTCGCGGGATTCGATCAGGATGGGGACGCGCGGACCGTGGTATTCGCGGTGACGCGCGACCCAGGCGTTGGACCAGACGCAATCCTGGAAACGCAATCGCACGCCCTCCGCGGACTTGTCATAGACGCGCAGCCCTTCCCGTCCGGTGTTCTCGGTGGCGCAATGGACAAACTCGATCAAACCTTGCGGGCCATCGTCGCGCACCCGTCCAATCGCGATGCCGGACCAGCCTTTAGGATGGCGCGCCGCGACCTCGTCACGGGTCATGCCGGCTGGTCCCAGGCGCGCGAGGCAATTCTCGAACCGGATCGAGACTGGCTCGCTTTCGTGGCTCAACTGTTTCAAGTAGATCAGGATGGCGTTGCCGGCGTTGTCTTCGAACCGGCAGTTCCGGACCACGCAATCGACCAAGCGGTCCTGCGCGGTGTCCGGCTCCAGATCGATGCCGGCTTCGGGAGGCGTGCCCGCGGTCCGGCAGAGACGGCAATTCTCGATGAGCAAATGGACCGCGCTGATGACACTGATGCCTTGGCGATAATTGGCGGCGCAGACGCAGTCCCGAATCACCACGTCCCAACAAGCGGGATGGCGCGCGCTGGAGCCGATATAGATGCCGTCGCCGCCCGTCTTTTCAATGCGCAAGCCTTCGACCCTGACGTGGCGGCAGCCGGTGAAAGTCAGCCCCATGCGCCATTCCGCTTTGGTATAAGGCGGGTGTTCGTAATCGTGTTTGCGCATGCGCAGCGTCGCGCCATAACCGCGCACGACCACGTTGGTGCAGTCCACCGCGCCGAACAACGAATCGCCCGGCCCGCGAAACTCGCCTTTCTTGGCCCACACCAGCACGCCTGGTTCGAAGACCACCTCGAGGTCGCTTCGCAACCTCACCGGCCCAATGATCCAAGGCCGGCCCATGAACGGAACAATGACCTTTTTCGCCCTCGAGTTAATGGCGGCCTGCAACGCGGCGGTGGCATCCGCCGGATTGAAGCCCCACCAGGCGGCGCTGGCCGCGGTGCTCTGACCGGACTCGACCCGCTGAACGGCCGGCGCGTTGCGCAGGTTCCACGGGGCATCCCCAGCGCCGGAAGCCAACAACGGCGCAGGACGGATCAGGAGCCAAGCGAGAATGACCGCGGAGCTTATCGAGTTGAATTGCATAGCATCTGTTGACCGTGTTCCGGACGGCGACCGGCGCCGTAACCGCCAAAAAGAATCTTGAAGGACTGGCCAACCCGCCTGAGTTGAACTACCAGTCCCCCGCGTATTCGTTCAGATTGAAATCGACACTCAACAAAGTCCAGCCGAACGCCATTGCAGACGGTGTGAGAGATGATTGTCGCCCCGCCCTCATCGCCGCTGGAGCGTCGCCTTCACAAGGTTAAACCGGTCGTGAGCATGAATCCCTTCCTTGGCGCCTGACCCGTAAGCGCTAAAGACGCACCAGAGGGTCAGCCTGTCTGCGCTCATCCATTTCTGCGGAAAGCTGGAAGTCAGCCCCTCGCCCTCCGAACCCGCCGCCATCGCCCCACGCCGCGCAGAGGGAGCCATCCGCCGCCCAAGTCACCGGCCAGAGATTACCTCCCGAGGCGGCTTGGCGCAACGTGTCCCAATGCCACATGATGCCAGACAACACCGCGCTGGGAGGATAGGGCGACCCAGCGTGTGAGTCTGAGGAGAATCCAAAACAGAGGGCAAGAAACACGATAGCGGGAATAGGCCTTGTCATGGTATTTGCTTTCCGGCGCAGGTGGTACATAACTTTTGAACTCCGTTGTCGGCTCAATCCGAAGGCAGGAGAGCCAGCGCCGCAAAAGCCGTCGCGCCATCGGACATGAACATCCCCTCCCAGGAACGGCCCTGTTCTTGAGCATGATTGAGCGAATACGCCCGCCAGCACTTCCAGCGGTAGTGACTGATTTGCCATTCGCGTTGGTTGGCCTTCAGCCAATCAATGGCCCTCTTCAGCACGGGATGGCTGGTTGGCAAGCCAGCCTGCCGGAGCGAATAAACCACGAGCCCCGTGGCGTAACCATCGGACTGAGAGAGCGGCGACACGTCGGGCCTGCCGGGCGGCACAGATGGAACGGTTGATTTGGACCACGTCCATGGCCCAAGCCGATAAAGGGACCAGCCGCCATCGGCGTTTTGCTGCCGCCGCAATTCCGCTATCAGTGCCTGCTTTTGCCCGTGCGCCAGCAGGCCGCTCAACCGGCAGGAGGCCAGGAGCATCCACGTCTTGTTGTAAAGGTTTTGAGCGGGGTACTCCCGCTTGAGATAGGCGCGCAGCCTTGCAATGTGGTCCGACGCGCCTTGGTCCGCGCTTCCCGCGTAGCTGTGGATGTTCCCTATCGCCCAGGCAGCCAATGCCGCCCCGTAATAAACACTGTCCGCCGCCTCGTACGGCTCAAGCCCGAAGTCCAGCCAGGCCCAAGCCCCGTCCGGGCGCTGCTCCTTCCATAGCGCGTCTAATGCCTCACGAGTCGGCTCATCGGGCTCGAGGCGCTTCTGCCGGGCGTCCTCCCGCGCCAGGATGAGCAGGTCCAAGACCGCCTCAGTGCCCCGTGATTGCCTGCTCTCGTTCTCGTAGAGCGGTTCCCGCCTGCCATACGCTTTCACCCGGCGAACGATTTCGTCGAGCACCTTGCTCTCCTGTGGCGTTGGCGTGGCCTGGCCGGCCGCTTTGCGCAGCGCCGGGCGCGCCAGGCAATACGGAAGCACGGTGTGGCAGGAAACACAGGCGACTTCGGTTTGGCCAGTGCGCAGCTTCTTTGCCCTGGCGAACCACAAATCCATCCGTTGGTCCAGGTATCGGGCGGCTGCTTCTTGGTCCCAGCCAACTTGTGCGACCGCCAAGCCTTGTGCTCGCGGGGGCGGCCCAGACAAAGGCCTCGGCGGTGAAGCCGCTACGCCAGAGCATGCCCAAGCGGTGAGAAATGCCCAAATCAGCAGCGATCCAGTCGGTTTCATAAGCACTTCAGCATAAGATAATCGCCTCGGTCTGACAATCAAGAGAAGCACCCTTCACAAAGGCCAAAGGCCGCCTGAACACCAAGCAGGCTGCCGAGCACGAACACGCCCGCAAGCGCGCCGCCTGCAACCTCCGGGTTGCAGGCATGTTCAAGGGCCTCGTGCAGATGGCGTAGAAGTGCGCGGTCGCAAGGGAAATCGAAAGCCAAACACAGGTTTGATGTGCCGGACTTTCGCGGCCAGTTCCGGGGGCAATTCTGTTGTGAACTCACCGACCACGAACCCGCGTCGAACTCGACCAAAGCCCAGTTCAATCGAGGTCTTGGCGCCGCCATTCTGAGGGGCATGGAACACCAGGCGCATCCCGGCATCGGCCGTCAGGTCGGTGGCTTTCTGTGCAGTTCTGAACGTCACCGTGCAATAGCGCCCCAAGAGGCCATTGTCGAAGAGGAGTGTCTCCATCCCGAACCTCGCCGCGATTTCGACCTGCGATGGGATGTCCGGGCCAAACCTGTTCGGCCCCTTGGCTCGCACATGGACTCGAATCTCGGGAAAATCGCTCGTCTGGTCGCCTTTCAAAACCAGATCGTTCCCCTGGATCCACGCCCGGCGGACGGAGAAATCCTGCCCCAAAACCCTGCTCTGCGCTGGCCGCGCGGGGATCTTCGCGTTCTGAAGATCGATTGTCGAATAGTCACGCCCGTCAACCGTGGTCACGCTGTTGCTCATCCCCCCGTTTAAGGCACCTTGGTCCAAAGCTTGTCCCCCGGTCTGGTGACTGGCGTTTGCGATTGGGCCATGGTCGGTTCTCGTGCCGCGAGCTTGCATTGATAATTGGGGTGACTGCACCTCCCGGTGCAGGATGCTCACGCCCATCGTAAAGAGCGCAAGCACGCCAGCGGTCAGCAGCACGGTTACCGAATAACCGATCAGGAGGCCGGCCTTGGCGAAACCGGCGCCGCCAAGTGCCGGATTCCGGCGCAGAGCACGCCTGGCCAAGTGCCCACAGATCACCCCTGGGACGCATCCAAGGGGTCCCAAGAGCAGACCGGCCAGGGATAGCCCCAAGGATGAGATCGCCAATCTCGAAGTTCGTCTGCTTCCGATGGGTGTCGGCCGAGGAGTCGCTGGAGGCGGCGAGACTCCCTTGGAAGACGCCAAAGCCAACACGGCGTGCGGCACGACAAAAGCCTGCCCGCAGGCCGGGCAATTGATCGATTGGCCAGCATAGGAGCTTTCAGCCTCCAAATGCTGCGAGCAGGAAGGACATTCGAATTTCATAGCCGGGTGTGGACTTGCTTCAGACAAACGGGTACGAGCTAATGCAAAACGGGGTCCGGCCAGCCATTCGTGTTGCGGCTGGCCTTTTCTCGGCCTCACCATCTACATCGAGACGTTTCATACCGGAGGTTCTATACACTACACTATCGACCGGCGTCAGCTCCAAAGGTTGAGCGTCTAAAATCACCACTCGAATGTTGGGGTTGATGCGCAACCGGCCTACAACCACGTCTGGCTCAGGGGCCGAACTATCTTTGGCAGGCGAACGCTGCGTCCGTCTCGTCACTGCCCGCAGGCGCGCCAGCAGCTCTCGTGGCGAAAAGGTCTTCGGCAGATAATCGTCCGCCCCGATTTCCAATCCCACGATTCGGTCGGATTCGTCGCCGCGGGCGGCGGCTTGTGGCGGAGCACAACGGCTTTCAAAGGAAAGCCGGCCAGTGCCGTAAGACGAAGCAAACTCCATCCATCAATGACGTTGACAGCCCCGAACTACATGGCGATATTCCGCTATCCATGATCTATCTGTTTTCCACCGAAATCGGCCACGACGCGAATTCCATAGGTTTCCCATCGGTCGAGACGTGCTTTGCCATTGTGTTGCAGACCGACGTTATGCTCATCGGCTGGCACAGCTTCAACACGCTGCTCCCGCAAACCACGGCGAATGCGGGGGTCTTCGCCAACTATATCACTTCTGTGCCGGCGCACGGCACGGCCGTGCATCTGTATGGAGCCACCAACCGCAAAGGCCATGGGGGCGATTGGAAGGCCGAGCTTCGCGCTATCGCCGGCCAAATCGGGTACACCGGCCCCGCCACGCTGGTGGACCTCAAGCAGAGTGAGGGAACCTATGTGCAGTTCGACCGCGACGCACACGCGCGCACCTGCCTGGTGACATACAAGCGCAACGCGAAGATGCTCTATACCAAGACAGATTCTGACATCAACGCTATCCCGCATCGGCGCATCCATGCGGGCGCAGTGGCCCCGTTGTACGGAGGCGACGATGGCCTCGCCCCAGTGTACACCGCGGCTCACGTGCATCCGCTCACCTCCAGTTCCCGGCGGCTACACACCGCCGGCTGGGGCAACACGACCAATTTCACAATCACCTGATCGCCGGCTCATCGGAAACGCGGCCGAACGCGCTGGATGTGGCGCTGACAGAACAAGGACGCTCCGACTTCCCTTTACCGACTTGATGTCAAGGATTGGCCATATTTCTGCCAAAGGCTTCGCGCCACGGCCACACTGTCACCTCGCACTTCGGCCGAATAGCTCTCTGGCTGGTCTGCCCATCGCAGGCTCCAGTCAAGGACTTGCTGGTTAGTTTTCTTTTCGTCGAAGGGCTGGCCGCGGCGCAACGAATCGTTCGCGGCGTCGAGAAAGCGTTTCCAACGGGGGGCGTAATAGCCGTTGAGCAGGCCGGACCACTGTTTGCGGGCGTAGTCGTTGAGCGCGGCCGTTTGCCCCCAAACCGTGAGCACCCGGCGCGCATTCCATTCACACTTTGCGCGTTGGGACGGGTCAGCGCCCCACCGCCTGGCATCCTCAAGCCAGCGGCCAAGCGAGAATTCTGGTCGTGTAGCGAGCAATTCGTCCATCTCACGGATTAGTCCCAAGAACCTCGCGTTTGCCTCCTCAAACGCTACGGGGTCCTTCGCGTTCCAGGCATCAACGAGGTTATTGTGAACCACGCCGGCGTAATCGGCCAGCACCTGTCGCGCGACATTCACCAAATCGAAACGGAACGCGCCGGCCTGGCCCAGCTCATCCGCCGCCTCAAGCAGGTCGCGCCACGCTCCGGCCAGTCGGGCCAGTTCCTGATGCGGCGGGACAGCGGAGCGAGCTAAATTCGGCGCGCTGGTGATGGCCGACACGCTTTGGGGCGGTGTGTTCAGGGCGGTGGCCAGCAGCGTTAGCCAGGCGCGCTGGGCGTCGGCGTTTTGCCGCCCATAACGGTCGCGGGCATAGGCGGCAATCCAGCCCTTCAAATTCACCGGCTTGTCACGCCAGGCACTCTCGAACATCAGATCGAAGGCGACGGGGTTGTAGCCGAGCCCTTCGTTGACAAAGCCCAAGCCGCTCAGCCGTCCGCTCTTGGGGTCGCGCCGGGCCGCCTGCAGGCCGTCGTTGTTCCGGCTGAGGGAGGCACCCAGGCCCACCGTATTTCCGAAATTCTGCACGTTGCACCACAGCCAAGGCTTGCCACAGAAGGCCTCGGTCTTATTCCACATTGGCGTCGTCTCGCAAAACAGGTCCAGCACAACCATCTGGTCGTCCGGGACTGCGTCCAGAAACGCCCGGATGCGCGGCTGGGTCCAGAACCGGCCCTGATTCATAAAGGACCAGCCCTGCAATACCCACACCGCTTGCGGGTCGCTGGAGGCCATGCCGTCATAGATCGCGTGCCCAAGGGCCGTGAGATATTTCGCGTCCCCGCTGGGCGGAACCATCTCAATGAAGGGGTCGGCGGCGTAAAAGTGATCGGTGCCAAATCGGCGTGTTTGTTCGTCCATAAACATGCGGGCGATCTTCGGGAAGAGCGGATCGAGCGGGTTGAGCAGACACGTGTGCCATTCAATCCAGTTGATAGATTGCAGCGACGCGCCGGGAAAACGCACCGCGATGGCGCCCGGCACGTGCCCGGTGAAGCCCTGCAGCACCGGCGTCATGCCGAATTCGCGCTCGCGGGCAAGGATTCTCTCTTCAAGCGCCTCATGGCGCGCGATCCAGTCTTTGGGCAGCGGCCCGCCGTAACTGTCAAGGCAGCCCATCCATTTCTCTCTCAAGTTCGAACACGTCTCGCCCACGGTCGGGAGGAATCTTCTCGAAACGGAACTGGCCGGCATGGCCTGGGAGCACTCTGTTCAAGAGCGCCCTGGCCGCCGCCTGCGGGTCGGGCGCCGCAGTGGCCCGCGCTGTTGGCAAGAAACTGGTCAAGGCCAGCGAGAACAAGATGACACGGCAGGTGGATGAGATCATGAGATGGCCGTAATCGCAACCATGCTTTTTGATTCGGCGGCTAATCGTGAACGACGCCCGGGGCGTTGGCGGCCAAGCAGTAACTGCTGAGCACGGTCAAGCTCATCGGCGGAAGCGTCAGCTCGAAAGTGGCGTTTTCGCTGGGTGTTCTGAACGTTTCGCGCGGCCGGATTTGCAGCTCCGGCCGATCACGCTCGGCGGAAGTGACCTGATATTTGAAGAGCTTCGACACGCCCAGGTCCGTGCCCGAAAGACTCGCTTGCCAGGAGCACGGGGCGTCGTTGAGCACGGCCACAGTGAGGTTGCCTCCAGGGCTGCGGAGCGCTGCGGCAAACACGCGCGGAAACCCCTCGATCAGCCCTCCGCCGACCCCCGTCTTGAGAACGCGGGAATGCTTGGCCGTAAAGCGGCTCAGCAGGCCATAGACAAAGTAGCTGTTTGGCGCGGGCGCGAACTTCTTCAGCAAGCCGTGCGTCTTTGGATTCCAGGTCTCGATCATTTGCCACTGGCCATCCAAATCCCCGCGGTTGACGAAGCTCCACCGGTTGAACCCATCCACGCCCAGGTTCAAGCCCCGCAAGACCAATTCGGCGTCTTTCATCGCCGCTGGGAAGGTGCTTGGCCCGGCGTTGGTACCGCCCCAGCCAAAGACCATCGAACCCAGCTCGGAGAGAAACAGCGGCTTGGCCCTCGCCTCCGACCACCGCCGCCAGGCGCGCAGGCGCCGCTCCGCGTCCCGCAGCGGATAGCCCGGAGCCTTCATCCAATCAAATCGCGCGTTATAGCAATGAAGGTCGTAGGCGCCGACGAACGGGTCGAAATCAATCCTGGCCGGGTCAAGCGCCGGCAGGCCGGTCCAGTCCGGCCCGCTCAAGGCAAGATGGATGCCGCGGCGGTCGAGGGCGGCGCGCACGGCGGCCAATCCGTCGCGCAAGGACATCGGCCGATTGGGAGGGCGCTGCCACCAAGACCAATCGTAACCGGGCTCATTGTTGATGCAAAGCCACTTGATGCAGGTGTAATGTTTGGCTTTCAGCAGATGTTCCACCAAGCTGGCCAGGCCCTCGGCGAAGTCTTTCATCGAGCGCGGGCCGCTATGAACCCGTTTGACCGGGTCGCCTTGAAACTCCGGGAACGCGTTCCAGTCCACATTGGCCCACATCTGCTGCAAGAACACGTCGGCCTGACGGCGTTGGCACCAGTCCAGAATCCGGTAAAGAATCCGCATTTCCTGGGAATCCCAGGTGAAGTGGTGGCGCTGCGGCTCGTAGATGCGCTGTTCGACTTCGACGCGGCAGAAGTCCAGGCCAAGCCAGTCCGCGAAGTGGTCGATCTGGCGCCAGGAGGCATCGTCCCGGGCCGGCGGGTAGCCGCCCCAGCCGCTGCCGCCATGGGAACGGCCGCCGACCACCGGAATCGGGGCCTCAATGGCATGCCAGGAGGCGCCAATGCCGCCCGCCATTTTGTGAAGGACGCGAGCGCCATCGACCTGGATGGAGACCGGGCCTGGCAAAACGTCCGCCGCCAGGAGGCTTGCGCTTGCTTGGACGAAGAGCATGAGTGCCAAGCCTGCTGCGCTGGCCCTCCGGTGAACGAGAAGAGGCAGTGTCATTTACGACCGAGGTTGGCATGGAACCGCGGCAGAGGGCCAGCAAAACCGGCGAGGGTTCAGCCCTAACTCTCTTTGAGCCGGATCATCACCACGGTGCATTGCGAGCCATCCGGGCTGATGAACTCGTAATCCCCGAATCCGGCGGGAATCAGGCAGGCTTGGAGAAAATCCAGGGACGTTTGGAGGGTGGGATTGGCCTTGGAGCGAATTTGAAGCCCATCATGGTGCCCGCGTCCTTATAGGCCTCGACGATGTAATAGGTTTCATAACGGCCCAGCGGTTCATTGAAGTTCCGCTTGACGTAATCGGTGCCGGGATGGTTGTGAATGGGCATGCTGGCGCGCTCGTAGGGCACCCGCTCCTTGAGATAACCGTCGTCCAGCCAGACCTGCAGGGGCAACAGGTCCGGATACCTCCGGTGGACGTATTCGCCGACCAATTGCACCGGGCGCTGCATGATGTTCTGGCAGGGGATATTCAGCACCGCCTCCCCGTTCACCTCAACCAAAATGCTCAATTCAATTCCGGCCAACTCGTTCCATGCCATGTTCTCCAGTCCGGGAATCTCGTCGTAAATGTCCTTGAAGCGGTAGGAACCCCACGGGCCGGGTTGCGCAATTTTGACCTGTTTGATCGGCCCCTTGACCAGTTCGTCCACGACGGTGTTGTAGTCCGCGGCGGGAAGCAATTTCAGGTTCTGCGGCTCAACCGCCTCGAGATAGTAATCCATCTGCGCGAAGGCGCGCTTTTTCTGCCGCAACAACAGATAAAAATCGCAGTAATAGTACTTCTTCCAATTGTAATCGGCGGCGGGTGTTTCACTGCCGAAGGGGACCAGCTTGCCCTCCCACATTTGCCACAGGAGCGGTTGCATGGTGAAATCGGCGTAAAAGCGCACCCCATAGAGTGGCGCCAGGCAAGGAACGGCCGCGCCCGGTCCCAGCACGATGAGCACACCTTCGCTGCCGGCGGCGCGGGCCTCTAATACCGATCTCAACTCGGAAATCTTCTCCGGGTCAAGCAAGTCCTCCACTCCGCCGGTGCTGTTCACCCGCCCGAACGAGGGGTCGTCCGTCACGAACGGTCGCTGATACGCGTCGATGTCCGCCCGGGGACGAAATAAACCCGCGGTGGAAACGGTTTCCAGCCGCAGCCCTTCGGCTTGAGTCGCCTGCCGCAGGCCGCTCTCCAGGGCCCCCCAGTCCACGCCATACCAGCCGTCAATGGCGGCGGCGAGGAGGCCGGGCTTCTGCCGTTCCCGCACCAGCGCCAGAATGCGGTTCAGGACCTCGGGTGTGCCGCAGACCAGTCCCCGCCGCACTCGGTCCGGCACGCGGACTTGGTTTACAGCGTTCTTGCGATATTCGTAAAGCGCCATGGCAGTCCTCAAAAGATTAGCCCGGCCCGACCGGCCAAAAGCGGAATCAAGCCCAGGCGCCTGGTTGTCAACTTCATAGCAGGCATTGGTTTTTCAAAACTTTGTTCCAGACTGGCGCTGGTAGATAACCACCGCCGCGCCCGGTTTGTCTTCGATCCGCACCGTCAAGCCATGTTCCATAAGCGCCCTGCCTGACATCAGAATTGCGCCCTTCTTATCGGACTTGGCGACTCTATAGTCGGCGCCCGGGTCGAGGCCACGGAGACGAAACGTCTTAGCCACCGGGTTGCAATCCCTTCGCCGGAAGGCTTGCACCACTCCCTCGCGCTCCTTTGGCCAGTCGAACTGCCACGCGAGCCACACGGCCTTGGACCGGCTATACCGGGTTAAAGGGTAGTAATCGCCATTGAGCATGATCGGCGCGATCTCTTTCCATTCCGCGTAGGCTTGTTGCTGGGCCGCCCTGTTGGCCTTATCCAGTCCCCCCATGCCGAACTCGGCCACAAAGGCGCTGCGGAACGAATACGGGTCCCAAAACCCGTGGCAGCTCGTTCCCTGAAACGGGAGCCAGGAGCAAAGCGCGTAAGTGAAGCACTGATTCGCCGCCGGCAAACTTGACTGATTCCCTTGTTCAGCGAAATCCGTGCGCCACAATGGCACCGCCCGGCGCATGGCCTCCACGTCGTTGCGCCGGCCGCCCGATCCACAGCAGTCTATCCTCAAACCAGGATTCATCGCCAGCAGCGCATCCCAGTAGGCTAAATGGCCCTGGACATAGAAGTTCTCCGTGATGCCTTGGCGATCCCGGGTGTCCTGGTTCCGCCACGCCGGAAGGGGACCGCCCCCATTCATGTCTTCCCGATACCAGTCAATTCCGTTGGACCTAATCAACCTCTCAAAATGGTTCGTCAACCACTGAAAGGCCGCGGGGTTTCCTTCGTTGAGAATGTCACCGGCCGTCGAAGGCGTGCCCGGCAAAAGCCAATTGAAATGATGCAGTTCCAGCCCTGAATGGGGATTGTCCACACGCTCTGGTTCAAACCACAGGAGGAATTTCATTCCCAGACCGTGAAGCGCGGTGCTCAAGCCAATAAATCCTTGCGGATAAGAATTGGTATCTACCACCCAATTCCCTGTATAAACCCAATTGGCCGTCTTGTCCGGGTATGGGGCCACTGGATACCAAGTATAAGGCTCGGTATCAGCGTCTCGCCACAAAACGTCGGGCTTGATACCGGCCCGCCAATACGCCCCCACCACGTTGGTGTTGTCCCCCACGACCGCTACGAACGGTGACGGGGGGCGCCCATTAACCCGCGGAATAATATGGGCCATGTAGAAATGCCGCCAAATATTCTGAGCACGCACCACGCTTGTTCCTCTCCAAAACAACACCAGAATCAGAGGTGTGCGAATCTCTTCGCCGGGCTCCAGAACCAGGTGGGTGAGCTGTTGGCCGGCTTGAACCCGCAAACCATCGCCGGCATCGCGCGTGAACGAACCGGCCCATTGCCCCGGCCAGCCGATCGCCAGAATGATTCCGCCCCCCGGCATCTGCAAATTGTAATACGGCCAGCCATCCGGACCATCACAAGACTTCCCTGATTCCGGCGGTCCGAAGGTGTGTTTTGATCCCGGCCCGAGCGTCAACTGGTAAGGCTCATAACTGTCCGCCGTGTCCCAATCCCCCTTGAGCGTGTGCAGAAGAAACTCCGGCCCGCTCGTGCGCGACAGCTTGGTGTCAAGCCCCTGAACGTCTTGCAAAATCGGACTATTGTTCGTGCCGGTGTTCTTAAAATAGATCGTCCACTTCACCACGGGGTAATCGTTGTACTCGACCGCCACGCATTTGACCTGCAGACCCTCGGTCGTCCAAGTCAAAACATGCCGGGTGCGATGGGTGTCCAGCACCGTATCCGTTTCCGCGCGCACCCAAGAAGGCGGGAGATTAGACGACGAGTGCCCATCATAGGTAAAGGAGAAGGGCGGCAAGTTGCTGGCGGTCAGCAGCCTCTGTTGCACCCATTGGTCCTTTTGCTCCATTTCCTCCCGTGTGACCGTAACCAAGGCGTGCGCCGTTACCGCGCACATCGCTGCCAAAAATACGCCGGCCTTTCGAACCCTAAAGAGTGTCCTCGTGCATGAATTCCACATATTGCCTCCTGGAACGGATCGTGCCCCCGTGCCTTGCTCCGCGCCGTGCGCAAAAAACCTGCTTTGCAATTGTTTCCTTCCCAAATGCATTGTTACGATTTAGAAGATTAGCGGCAACAGGCCTTCTCCCTCATTCCGGAACTTGCGGCGGGAGCGCCGGGGTAAAGCCTTGGCCCGTTCTAAAGCAAGCGGATTCAGGCTCATTTCCAACTCTTTGAAATGACGCGGACAGATACCGTGTGAAACAAGCGCCGCATCCAGTCCTCGCCGGCCGTCGGGCTCGCACCAAGCGCAGATCGCCACTCCCAGCGGTAATTCGATCTGCTTGTCCGCTGCTTTGGAACAGGATGTACGACCTGGCCTCATCGTGTAAAACAGGCGCTCAAGCTCTCAGTAAACAGAGAGAATTGTGGTTCGACGTATTGGGATGTCAACTCCGTTTCCGCTGCGTCCGCGTAACGACTGATTCAGTCAAGGCGGCGGAGATGGATTCTGGCAGAGATGGTGTTGCGTCGGCAAAGGTGAGGAGGATTCGCACCTCAAGTTGCCGATGGCGCTTGCCACCCGGAGCACGGTTGTTCTATCCATCCTGAGTGGGCGCCGAGACAAGCCCGAGAAGAACCGCATGAAGAAGCAGCCAGAACGCGACGCCTGGATTCGTGAGAGGCTGGCGGAGGGGATTTCCCTGGAACGAATTGCCGCGGCGTGTCGGATTTCGCAAGAAGCGGTGCGGTGCATCGTCCAAAAGCTCAAAGCCGAGGAGGCGGCGGCCGAACTATTCATTTGACTTCTAATCTGGTGGCCGAAAACTGAGGTTCGATGTTGCGCGTAAAACCATTCAACAGATTCTGCGGGCCCATTCTAGCCGGATGCTTGTTTGCGGGGACTTTAGCCTTTTCTGCCGGAACAGACACTGCCTCCTCGCCCGGGGGTTATCAATTCGACGGAACCATCTCCCGGCGGGTGTTGGATGATTATTTATCCAGAGCCATCACGATGCAAGATCTGCTCACCGGCCAGGGCAATCTCCGCGACAACATTCGAATGATTAAACACATCGGCGCCAAGTTCATCGGGCGCGCCCTCTGCTTGTGGAACGCGGAAAACAATTTCTCGAACAACGTCGAACGTGCCCGGGAGATTGCTCCGCAAGTGCTGGCGGCCGACCCGGACATCATTTTGGAGGCTTGTGTTTTTGAAACGGTGAGTCCAAGGGTGAATGAGCTTGCCATTCCCGCCCAGGTCTTTACCGCCTTTGGTTTGCCGGCGGAGAAACGGCATTTCCGCTACCGCGACATGATTTATCCCGTCGGCCAGCGCCGGCCCATGGGTCGAAACGCCCAGGTGCCTGACGAAAGCCGGCTGGAAACCCAGCTTTGGTTTTATTATCAGGCAATCACCTATATTGACCTTGGCTGTGAGGCCATTCACTTCGGACAGGTCGAAATCATGAATAGGAACGATCCCGACAATACTCACTGGGCGCGCCTGCTGGCCTTGGTCCGGGCATACGCGGCCAAGCATGCCCGCCGCCATACGGTTCTGTGCAACGGTCACACGCCCACCGGGGGTCTGATGCATGACGGCAACCCGCTTTTGGACTTCAACGAGTTTCCGTTGCGCATTGAGGAGGTTTCCGACAAACCGGAAGAAGCGATCTTGCGATTGGGGTTTTCCGACGGCATTTACAACCGGAGCAAGGGCGGCATGACCGTCAACGGCTGGCGGTGCGGGCATTTGCCGTACCTGGTGGAATATGACAATTACGGTGTGAGCCGGCATCCGGGCCAGCCCAACGCAAAAGGCCAGTTCAATTGGGTCTGGGGTTATGACGAAATCACTTGGTTCGCGCACCAAGGCAAAGCGTATCGGGCCAAGTGGCTGCGCTATGCCTGGAATTGGGTGCGCACCACGGACACCAACGGTTACCTCGAAATGCCCGGCGGGCGGGTGACAACGTCACGCGACATTCACTGGTACTACGCCAACAATCCCAGCCCGGCAGTACCGACCGGCATGGGGGACGAAGATACCATTCGCGCTGGCTTTGCCGCTGGATTAGCCTTGGCCCCGCTGCTCAGCCCGGCGGCTCCGCCGCCTGACCCAGCCACTGTCTCGCTGCTGGAACGTTCCTACTTCTATGGCCGGGCCTACTTTGTCCTGCGGAGCGGGCGGGCGCAACTCATCCTCCAGGCCGACCGTGCCGACCTTGGTCCGGCGGTGCTCTACCTGTTGTTCGACGCCCAAAACAGCCGGCAAAGCGCGCGCAAGGACCGTGCCTTCAACTTCGGCGCAGGCGCCGGCTTCCTGCGAAGCAGCTTGCAAGTCGTGCTTGGCGGTTTCCCTTTCACCGCGTTGGGCCACGAGACTCGCACGAGCTGGGTGATGGTCAGCGGCGTGCCGGCGGCGCAAGCAACGTGGTGGGCCGGTGGCCTGCGTGTTACCGAGCAGTTTCTGGCCTTAAGCGGCCGAGGGGTGTTCCTGCGGCGTATCAAGCTGGCTTCAGTGAACTTGGCGGGCCCGGAATCGTTCCGGCTGAGGCTCCGCCTGCCCGCCGAAGGCGCGGCGCTCCGCGGCGGCTGGTTGGAAGAGGACCAAGGCGGGGCACGGATTGGACTGGCGCTGGCGAGCGCTGAACCCAATACGGCCTCGCCCGAGCGCGGGCAGTTGGAGATCGGCCCGCTCCGCTTGGCGCCAGGCCAAACGGCGAGTGTGGATACGCTCCTGTCAGTGGAAATTCCGGCGAGAGGGGATTCGACACCGGACTTGCCGGCCGCTGCTGGGGCACAGCCCGGAGAGACGCTGCCCGCCCACTCGCTGAGGATGACGCTGGGCCAGACCCGCTCCGCGTGGGCGCTCACCTCCTCCATCGCCACCAAAGACCAGTTGGTGGAGGATATTTATGACAAGGCACGCTTCGGGCTGCCGGCCATGGTGGCGGACAACGGCGTGATGGACGCCGGCATCTTCGAGTATGGCGCACAATGGGTTCGTGACACCTCCAATACGCTCCTTGGCCTTGTCTATGCCGGCCAGTTCGCGCTGGCTCGCGCTGGATTCGAGCATTTGCTGCGCGACATGGTCAGGGAAGACGGGGCGACCATGATAGCGGGCAGCTTTGTCAGCCCCGACCTGGAACAGTTCGACCAGATGGGCGAATTGATGCATGCGCTCAAGGCTTACCGGGATTGGACCGGGGATGATTCAATCATCCGGGAGCATTGGGCAAAGCTGGTGGCCATGGTGGAACGTCCGTTGCGGCCAGAGTCCCGCGACGCCACCGGCATGGTCCATGACCGCCGCGAGTTCTGGGAACGCGCCTTCGGCGATGCCTACGAGCTGGCTTACCAAACTTATCTTGTGCTGGGGCTTCGCGACGCGGCCGCCCTTGCCGGCCCGCTCGGCGCCACGAACCGCGCCAGAGCCTGGCGGGCCGAGGCGGACCGCACCCTGGCTGCCATGCTCCATGACCCCAAGCGCGCCCTGGTGGCCGAGGGCCGGCTCATCAAACGGCGTGCCGTCGATGGACGGTGGGTGCGGCGGATCGATTTCCCCGCCGCCGCTCCGGACGTGCCGCTCAAGACCGAAACCACACACTTGGCCGAACCGGATGCCAGCATGGCGCTGCCGATCGCCCTTGGCATCGTTGACCCTCATTCGGCTCTGGCCCAGCGGACTCTCGACGCCTTGGAGCCGTTGTGGAACGGGCGCTGGTTTGGAGGCGGTTACGAGCGGTATCATTCCAGCGGCCAGTGCGACCAACCGGGCCCTTGGACCTTCGCCACCTGTTTCATTCTGCGCGCCCAGCATGAAGCCGGGGATTTCGCCCAAAGCCGGCGCTCCCTGGCTTGGCTGGACAGCCATGCCGGCGGGCAATCGGGCGCGTGGCTGGAAGAGATTCCACTGGTGCGCTCCCAGGAAGCGACGGCCGGAATCCTTCCCTGGACCTCGGCCGAATTGACGACCTTTGTCGTGCGCCATTGGCTGGGAGTCCGCTTCGAGGGAGAACACTTGGTCATCCAGCCCGCCTTGTATCCGAACAGTCCGCCGGTCCGCGCCAACCTGCGCTTTCGCCAGCGCCGCTTGCGCCTGGAGATTCCGCGGGCCGGACGGTTCCGGTGGGCGCTCGTCAATGGCCGGCGCTTGGCTTGCGATCGCAATGGCGCCCTGCGTCTGCCGCGGGACTTTGCCGGCGGCGTGGCCCGGTTCGGCGGCGCTCAATAGCGAGGCTATCGATTTACAAAAGGCCGCAGGTGGCAGACCTGCGCAATAGCAACCCTGGTGAGTGACAGTCCCGCCAACTGGCGACTTGAACGCAAGCAATGGCAACAAGGGCGCGGGACCGGCCCAAGGTTTTCGAGCGTTGGCCGGGCCGTTATAGGTGCTCAACCTCAGTGGGAGTCCGTCCCACCAAGGAAGCGGCGCCGAGGTCATGTTCCAAGCCAGGGTGGAGGGGAGGTTCTTGCATTGACGATCGGACGGGATGTCATACTGTTGATGATGCTATGAGTTTCGACGGTAAATCGCGCGCGCGTTGGTTACTGGTGTTCTTGTCCGTGGTCTTCTTGTTCGCGAGCCGTGCCGCGGTCGGAGTGGGTTTGCCACAATCAACACCACCGACAAAGATCATTTTTGATACGGACATCGGCAATGATGTGGATGACGTGCTGGCCCTGTCGGTGCTGCACGCGCTGGAGACGCGCCACGAGTGCCGGTTGCTGGCGGTCACTATTACCAAACCCGACGCTTTAGCCGGCCCGTTCGTCAATGCGATGAACACCTTTTATGGGCGCCCGCAAATCCCCATCGGCTTCACCCACTCTCACTTGCCGAACACTCCGAGCAAATTCCTGCTTTTGGCCGACGTTAGAGATCATGGCGTCCTGCGTTTTCCGCACCACCTGCGGCGCAGTTCCGATGCCCCAGAGGCGGTTCATCTGCTTCGCAAGATTCTGGCCACCCAGTCAGATAAGAGTGTGGTCATCGTTCAGGTCGGCTATTTCTCAAATCTGGCGGGGCTGCTCTCCAGCCGCGGAGACGAGTTTTCTCCGCTCGGCGGGCGGGAACTGGCGGCCCGGAAGGTGAAGCTGCTCTCGGTCATGGCCGGCGCGTTCAGGATGCCGGGACACTTCCTTGAATACAATGTGATGCAGGACCTGCCGGCCTCCAAAAAGGTGGCCCGGGACTGGCCCACCCCCATCGTCTGGAGCGGGTACGAGATCGGCAATGCCGTTCGGTTTCCGGCTATGAGCATCGAGCGCGACTTCTCCTACGTGCCGCATCATCCAGCGGCCGAAGCGTATTGCCTCTACGACCCGCCTCCCCATGAGCGGCCATGCTGGGACCTTACCAGCGCCCTTTACGCGGTCTGTCCCGGCCGCGGGTATTTCGGACTTTCCGCTCCCGGGCGTGTGACCATCGAAACGGACGGCCTGACCCGCTTCACGACGGAACCAGGAGGACGAGACCGTTACCTGATACTCAGCAAGGCCCAGATTCCGCGCGTGAGGGAGGCGCTGGTGCAACTTGCCAGCGAACCTCCCTGCCGGCCATGAGCGGGGGTGCGATTAAATCTTGTCGGGCACGCAAGGCGCCGCGGTCAGTCCTGCGCCTTTTTCCGCCACTTCCCGTCCTTCACCGCGGAAAAAGTGAGGACTGACCCCGCGCCTGACCGGCACATTTAATCACACCCCATGAGCGGCCGGCGCTTGACTTTATCGGCCCCTGTCGGACAAACACCGATGAGAAAATCAGACAGGCTCCAGATAGCCTCTGAGCCGCTCTCAGGCAAAGCTGGAGGGGTGAGAACAACCAGACAATATGCGCCCCTTCCTATTGGCCGAACGGCGAGGATAGCCTTCGAGCTGGACCTCTTACGCGCCGGGTGCAGCCGGGCCGCGCAAACGATAGTGAGCCGCAAGACCCTGGACGAAACGGAGTTGGAAGAATGCGCTCGTCTGGATGACGCCCTGGCCCGGGCTCAACGACTGCTCAAGACCACCGTCAGGAGCATCATGCTCTCGCGCATCCGCCGGAAAGGCCGAAGCCCGAACTCCCGTCGGCGAACGAATCCCTGAGCGCCCGACACGTGGGACGCGAAGCTCGCTAACCCGGAGATTTCATGCCACGAACAAAACGCCAACAGCTTGTAGGTAGGGCGCGCCGCGGTCCGCGGCGTGGCCAGTGGCATTTTTCGCTGAGGATTGGGCATTTGTCATTCATTGGCAATGCCAAATGCCAAATGTCTAATGCCCAATGCTCAATGAGGCCACAGCTTCCTACGCCAAAAACAGGGCCTGAGGCCCTGCCCTGTTGGGCGCACCTTTGCCTCACCTGATCTTACCCCGTCCTTCCTTCGCCTTCATTGGGAGCCTGTCTCCTTCACGTTCCCGGAAGGACGGGGTTCTTTTAGCGTGACTCCTCGGGCGACGACAGGAGCGCGGACACCCTCGTCCGCGACTGCGGCTCTATCGAGACGCGGACGAGGGCATCCGCGCTCCTATGGCATGCGTCGGGCGGACGGACCTGAGCAGTTACCTTTTAGCTCTCTGCCAGGGCGCGGTCGATGCGCTCAATGGCCTCGTCCACCTCGGCGGGGGTGGCGAAGCCGATGGCAACCGCATCGAGCAATCCGCTCTGCATCCCGAAGCGGATCGATTTCTCTCGATCTCCGGGCGCCTTGAAATCGCCGTTGCCAAGGAGCTTCATACCGATGATGCCACGGCCCTTGGCGCGCATGGCCTTAACCTGCGTGATGACCTCAGGCATAGTTGTCTCGTAGCCATGCGCATTCCATTCGTAAGTCGGCCCGTCCACATGACGCCCTTGCGGGTTGAAGCGGACCAAGTGGACATCGACCCAATCGACCTGGGTGGCGCGAGTCAGCGCGGGCAGGCCGTGGCAGGATACGCCCTTGGCCCGAATAATCTTCTTTTCCTTGGCTTCCGCCAAGGCGTCCATCACGCGGCGGCGTTCTTCCGGCCAGTTGTGGGTGGTGGCATAATGCGAAAGCACACTGTCGATGTAATCCACACCCAACTCCAGGCGGTAGCGGTCCAGGACCTGCATGGGGTCCTTGGGCACGCCCGGCATCTTGGTCTGGATGAAGAGCTTCTCCCGCGGCAATCCCTTGATGGCCTGGCGAATGAGCGGGTGCGTCCGGTAGGTTTGGGCCGTGTCAATGTAGCGGATGCCCCGGTCATATGCGTGGCGGATCAGCCGAGTGAATGCCTCCTGACCGAGGGCGCGCTGGACCTCGCCGCTGTTGGTGCCGGTGCCAATGCCCAAGCGGCTGAGCTTCAATCCGGTTTTGCCTAGCGTGACCTCATCGACGGCGGTGCGCCTGGATGCGCTCTGCTCGGCTCCGAGCGCCAGAGGCGCCAACAGCGCCCCACCCGCCGCGGTGGTGGTCTTTTCGAGAAACTCACGTCGAGAGAGATCATAGTGTTTCATAACGGCTGCGATTCGGTTGAGATCGAGAGGAACATAGCCTGCAGGGGCGCGGCTGTAAATCGGAGTTTGTGAGCTGTCATCACGGCTTACGTACGCGCGCTGGGCGCGAGCATGGGAGCGGGGCAACAATTTATCGGGCCGATGGAGCCTTTCTGGGCCTCATCCGCAAATGGGCGCGGGCGGGGATACTGGAGGAGGATGGCAAAGTCATCCATCCCCAGACGGGCACACCGCAGGGGGGGCATCATCTCCCCCGTGCTGGCCAACATCTATCTGCACTGCGCGCTGGACCGATGGTTTGAGCAAGAGGTGCAAGTGCAATGCCAAGGACGCTGCGCTTTGGGCGCAACGGCGGGCCATACGACAGCAAGATGGCTAAGTCACCTAAACTTAATGGCGGTGCTGCGCGCCCTACCCACAGGCCGCTGCGGCGCCTCGTTTGGCCTGGGCCACCAACCGGTCCGCCAGCCGGGTCGGCTCGGGCAATCGGTAACGGACCGCGCAACGGAGAACAACCTCCTCCGCCGTGGCCAAGTCGAGGCGATGACCCACACTTACGTACAATGGCCTGACACCGGTCTGGGTGCGGAGCACTGTGCCAATCCGCTGCTCTTTGTCGTAGAGGGGGACTCGCGCCCCTCTCTTTTTGCGAGGGTCAGTGTGCGTGCCCACCAACCGGCTCTTGGCGCAACCGATGGTTGGCAGGCCGCAGAGCACCCCAATATGCGAGGCAATGCCGAACCGGCGCGGATGAGCCAGTCCCTGCCCGTCGCACATCAGGAGATCCGGCACTCGCTCAAGTTTGCGGAACGCCGCCAGCCAGGCCGGCAACTCGCGGAATGAGAGCAGACCGGGAATGTAGGGGAACCGCAGCCTGCGCAAGGCGATGTGTTGCTCGACCACCGATTGATTGCGCAAGTCCCACAACACCACCCCGGCGATGCACTGCTGGCCATCGATGGTGAAGGCGCCGTCCAGGCCGGCGATAAACCGCGCCTCTCCCGTGAACGCCTCTTGGGAAACCAGGCCGCACAAGCGTCTCTGAAGCGCGATGGCCCGGCGGGGAGTCAGGCGCCAGGAATGGGGAGGAGGCGGGATCTTCAAAGACTCCAGTCTCATAATGGCTTCCGTTCTACCATCAATTAACAATTCTTAATTCTTAATTCTCAATTGTCAATTAATTCAAATGCCTCATCCCTCCCCCGGATGCGCTGTTTCGTCAGCACGATGGCCTTGGCCCGGTCCTCGGTTGCTTCTCCAACGACGAACGGCTTTTCACCGGCATTCCGCAGCAACTGCAGGGCGCGGTCCACCTCAGTGGGGCTAACCACGATGCAAAAGCCGGTGCCCATGTTAAACACAGTGTACATCTCCGGGGCGGAAATGCCGCCCTTCAGTTGGATCAGGTCGAAAATCGGAGCGGGCTGCGGCACATGATCAAGACGGAATCCAACCGGCGCGTCCACGCGGGCCAGGTTCAAAAAACCGTCGCTGGTAATGTGAATCAGAGCCTTGGGCTCCACGCCGTTATCCATCAATTGGAAAACCGCCTTCACATAGATCCTCGTCGGCTCCAGCAATTCCTCTCCCAGCGTTCGCCCCAGCGTGGGCACAAAATCACCCAGGCTCATGCCCCCCTTATCCAACAGGGCCTTGCGAGCCAGCGTGAATCCATTGCTATGGAGTCCGGAACTGGGCAACCCGACCACCACGTCACCCGGCTTGACGTTCCGTCCCGTGTTGATGCTCTCGGGGTGGACCAGCCCGATACAGGTTCCCACAAGATCCATTCCGCCCCCCTCTCTCACCCCTCGGATCATCTCCGGGACCTGGGCAATTTCGCCGCCCGGAATGCTGATCCCCGCCTGCCGCGCCCCCTCTTGCAAGCCGGCCCCCACCTCCGCGAGAAACTCCGGGCGAAGTCTCTGAACGGCGATGTAATCCACCATGGAGATGGGCCGGGCGCCGACGCACAGGATGTCGTTGGCGTTCATGGCGATGCAATCGATGCCGATGGTGTCGAAACGATTCAGTTGTTCGGCGACCAGAATCTTCGTGCCGACTCCGTCGGTGGAGATGGCAATGCCGATCTCGGGTGTAATTTGCAGCACATTGGCGAAGTAGCCAATCGGCAGCCTCACCGCCGCCGAGGCGCAATAGGAAAAGGTCTGGCTTGCCCACTCGACGACCTTCTGCATCCCACGCTCCTCTTTGGCCGTGTCAACCCCGGTGGCTTTGTAGGTTGATGTTCGGCTCTCCGGCTGATTTAGGTTGGGCGCGTCCATTCCCGTGCATAATACGTGGTCTGCCGCGCTCCACAAGCAGAATCCTCCATCCCCCAGAGAACTGTGCGCATCTCACAATCTTTGGAGGGGGGAGGCGCTGGTTGAGGTTTTGACATTTGGGCTGGCGGGGGGGAATTGGTTTAGCGCGGCATCAATTTAGGGTGTTGAGGGGCTTGGCGTGAGGGTAAAGTTCGTGCCAGCGGTCGTTGCGCCAGAAGCTTTCCAGGCACATCAGGGCTTCGTCTCCGGCGAGGGTCCAAAACTGGCCGGTGCGTTTGAAGCGGCACTGGTATTGGCGGCAGGTCGATTCGATGGCGCCCGAGCCAGGGTGTTGTGGCCGTAGAGGTCGTTGGCGACGGCCCAGAGGTGTTCATCGCCATGGTAGAGGTCCAGGCGTTGGCGGGCGTTGGGGAAGCGGTCTTTGGCGAGGTTCCAGATCCAGAGGGCGCCGTCGGCGATAACGAGCACGTCGTGGGCATGGCCCAGGCCGCGCTGGAGGGCCTCGCGGTAGAGTTGGGTGGTGAGGGCCTCCAGGCCCAGGCGGGTGGCGATGTAGCCGCGCTGCCTAATGTTTGGTGACCAGGAGTGCGCAGAGTTCCTGGATGTAGGGAGAGGCGGGGGCTTTGCCGCTCAGGCCCGGGGCGTGGTCGGCGGGGAACTGCCAGGTTTGGCATTTGGGGCAGAAGCCGTAGCGGCGCCAGACCTTCAGCGAGCCAAAGCGCGAGTGGATCTGGCGCAGGAGGAAGCGGGTG
>JAJYHY010000366.1 GCA_021784555.1 bacterium
GAGCGATCCACCAGGAGCAGCCGCGCCGGATTGTAGAGGGCGATCTGCCGGCAAAGCTCGCTGCCGATGCTTCCTCCCGCCCCGGTGACCATGACCACCCGGTCTTGGAGGACTTGTCGGATGTTCTCGGTCTCCAACTCCACCTTTTCTCGCCCTAGCAGATCTTCCACCTCGATGTTGCGCAATTGGCTGACCTTCACCTGGCCCAGAGCCAACTGGTCCAGCGAGGGAACGGTCTTGCAGGGCAGCCGCGCCAGCCGCAGGAACCGCACAATCTCGCCCACGCGACGGGCCGGAGCGGAGGGCATCGCGATAATGACCTCCTTGATCTCCAGCTTTTCCCTGAGCTCGACCAGCTTCTCCGGCGCTCCCAGAACCGGGATGTCATGTACCCGCGATTTCCATTTGTGCTCGTCGTCGTCGAAGAACGCCACCGGGAACAGCCCGTACCCAGGCTTGAGGGTCAGTTCGTGAGCCAGCACGGCACCCGCATCACCCGCCCCGATGATGCCGACCCGGTGCGCCCGCCGCGTCTCTCCGGCCCGGCCGCTCCGAAGCGTTTCGCGCGAGGCCCGAAGCAACAGCCGCACGCCGGTCAGACCCACGAGCGCAAACACAAAGTCCATCACGATGACGCCGCGCGGAGGGGCAAAGCCGCTGCCGTAGAAGACCCAGACAACACTCGCCACGATGGCGCTGATGATGAGGGCGTGAAACATCCGCGCCAGGTCGGGCGTGCTGAAGTAGCCCAGCAGCGGCGTCAACTGATGGAAGAGCGCGAGCAGCACCAATTGAACCGGCACCAGCCACATCAGGACAAAGAGCCGCTCCTGCTGGGCGCTGGCGGCCATGACGAAATCAAAGCGCACTTCATAGCTGATCCACAGGCTCGCGGCCAGCTCCAGCGCATACAACATCAGCAACAGCCACACCCGAACCGGTGGCGAATAGTCAAAGAGATTCAGTTTCATAAGTGTCAGGAAATCGTTGCCGGCATGCCCGAATTCACCCGGCACTGCGGTGCAGCGGCGTTTCCGCCTCGGGTTGTTGTTCCGCAGGCTTCCTCACGCCCAGCCATGGCAGGAGCGTGCGCAGGATGATCTTGGTGTCCTGCCACGGATTGGCGGTGGCGGCGTAGGCCAGGTTCAATTCGATTTTTCGGGGGATGCAATGCCGGATGTAAAATGTCTCGCTGTCCGACGCAGCCCGGAGGAGATCCTCTTCGTTCCGGAATTCGAGCGTTGCCAAGTCGGTGATGCCGGGTTTGAGCGCCAGCACCTTCGCCTGCTCCTCGGTGTATTGGGCCACGTATCGAGGCACCTCAGGCCGCGGGCCCACAAAGCTCATCTCCCCCCGGAACACGTTCCAAAGCTGGGGCAGTTCGTCGAGCTTGGTCTTGCGCAGGAAACGGCCAATCCGTGTGACGCGCGGGTCTCCGTCTTTGGTAACGCTCAGACCGAGACGCTCCGCGTCCACGACCATCGACCGGAACTTCCAAATTCGAAACGGCTTGCCGAACTGGCCGATGCGCGTCTGCCCATAGAACACAGGCCCGCCGTCGGCGAGCTTCACCAGCGAAGCCAGGACCGCCCCCAGTGGAGCAAGCACCAGCAGCCCCAGGGTTGCAAAAAGCAAATCGTAAGCTCGTTTGGTTACTGGATAAGTCACAGCGTCATCGAGAGCCTTCAGCCGCCAGCACTCTCGCTGTTGATGGCAGCAGATTGGATGCCAGGATCTGCTTGATGCTCTCGCACACGTAGCGCACCTCTCCCTCGGTCATATCGGGATAGAGCGGCAAAGTGGCGATCCGCGGGTAGAGCGAGCAAGCGGCCGGGAAATCCGTCGGCGCATAGCCGTAAGTCTGACGGTAATACGGATGCTCATGGAGCGGCATCCAATGAACCGACGTGCCGATGCCGCGCTGCTGCAACTCCGAAATGAACTGCGCGCGGTCAATGCTCAGCTTGTCGAGCCTCAGCCGAATCACGTAAAGATGCCAGGAATGGATGCGTCCGGGCTGGACCTTGGGCAGGACGATTTCTTCGACGTCGGCGAGCAACTCCGAATAGAAGTTCGCCAGTTCGCTCCGGCGTCTGTGGAACAAGTCGGCCTTGCGCAGTTGATGGATGCCAATCGCCGCCGCAATGTCGGTAAGGTTGTACTTATAGCCGGGCGCGACAATCTCGTAATACCACGACCCCTCAGCCGTGTATCGTTTCCACGCATCGCGGGAAATGCCGTGCAGCGACATGACGCGCATCCGGTCGGCATATTCGTCATTGTTGGTGCAGGCCATCCCGCCTTCGCCGGTGGTGATCGTCTTGTTGGCGTAAAACGAGTAACAACTGATGTCGGCCGCGGACCCGACTGGAAGCCAGGCATGACCACAGACCACAGACCACAGACCACTGACCTTAGACTCCCCGGCGGCGTTGTCTTCGGTCACGGTGGGTAGCCTGTGGCCCGTGGTCTGCGGTCCATGGTCAGTAGTCTGTGGTCTGTGGTCTGTGGTCTCGTAATACGCCGGGCAGCAATGCGCCGCATCTTCAATGACCTTCAATCCATACCGCTCGGCCAAATCCCGGACGCCTGCCACGTCGCCGATTTGCCCTCCGTAGTGAACGGGAATAATGGCCGCCACGTCCTGGCCGCCTGCCACTGCCGCCTGAATGCGTCGCTCGGCGTCTTCAACATCCAGATTGAAATCCTCCGCCCGGCAATCCGCCAGGATCGGCCTCGCCCCGAAGTAACGCACCACTTCCGCCGTCGCCGCGAACGTCATCGTGGGCACCACGACCCCCTGTCCTGCCTTCAGCCCGACCGCTTCCAAGGCCAAATGCAGCGCCGCCGTGCAGGAGTTCACCGCCACGGCGTGCTTCTGGCCCAGGTAACTGGCAAACTCCTTCTCGAATTGCTTCGTCCTTGGCCCGGTCGTCAGCCAGCCGCTCTTCAGCGTGTTAACGACTTCCTCGATTTCCTCAGGGCCGATGCTGGGTTTGTAAAAAGGAATGTGCATGGAAAGACAATGGGATTACACGGCTACCCCCTATGGCACCGCACAAGCCGGTGCATTGGGACTTCGCGAGGCTGGGCCTCAGAAAAGAAGCTCAAAGCCTGCAGCCCGAAAATGCTGATCGTTTGTAAAAGCAGTCGAGATGCCTAACCGGCGCATAACCACGAAAGAAACGTGGTCCACAATGCCTGCGGAACCCGCCTCCCCGCACTCATACGCAGTCCACGCCTCCCGCCAGTCTGCGACCGCTGGAACGATCAACCATCCTCCCTGCTCCAAGTGCTGGCGCAAGCGCCCCACTGCGGCACGATACGCCCGCCGCGCAGCGGCATTGCCGCACTCCAGAAGCACAAAGGTCGTGGTAACAACGTCCGCGTGCGCCGCAGCCATGCGCAAAGAGGCAGCTTCTGCGGCTTCATGCCACTGATCGCTCTTGTCCCAGACAGCCAGCAACCCCACCGTGCCCAGGAAAACCGTCACGGCTGGTGCTCGCTATGCCGCGCAGCCACATCATGCTCGCCCGTTTCGTAACGCTCAGCCAGCACTCGATAGATCGCAGAAAGCTTGGCGTCATTCTGGGTTGAACTCTGAACTGGACGAGGCTCAAATTCAACTTCGCACCGCTCCGGCAGGTCCACTCCTTCCAGGGGGCGAAAAACCCCGCTCTCAAAAACCGCATGGACTGTTTTCACCATTTAATGCACATTGCCCTCAGAGTCATACCAAATCAAGCATAACAATGCCGCCTGGCGCTGGCAGCGCCAGGATCAAATTGGCTCCTGAAGGCGTCCTATTGTCCCGCTGTCCTGTGGTCCGGCTGTTCCGCAGGGCCATCTCGGCTTTCCGTTTTCCCCTTTCTGCTTTGCTTTCACATCCACCCGCGCATCCGGTAATACGCCATCCCCAGGTATTCATGCATTGCTTCGGAGAAATCGAGCAAATGGCGCGGCGTGGGGATGAGGGCCACCAAATGCCGATACCAAGCCACCGGGATGCCTTTGGTCACATGGAAATCGGTCGGCGCTGGAATGAACTGAATATCTGGGCAACGCCGCCGGAACACCCCCAGCGCGCGCGGCATGTGCATGGCCGAGGTGACCAGCAACACCCGCTTGAACCCACGCTCTTTGAAGACCGGACACAGATACTTCGCGTGGTCGTGCGTGTTCTGGGACTTTGTCTCCGTAATAATCGCGCTGTCTGGCACGCCCAGCGTCCTCAGAAACTCGGCCATGTCCTCCGAGACAGGATGCGCCGCGACCGCGCCGGTTGCCACGTCCCCCGTGCAGATAATCCACGGCGCCTTATGCTCACGGTAGAGATACGCCCCATACAGCACCCGGTCGCCCGCGTCATCGACCTCCACCGTCGGCCGGGGCGGTTGCCGCGGCAGAATCCCCCCGCTTAACACCACGATACAGTCCGCCTGAGGCACCGGGTCTGGCGGCAGGTTCTCCCATTCCAAGTGTTTCTCCATCGCCCCGACCACCCAGCCGTTTCCGCACACCACCAGCACCGCAATTCCCAGCCAGAAACACACCCGGCTGAAAGCCTTCCACTTCCGCAACCCCGCCGCCGCCAGCAAAAGGATCAAGCTGACGGACGTCGGGTAAAGCAACTTCAGGAAGACGCTGTAGAGAAAAGCCATTCAAGTTCTGGGGCCAGACGACCACCGGACAACGGGACTACAGGATCACGATCATCTCGTCAGCGCCTGGAATTGCGGTGCGCGGGCTTTCCTCTTGCGAATCACAAAATCCCAAACTCCTCGCAGGAACCCGTAGCCGTACCCGAAATGGTAGCAGGCAAACACCGCCGGCAAGACCGGGAGCAACTTCCATTCGGTCTTGAAGGCGGTATGGAGGGAGGCGGCAATCACCATGACGAGATACGCCCCCAACAGAAGCACCAATCCCGCCTCCGGGAGACCACTGACCACTGACCACTGACCACCGACCGCCGGATGCAAGACAGTTGTCCCGTAGTCCCGTAGTCCCGTTGTCCTGTAGTCCTGTAGTCCTGTAGTCCTGTAGTCCCAGCCGAGCAGAAAGCAGAAAGTGGAGAGCAGAAATAGCAGGCTCAGAGTGAGGACGAATGCGCCGGGGACGAGATGCCGCCAGGACGCCGGCAGCTTGTGTTTTTGGATGACGCGCACCTTCCAGTACCCGTATTGCATGTATTGCTTGAACAAGGCCGTCAGCGACCCGCGTGGCCGATACCAACTCCGGATCTTCGGGCTCTGGTAGATCCTCCCGCCGCCCCGGATGATCCGCAGATTGTGCTCATCATCCTGGTTCCGAACCAGTTCTTCATCGAAATAACCAAACCTCTCGAATGCCTCCCACCGCCAGCAACCCAGATACACGGTGTCCACGGGCCCTTCGTAATGAGGGTCGTGGCCACGCGCCCCTCCAACCGCAAAGGGCGACTGAAAGGCTGCCGCAATAGCGCACGAAAGCGCTCCGATTCCCTTTGCAACCCAAGGTCCGCCGACGTTATCAGCGCCGCTTTGTTCCAATGCCTCAACGCAGCGACAGACATAGTCCGAAGCGTACTCAGTATGGGCATCCATGCGGACGATGATGTCCCCCTGGGCCGCGCGGATGGCGGCGTTGAGCCCCGTGGGGACGATGCGGGCGGGATTGTCGATAAGGTGCATGGGTGTGATCTGGGAGTTCGGGGCCCCATCTTCCGCCTTCCATCTCCCATCTCCCAAAGGGATCCTATTCTCTATACTTCTCTCTTGCCTCTTGGCGCCCCCACCTTCTGTTTCTGAGCGTCTATCTCCCAGCGAACCGATTATTTCACGCGTGCCGTCGTCGGAGAGGCCATCTGCGACAATGACCTCGATGGCGCCGTCCAGTCGTTCCTGGGCGAAAATCGACCTGATACACTCTTCGATGGAGGCCGCTTCGTTGCGGCAGGGCAATATGACGGAGATATGCACTTCTCGCCCGCCGATCATCATGGAATTGAACTCAACGAAGAACCGGAACGGCCAAATCAATATGGTTCCCAAAGCTGGGCCAGAAGAAATTCAAGGAGCTTCCGCATGGCACTGTTCCCCGGCTGTTTGTCCCCGATGCTCCGGGTGTCGCAAGTTCGAGATAACAGCCCGGAACTTCCCCCGTTCAGTGCGTGGGATCTCGGCGACCCTCTCAATTCTGACCTCGACTGGACCAAGCCGCTGCCGAAATCGCGCTGTAATCTCCTCTTGATCACTCCTGCCGAACTCTGGTGATGCGACGATTCGAGCAGTGAACGAGTTAAGCGTCTCCTGAACGACCTGCCCTTCAAGCACATGCCGCAAGCCGACAAAGATCCCGTGGAATCGCACCATCTGGCGCCCATCGGGCCCCGTAACGACATCCTCTATTCTTCCCACGACTTCTTGAAGGACAGGCAGATGATTCCGCCCGCAAGGGCATGGCTCTGGCGACCAAGCGCCCAAGTCGCCAATCTCGTACCGAACGAGCGGTTGAGCCTCATTCAGCAAAGATGTGCATAGGATTCGACCTTCCACTCCGGGTGGGACCCCGTCCCCCTTCTCATCCACAATCTCCACGATTCCAAAGTCTGGGCTTACGTGTAATCTTCCATGTTCGCACTCCGTGGCCAAGACACAATTCTCCACACAACCGTACTCTTCGTACGGGCGTGCCCGGAATGCCCTGGAAATCACCACCTTCATCTCTGAGGTCAGCTTCTCGCTGCTCAAGACCAAGGCCTCGGGTTCGTAATCGAGCTTGAGGTCTTGTTCGAGCATGAACTTCCCCAGGAGAAAGTGTGAATAAGCATATCCGGTCAACACCGCCGGGCGGTACTGATTGAGCGCGCGCACATAATGACATGCATTCGAGGGCGAGAGATGATAGGCAGAGAAATAGAGCTGCTTCTCGGCCCTATTATACCTATGGAACGGAGGCTTTGAGACTGCTTTCGGCACAACCAATCTCCCGCCGATCATTGAACGTGGACGCATCAGGCTCGTACCGGCCCAAGCGAACGATCTTGCCTCGCGTGCAGCGATGAATCGGCGGTGCCCGTCTGCGGTGCAGATAGCAGTGATGGGAGTACCGGTGGTACCGCTGCTGTAATAATGCCGCAAGCGCCGTCGGGCCACCTGTTCAGAAACAAAGTCCTCTGGCGAGGCGCGCAAGTCGCGCTTTGGAGTGCTCGGCAGAAAAGTCAGTTCGCGCAGGTCCAAGTTGCGCAACTGCCCCTCCGTAATTCCCGCCGCCTTCCACCGCCGCCGATAATAGGGGACGCCCTCTAAGGCGCAAAGCAGGGCCTCTCGGATCTCAGATCTTAGGTGTTGTTGAAATCTCTCTGCCGTCCAGTGCTCACGCTCATGAAACTCGCTGAGGCACCGACGAAAGTCGCCACCCAGACGCTCCTTCCTCCACGCAAGGCCATAGAGAGACACCCCGAGGTTCTGGATCCACACCGGCGCTTTCGCGTAACAAATTTCTGTAAGCGAGCTCAGTGGGTCACCTTAATAAGCACCTGCAAGGACGTTCAAACCGCTGGGCGGGGCCAGTTGATCTACTTCCTGCCAACTAGCGGCGGGCGATAGGTCAAGATTACGAGTGCCAATCCGGCCGCGAATGGTGGCGTTCGTCTTCACCCGCCATCCCCGAGAAGTGCGACTGATTGTAATGTCGGCGGGCACATCAACGTGGTCGCCGATGCCGATTTCGTACGTTTTCACGTCGATCGATCCGTCCCCGTTAGCATCCGTGAAGACCTGCGGGGTCAATGGCACGCCTGGAGGGGCGTGAACGACCTTGCCACCACGGAAACTCCACAGACCGTCCTCTGTCGTTTGTGTCATGTCCTCGGACTTTCGGTTCCCCTCGCCGGCGAAGAGAACCTGCTGATCCGATGTGAGTGTAATGGTGTCGGGGCCCGTGATGTGCAGATCTGTGATTTGTCCCTCTTGCACGAGTAGATCGTCGTCCCAGGAAAATGAGGTCCCAGAGCCGTGCAACTGGAGGAATATCCGCCGGCCATCGTTGCCGGCGACAACGGCGGGATCATCAGGCAGCGGTGTACTCGTGGTGAGTTGTCGCGTGGCGTAGTCGATGTCGGTGATCACAACGTCATAGTTGCTTGCTGGCGAAAGCACCAGATCAGGCAGATTAACTGATGCAGCACCGCAAAGCTTCACAAACCGGATTCCGTTCGTGTCGCGCGACACGGCAAGACAATGACCCTCGGCAAACTCGTAAAAATCGGACTGCCCGCTCGTCGTGGTCACTTGCACTTGAAGCGGGTTTGTCTGAATGATGTTGGCCGAGGCGATTACCGGCGTGTCCCCACG
>JAJYHY010000367.1 GCA_021784555.1 bacterium
TCCTGCGCGCCCACTCGAATGTCGATTTCTCGGTGTATAAGACGAGCACCATCCAGCGGCGCATTACCCGCCGCATGATTCTGAACAAGCTGAGCTCGATCTCCTCCTACACGCAGCTTCTTCGCTCCAACTCCAAAGAGTTAGACACCCTGCATGGTGACCTGCTCATCAGCGTTACCGCCTTTTTCCGCAATCCCGAGGCCTTCGATGCGCTCAAGCGGCTTGTCCTTCCCAAACTGCTCCACGGCTCGCGCAGCGAACCCGTCCGCATCTGGGTGCTCGGCTGTTCCAGCGGCCAGGAGGCCTATTCCCTGGCCATCCTCCTCTCCGAATACGCCCAGAGCCTCTCCATTACCCTCAAGCTCCAGATTTTCGCCACCGATCTCAACGACAGCCTCCTTGAGAAGGCTCGCGCCGGCCTTTACCCAAAGGCCCTCGTTCAGGACGTCTCTGCCGAGCGCCTGCATCGCTTCTTTGTCGAGGAACAGGGTGGCTACCGGGTCATCAAACCTTTGCGCGATTCCATCGTCTTCGCCCACCAGAACCTGCTCAGCGACCCGCCCTTCTCGCGCCTGGACCTGATCAGTTGCCGCAACCTGCTGATTTACCTCGGATCGAGCCACCAACAAACGATTATCCCCCTCTTCCACTACGCCCTCAAGCCCCAGGGCTTTCTTTTTCTGGGCGCCTCGGAATCCGTGGGCGGCTTTACCTACCTGTTCGACCCCCTCGACCGGAAACACAAGCTTTACGCCAAGAAACCCGGCCCCACTCCCACGCTCCGTCTGGCATTCCCGCGCCAAGGCGACACCAAGATCAAGACCCTTAACAAGCCCGCCCGCCCCCCGGAGCGGAACCATCCCGCTCTCAATGCGCAACGCGAAGCGGATCGTGTGGCCCTCAACCACTATGCCCCGCCGGGGGTGCTGCTCAATGCCGAATGGCACGTTCTGCAATTCCGCGGCGAGACCAGCCCCTACCTCAAGCCGCCCACCGGCAAGGCCACCTTCAATGTCCTGAACATGGCGCGCAAGGGCCTGGCGCACCCCCTGCGCACCGCGCTCCAGCACGCCCAGCGTGAGAAGAAGCCGGTCCGGAAGGAAAAGATCCGCGTCGAGCAGAACGGAAATAGTCGCACGATCCACGTCGAGGTCATCCCCCTGGTTAATCTCAAGCATCTCTGCTTCCTGGTCCTATTCGAAGAATTCTCGGATCGTCCGCGGATGCTCCCTCAGCAAGGCGAGCATGCAGGCCCCGCGGTCGGCAAGCCCAAGCCCGGCGGTGCGCCCGCCGCGCGAAAGCGTGTCGCCGAACTCGAGCGCGAGCTGGCTGAGAGCCGCGACTATCTCCAATCTCTCCAGGAGCAGTATGAGGCCTCCAACGAGGAACTCCAGGGCTCCAACGAGGAGGTTACCTCCGCCAACGAGGAACTCCAGAGCATCAACGAGGAACTCGAGACCTCCAAGGAGGAACTCGAGTCCACCAACGAGGAGCTCATCACCGTCAACGAGGAGATGACCCACCGCAATGCGGAACTGGGCCGCCTCAACAGCGACCTCCTCAACTTCCAGAGCGCGGCCAACATGAGCATCATCCTGCTGGGGCGCGACCAGTCCGTTCGCCGTTTCACCGCCAAAGGCCAGACCGTCTTCAACCTGCTGGCCTCCGACATTGGCCGTTCCATCCACGATATCCGCCACAACCTCGACCTCCCGGACCTCAAGGGGATGGTCTCCGGCGTCATGGGCACGGGTAAGGAGGTCGAGCATGAAGTGCGCGACCTGAATGGACGGTGGTACTCACTTCGGCTCCGCCCTTACTGGAGCACGGAGAACAAGGTCGAAGGCGCCGTCGTCATCCTCGTCGATATCGATGCCCTCAAGTGCAATGCTGAGGAGATGGCCCGCGCCCGCGAATACGCCGAGGCCGTCCTGCGCAGCACCCGCGACCCCCTCATCGTTCTGTCTGCCAACCTCCGCGTCCACTCCGCCAACACCGCCTTTTACGAAACCTTCCGCGCCACTGCGGACGAGACTGAAGGCCGCCTCATCTATGAATTGGGCAATGGACAGTGGAACATCCCCAGTCTGCGCCACCTGCTGGAAGAAATCGTCCCCAGGCGAACCCTCTTCACCGGCTTTGAAGTCACTCACGAGTTTCAAACCATCGGACGCCGCAGCATGCTCCTCAACGCCAACCTGGTCAAGGGCCCCGAGGGCCAGCCCCAGCGCATCCTCCTGGGCATCCACGACATTACCGACCAGGTCGAGGCCGAGGCCCGCATGCGCCGCTCCGAACTCCGCTACCGCCGCCTGTTCGAATCCGCCAAAGACGGCGTCCTGGTCCTGGACCCGGAAAGCCGCCGGGTTCTCGACGTCAATCCTGGTTTCACTGAATTTCTCGGCTACACGCTGGAGGACCTCCAGTCCCAAAGCCTTGACGCCATGGGCCTCTTTGCCGACCCTGCCGCCTGCCAAGCGCTGTTCAACACCCTGCGCGCCCCGGGAACTTTCTACAGCCAGCAGTTGGCCTTGCAAGCCAAGTCCGGCGAAACCCGCACCGTCGAGTTCCTGAGCATCCTCTACCAGGAGAACGGGGGGAAGGTCATCCAGTGCAACATCCGCGACATGTCTGCCCGGTTACAAGCTGAAGAGGCCCTCCGCCAGAGCGAGATGCGCTACCGCGCCCTGGCGGAAAATGTTCCCCAGCTCGTCTGGACCTGCGCGGCCGGCGGCGACTGCGATTACCTCAGTCCGCAGTGGGGCCGTTACACCGGCGTCCCTCTCTCCCAAGGCCTGGGCTGGAGCTGGCTCGACGTGGTTCATCCCGAGGACCGAGGCGCGATCACTGAGGCCTGGAAAACCGCCGTCGAGACCAAGCAGGCCTTTACCATCGAGTGTCGCCTCCGCAACGCCCACGGCCAGTACCGCTGGTTCGAGGCCCATTCCGTCCCGCTCCTTGATGCGGACGGCAATCTCAGCAAATGGTTTGGAACTTCCACCGACATCGATGACCAGAAGCGCGCCAAGGAAATCCTTGAACAGACCGTCAAGGAGCGCACCGCCGCCCTGCGCGAGACCGTTCACGAGCTGGAGGCCTTCTCTTACAGCCTCTCCCACGACATGCGCGCCCCGCTTCGCACCATGAATGGCTTCGCCGATCTCCTCCTCCAGACCTACGGCGAACGGTTTGACGAGCGGGCCCGCGATTACCTCGAACGTATTGCCAGCGCCTCCGCCCGGCTGGACTTGCTCATTCGCGATGTCCTGAGCTATACCCGCTTCCTGGGCGCGCCAGTCCCGCGCCTCGTCGTCAACCTCGACAAGTTGGTGCGGGACATCCTCCAGACCTATCCCGATTTCCAAGGCCCCCGGACCGTTGTTGAGGTCGAGGGCTCCCTGCCGCCCGTGCTCGGGCATGAAGGGTTTCTGACCCAAGCCATCTCCAACCTGCTCCAGAATGCCGTCAAGTTCGTCGCCGATGGAGTGACCCCGCACGTGCGCATCCGCGCGGAAGTTCGCACCCGCGAGCCCTCCCAGGCCGCTGAGCGCTGCCCGATCTCCGCGGGCGTGGCCCATGACCAAGAGGCTGGCGCGGCAGTCCAGGCCGCCTCGCCCGAACCTGCCCCGTCAGCAGGGCCGGACAGCGAAATGGTGCGGCTCTGGATCGAAGACAACGGGATCGGGATCGCCCCGGAGCACCGCGACCGGGTTTTCTGCATGTTCGAGCGCATCCACCCCATCACCGAATACGGGGGCACCGGCATCGGATTGACTATCGTGCGCAAGGTTATGGAACGGATGGGAGGCGAAGTCGGCTTTGAATCCAAACCTGGCGACGGCAGCCAGTTCTGGATCGAGTTGCGGAAGGCGTGAGGCTATATTTCGTGATGACCCGGCTTATTCTCCTGGTTGAGGACGACCAAAACGACGTGCTTCTCACAAAACTCGCCTTCGAACAGGCCGGCATTGAGAACCCACTCCACGTGGTGGGCGATGGGCGCGAAGCGCTGGATTATTTTGAGGGGACGGGCGAATATGCCGACCGGCAAAAGTACCCTCTCCCGTACCTCGTCTTGTTGGACCTGAAGCTGCCTCGGGCGCAGGGCCTCGAGGTGCTAAGCTGGGTGCGCGCCCGTTCCGAGTTCGATTCCACCATCGTCATCGTGCTGACCGCCTCCAACAGCGCTGAAGACCTGGCCGCCGCCTATCGGCTCGGGGCCAACGCTTACGTGGACAAGCCCTCCGGCATGGAGCAGCTCTGCCGCTTGGCTCAGGCCATCAGGGATTTCTGGCTGGTCCACAACCGAGTAGCCCCATTAGTTTCTCCATCGCCTCCTCCGTCTTCACGCGCATGAGGACGCCGGCCCGCGGCTTGATTTCAACCTCTCCGGCGGCCAGCGATTTTTCTCCAATCGCCAGCCGGAGGGGAAAGCCAACCAGCTCGGAATCCTTGAATTTCACCCCCGGCCGCTCGTCGCGGTCGTCCAGGATGACATCCACGCCGTCGTCAGTGAGTTGGGTGTAGAGCCGTTCAGCGAGTTGCATCACCTTGCCCCCAGGGGCGATGCTCAGGGGGGTGACGCAAACCGAGCAGGGCGCGACGCTCAGCGGCCAGAGGATTCCATTAGCGTCGTTGTTCTGTTCAATAACCGCCTGGAGGGTGCGCGTCACCCCGATGCCGTAACAGCCCATAATGGCGGGTTGCTGCTTTCCGGCCTCATCCAGGAAAAAGGCATGGAGGGCCAGGCTGTACTTCACGCCAAGTTTGAAAACGTGCCCGACTTCAATGGCGCGCTGAATCTTCAGCGGCTGGCCGCAGTGGTGGCAGAGCTCGCCGTCCTGCACGAGGCGCAAATCCTGCCAATGGCTCACCTGGATGTCGCGGCCGATGGCCACATTGCGCAAATGGAAACCGTCCTCGTTGGCGCCGGTGGTCATATCCAGTGCGCCCCTCAACCGCTCATCGGCGTAGATCGGGTAGCGCGCCACTCCAACCGCGCCCAGGCTGCCCGGATGCGCCCCCAAGGCCGCGTGAATCTCCTCCGGTTCGCCGGGGCGAAAGGTCGTGGCGCCGAGGGCGCGGGCAAGCTTGGCCTCATTCAATTGGTCGTCGCCGCGCAAGAGGATGAGCACCGGCTTGCTTTCCACCACGTACACCAGGGTTTTGATCTGCTCCGAAGCGGGAACCTTGTAGGGCGGCCCGGCCAGGCCGGCTATCGTCGTCACATCCGGCGTCGGGAACTTCTCCGTCGGCCCTGAGGGGGAGTCGGCCAGGACGGAATGGGGGAAGCGGCTGGTGGCCTTTTCTAAATTAGCGGAGTAACCGCACCCTTGGCAAAGCACGACTTCGTTCTCGCCCGTCTCGGCCGGCACCATGAACTCGTGCGAGAACTTGCCGCCCATGACGCCGGTGTCGGCCTCTACGGCAATGGTTTTGAGTCCGCACCGCTCGAAGATGCGTTTATAGGCCTCGTACATCTTCCCGTAACTGACTTGCGCCGCCTCGTCGGTCGCATCGAAGCTGTAGGCGTCTTTCATGATGAATTCCTTGGCGCGCATCAGGCCAAACCTGGGGCGGATTTCATCGCGGAACTTGGTTTGTATCTGGTAAAAGTTCTTCGGCAACTGGCGGTACGAATTGATCTCCCCGGCCACCAGCGCCGTGATGACCTCCTCGTGCGTCGGGCCGAGCACCCACTCCTTTTGCGCCCGGTCCTGGGCCTTGAACAGCACGTCCTTGGCGGTCTCGTAACGTCCGCTCTGCCGCCATAGATCGGGCGGCTGCAACGCCGGCATGAGCACCTCCAAGGCCCCCGCCCGGTCCATCTCCTCGCGCACGATTTGCTCCACCTTCCGCAGCGCCCGCAGGCCCATCGGCAGGAACGTGTAAAGCCCTCCCGTCAGCTTCCGGATCAAGCCCGCGCGCAATAGCAGCTTGTGCGAGACGATTTCGGCCTCAGCCGGCGTCTCGCGCAAAGTCGGAATCAAGGTTTGTGACCAACGCATATAGAATGCGCACTATGCCCCAGACCGGAGAAGTTGGCCAGCCTGAACAAAAGCCGAACGCGCAGAGCGCGAAAGACCCAAGGGGCAGCATGGGAAGGGTCTCTCATTAACACCGTTGGGTTTAGCCCGGTAAACGCGCCCGCCCGCCGCGAGGGGGCCACTGTTTCTACAGTTTCTCTCTCCTCGAGCGGATCCACCCGGGCAACCCGTTTTGTGAGCCGGGAGAGGGCGTCGTAGGCGAAGGAAGCGTCATGGCTGGAGGGGTAATCGATGTTGGTGAGGTTGCCCAGGGCGTCGTAGCTGTAATAGGTGGCGCCCTTGGCGGTGCTCCAGCGGTTGGTCAGGCGGTCGCCGGCGTCATAATAATACTTGAGGATGACCGAGCCGGCCTGGTCCACCTTGTTGGTGACGCGCCCGTATTGGTCGTAATGCCACTGGGTGGTGTGGTTGTTGCCGTCGGTCAGGGAGAGGAGGTCGCCGGCGGCGTCATTGGTGTAGCGCAGCAACTCGTCATTGGCGTTCGTGGCGAAGGTCAGCCGCCCGGCGGCGTCATAGGCGTAGAAATTGGTCATGCCAATCTGGTTCGTGTAGGCGATCATCCCGCGGGCGGAGTAGCCGAATTTCTCGACGCCGCCGTCCGGGTAGCCGCGGGTCAGGAGCCGGTCCAGGTTGTCGTAGGTGTTGGTGATGGTGACGCCGTTGGCATCGGTGACGTACTGGGGGCGGTCCTTGAGGTCGTAAGTGGTCTTCTGGATGGCGCCGAAATCGTTGCTGACCACGGTGAGCCGCCCCAGGTTGTCATAGAAGAACCAGCGGTAGCCCCAGCCGTCGCCGGTGATGGTGCGGCGTCCGAGGGCGTCGTACCAGTTGGTGGCGTTGTAGCCGGTTGCTTCGCGAGCGTTTCCAGGGCCGCCCGCGCGGTTCAGTCACTCCGCAGACGCTTGGGTGGGCGGGATTATCTCTTGAGCTACCTGCAAGATCTCCGCCCGGGCGTCTGCGTGGCCGCGGCACTGCTCCCTGAACAGCTGGATGAGCTCGCGGAACCGATCCTGGTCCAATTCTCGGATACCTTCGAGGGCGATGGCCAGGGTCACTACCCACGGGTGGACGCCTCCGTCGGGTGGCACCCGTCGCAGGTACTCGAAATACTGAGTAGTGACCTGGCTGAGCAGGCTCAGGTATTCGGACAGTCTGCCTTCCTCGACTGACCGTCGCCACATTACCGCCCAGAGCACTTCGTCTGCCGGATACGCGTTAGCAGCCAGGAGCCGGGCCGCCGCCGCCAGCAGATCGAAGACGAGCCTCTGCCTCGTCCCTGCCGAGCGCTCTATCTCGCGCAGGACCAGCGAGAAGGCGGGCTTCGCGGCAGCGTTCGCCGTCGCCTGGCTCGCCATCTCTAGCAACTGCGAGGCTGTGATGTTCTCGACTCCCATTGTTGCGGGGTACGCTGGATATCGTTGGTTCGCAGGCCCCGCGCCGGACCGCGCCTCTGCGGATGTGGCACGGCGGCGCAGGCTTTGGGTTTAGGGGGCAAAGGCAGGCACCCACACCCATATTGGAGCGCCTGCGGCCCCACCTACGAGGATCCATGTCCCAAGAGCCGCACCACCCGCGGCCGTTGCCCCGCCCACGACGGTTCTGCCGAACGGACCAGCCTCCTCCCACCAGCTAGGGAAGAAAACGGACGGCGGCTGGACCTGCGTCGGCGGCCCGCCGCGGATACATTCCCAGCGTCGGTTCAGGGATGGATCCGGACGCGGCGTGCCGCGGACGGGATCCAGCGGGAACCCGGGCATCGGGCTGTGTGGCGGGTTCCCGCACATCTGCTGGTACAGCTTGTGCATCTCCAGCAGCGAGCTGGGGTTCGATCGCGGGCTTACGAGCGCGGCCGCCAGAAATCGGGCCAGGGCCTTACAGAACGCTGTCATTCCCGCAAGGCCGTCGCGATCGCCGTACAAAGTCGGGCCATTGTGGACGAAGGCATAGAGGTTCGGTCCCTCGGTAAGCTCGCCGGGGCCCTGCGCGTGCCGCGGGTTCCATGGCGCGACTGGCCACGGCGCCTCGAAGCCAGCCTCACCCAGCGGATCCCTATTTGGCCACCTCTGCTGCCACGGCACGTAGAACCGGTAGCCGAAGTAGTACATCCCGGAGTTGATATGCTGGCGTTTGCTGCTGAAACGATAAACGTTGGCGATGGAATCGCTGCCGCTGAACA
>JAJYHY010000368.1 GCA_021784555.1 bacterium
TCCTCGACAGGGCGTTCTTGCCAAAGGATGCCGGACGTTGTAGTTTTGAGCGTATGACGACCGTCGAGGCACAGTGGGTTCCATCCCGCCGCTTGATTTTGGGTGATGACCCCCGGCAACGAGTATTCCTGGAAGTGCTCGACTGGTTCAAAAAGGTGCAGCTCTTCCGCCAGCAGGAAGACGAACGTATGTTCCAGCGCGAGCCGGCCGAGGAAGACCTCGCCATTCACCGGCATCTGCTCCAACGCCTGATGCTTGATGGACAACACCTGCTCTCTCTGGTTCGGCAGGTTGGCTGGCCCGACGACAACCGGGGCATCGCCCCGGAAGCCGTGGCGGCGGAAGTTGAGACCCTGGGCGACACCTTCCGGGGCTGGCACCAGCCGATGCCTCAGGAGGAGCGCGAGCGTCTGTTCAGGGACATTTTCCCGGATGTCGCGTAACCCGCTCATTGAGGCGATACACGAAGCCCGCTACGACCTGGAAACAGGCGCCCCTCAGCAGAAGCCGGAGTTGCGGCGCAGACTGGAAGAACTAGCCGCCAAGGCGGCGGCCCGGGCCCCATCAAGAACCTCTCCGCAGCAGGTGCTGGATCTCCTCTACGATGACTACAAGGAATTCCGCCGCCTGAAGCGCCGGCAGGAATGGCCCAAACTCTGACCGCCGCGGCGCCTATTCCAGCTTTCTGCTTTGCCTTGTGATTTCAGCTTTCGGCTTTCAGTTTTCCAAATTTCAGCTTTGTTGAAGGCTTTGTCTTTGAATCACCGCGTTTCACCTCCTCAACGTTTCGCTTTCGGATTCCTGATTTTTGGCTTGCTCTTTGTGCCCCTTGCGCCCTTTTGAGGTTAAATTCACCGACCTTCGTGTTTCAGCGTTTCAGCGTTTTAGGGCTTTTCCCTGTGCCTTCAATCGCAAATCGCAAATCTAAAATCGCAAATCCTCCCGACCTCCGATGTCTGCTTTTGAGCATTCCGATGTTTAATTTGTTTCGGACCTCTTGGGGACCGCGAAATACGCGAAATACGCGGAATGGGGAGAAGGCAAGACCAGAGAGGGGGGTTGCTCACGCGGGCAATCCGCGCCACAGCCTCGGGGTTAATGCCCTTTTTCCGTGTATTCCGTGTATTCCGCGGTTGTTTCCCCCTGACCGCTGACCTCTGAGGTCTCTTTTTCAGCATTTTAGGGTTTTTCCCTGTGCCTTCAATCGCAAATCGCAAATCTAAAATCGAAAATCCTCCTGGCCTCCGACCTCTGGAAGGGGGAGATCAGAGGGCAGAAGTCAGAAGTCAGAAGTCCAGCCAGCTATGCAAATCAGATCCGCGAAAGAACTGGAGGTCTATAAGAAGGGCTATGAACTCGCCATGCGCATCTTCAAAGTCAGCGGGCAATTCCCGTCAGGCGAGAAGTACGCCCTGACCAGCCAGATTCGCCGATCTGCCCGCTCCGTCTGCCTTAATTTGCGCGAAGCCTGGGCCAAACGCCGATACGAGGCGCATTTCATTTCAAAATTGACCGATTGCGACGGAGAGAACAGCGAAACCGACTCGTCTTTGGATTTCGCCATGGATTGCGGTTACATCACGAATGAAAACCATGCCAGCCTGACATCTCTTGGCCAGGAAATTGGTCGAATGCTCGGCAGCATGATCAAGAACCCCACTCCGTTCTTGATCTCCGACCTCTGACCTCTGACCTCTGACCTCTGACCTCTGACCTCTGACCTCTGACCTCTGACCTCTGATGTCTCCCTTTCAGCTTTTCAGCTTTTCAGCTTTTCAGCTTTTTGGCCTCGTCTTGATGCTTTGCCTGGCCCTGGCCCCGTCCGCCTTCTCCCAGGATCAGGGTGGTAACGGCGGCGGTTTCAGCCTCGCCGCGTTCTCCGGCCTGCGCCTCGGCCCCGTCAAGTTCCACCCCCGGTTCAACGCCGGCGTGACCTACGACGACAACATCTACTTCACCACGAAGAACCCCGCAGCCGACGAAATCTGGAGCATCCAGCCCGCCTTCCAGGCCGTCCTCGGCGATGACGCCGCCCTCGTCCCCTTCCGCGACCTCCATATCGACGTCCTCGCCCTCTCGCCCGACTATTTCATCGTCCGGCCTCCGGAGGACTGGCCCGGCAAGCTCCTTATCCTCGATTACGGCCCCCGCTTCCAGTTCTTCGATAGATACACGGAGAATAATTCCATCGACCAGTTCGCCACTTTCAACGTCCTCTGGCCCATGAACCGCCTCATACTCGGCTTCGACCAGGGCTACCAACTCCAAAGAACCGCGATCATTGAGACCGGCACCCGCACCACCCAGGAACTCATCCCCACCACCCTCTCCGCCGCCTATCGCTTCAGCGACAAAACCTCCGCCGACGCCAGCCTCAACCGCCTCGATACGACCTACGACTCGCCCGGCCTCACGAGCTACACTGAATACAATAATCAGGACTGGTTTAATTACGAGCTGTTCCCGGATTTCCCCGTCAGCCTCGGCTTTCTGGGCGGCTACGACGAAGTCCCCAACAACCAAAGCCAGACCTTCGAGCAACTCCGCGCCCGCGCCCGCTACTACTACACCCAAAAACTCACCTTCGACGCCTCCGCCGGCGGCGAACTCCGCCAGTTCGAAGGCGGAACCTCGGACCTGTTATCGCCTGTTTTCGACGTTGGTGCTGGCTACCAGGCCGCCCCGCGCACCGCGCTCTCGCTCAGTGGCTACGGGCGCGAATACGCCACGATCGTCAATGGCACCTATACAACCAGCACAGGCGTGTCGCTTGGCGTCAGTCAGGGCGTCTCCGAACGCCTCACCATCAACTTCACCGGTTCGTACTTCCTTCTTGATTATACTCCGTTCCAGAATACGTCCGCAGCCATAACCGACGGCTATTACGAGGTGCGGACGGGCGTGCAGGCAAAGCTTGTTCGCCATCTTACTGGGGAACTGTTCTACCAGTGGCTCAACCAACAACCGGAGCACGCCGGCGGGGGCTTCACCGAGAACCAAGTGGGGGTTCGGCTCGCTTGGGCTTGGTAAGATAACAGAGGAGACTGGGGCCCGCGTGTCGTTCCCCAACGCCAGCGAACCCGCTTCACGGTTGACCGCCGAAGCCGCCCCTCGCCGGATCTTCTCCGCGCTCCGAAAGATCAGCTCGGGCCTTGACGAACACACAGTCGAGGTTGCGAGGAGGTCGTCTGCATCCCTCCTCGCCAGAGTCGCGGGCATGGCCGCGGCCCTCGGCGTCAGCCTCTGTCTGGGCAGGACCCTGGGGGCCAGCGGCCTGGGCATCATCAACCTCGCCAGCCAGACCGTCACCCTTCTCTTGGTGGTGACCATGTTTGGGATGGACAACGTCCTGATAAAGCGGATCGCCATCGCCTACGAACGGGGGGACCAGCGGCAAATCGGAAATAGCTTTTACACCTCCTCCGTGATCAACGGACTGCTGGCTGGGGCTATTACTGTACTCGGAGCCGTGTTGGCGCCCTGGCTGTCTCGGCGCGTGTTCCATGCCCCGGCGCTCGAAATCCCGTTGATCATTTTTATCTCTGTGATCGTGCCGCAGACCTTCTCGCGCATCTTCGCCGCGGGCTTGAGCGGCTTTCGAAAAATCTGGCAGAGCAGTCTCGTGAACGATGCTCTGAGCGTATGGGTAGTCGGCATTGGACTGATCGTGTTTTTTTGTGCCGGAATTCGAACCACCGTGGTCTCGGTCGCGGTCCTGTATGCGGCAGGCCGGTTGGCCGTCTTCGCCTCGACAGGACTTTACTGGAGGAGGCTGTTCCGCTACTCTGGCCCTAAGCAATTCATCCCTGGACCAATGCTGACCATGGCCCTGCCGCTGTTGGTTGTATCAGGGACGAGCGTCATAACTTCAAGCGCCGACGCCGTGATGCTTGGCTGGCTCGGGACTTCAAGGGAGGTGGGGCTGTATAGTGTCGCGGCGAAACTGGCGCTGCTGGAGAGCTTCTTTCTTATCGTGTCGAATTCAGCCATTTCACCGAAGATCGCCTCGCTGTTTGCCGAAGGAAAAATCAGCGACATGGAGAAAATGGTCAAACGCACCACGCTGGGCCTGATTCTGATCGCAGTCGCAAGTCTGACCATCTTTGTCCTTTTTGGCCACTTCATATTGGAGCTTTGGGGAAGCGAATTCAGGGGTGCGTATGCCATACTTGTTGTTCTTGGCGTCGGGCAGTTTTTTAACATCTCCACCGGATGCGTCGGCCTGCTGCTAATCATGTGCGGGCACGAGAAGCTACAGGGGTACATTTCGGTCACCTTTTTGACGCTGAATCTTTTCCTGAACTACCTTCTTATCAGAGCGTATGGAGCTGTTGGTGCAGCCGCCGCAACCGCCCTCACTATCGCAGGCGAAAACGTGACAAAATTGGCGATGGCAAAGTGGAAGGTGGGCATTCTGACCACCCCATTCGTTGGTGGATACACTGGCTCGTGACCACTCTCGGATCGCATTTCGTGAGAAGGGGCGTACAGGTCCTGGCAAGACAAAATACCCCCAGTCGTCTGCCAATGCCATTGAAGGCGTTTCTGAAGGGGATGCTCCAACAAGTGGGGTTATACGATCCCGACCTGAGACGCCTGGCCCTTGATAAAATCAGGTCCGATGACGTCTTTTTATGCTCCTATCCGAAAAGTGGCAATACCTGGGTAAGGTTCATCATCGCCAATCTTCTCCGGCCCAATGTCCAAATCACGTTTAGGAACATTGACGATGTCGTGCCGGCCATTGAGAAGAACACCGCGCGCGTACATCGGCTCAACCGGCGCCGGATAATGAAAACGCACTGGCCCCTCTTCCATCGATTCCCAAAATGTGTGTATGTCTGCCGCGACCCCCGAGACGCCCTCATATCATACTATCACTATTCGAGAAACAACGGCTGGTTCGACGGCGATCTGTCGGATTTCCTCAGATCCGGCGTGCCGGAAGAGTACACAGACTGGGGAACGCACGTTGCCAAGGCCCTGGCTGAATGTCGGCGACGTCCGAAAGGCCTCTGCTTCATCAAGTACGAAAAGTTGCTCAAACAGCCCTGCCACGAGGCTGCGCGGTTGAACGCATTCCTCGAGATCGGAGCCGCTCCCGCACAGATAGAAGACGCGGTTCAGAAAACAAGCTTCGAGAATCTGAGGGACATGGAAATGCAGTATGGCCCTGAGACGGACGGGGACGCACTCGGATTCTTTCGCGAAGGCAAAGCGAGACAATGGGAAACGAGCATGACGGTGAGCGACCAACAGCTAATACTCAATCGTTTCGGCCAAGCGATGGCCCTGTTGGATTATACCTAACGTGATGAACTGCCTCATCATAGGAGGAGCCGGATTCATTGGCACCAGGACGGCCTTAGGGCTCTTGAGCAAGGGACACGCGGTTCGGATCCTCGACATCTTCGATCCGCAAATCCATGGACGCGACCTTGCATCCTCGGAATTGCTGGCCACCATCTCGGGTAGGGCGAGAGTATCCGTCGGCGACGTGCGAGACCTCGCAGCCGTTGGCCGCGCCCTTGAGGAGGCCGAGGCTATCTTCTACTTCGCCTCTCGAACCGGCACCGGCCAGTCCATGTACCAGGTGCGAGGCTATGCCGACGTCAACGTTCTTGGCGCCGCTGTTCTCGCGGAAGAAATCGCGCGGCGGCGCTCACGAATCCGGCGTGTCATCGTCAGTTCAAGCCGGGCGGTCTATGGTGAGGGCGCTTATCTATGCCCGCAGCACGGGCGAGTTTTCCCGCAGTCGCGCAGCATCAAAGATTTGGAGGGTGGCCGGTTCACCCCGTTTTGCCCGAGTTGCAAATCCGCGCTCGCCGAAGCGCCGTCTCTCGAGACCGACCCGGCGCTGCCCACCTCAATCTACGGCATCACAAAGCTCGCTCAGGAACAGATCATTCTTAACGTCTGCGAGGCGCTGGGCGTCCCGGCCGTCGCGTTTCGCTATCAGAATGTCTATGGCCCCGGCCAATCGCTCAAGAACCCTTACACCGGAATTGTGTCCATCTTCAGCCAGTTGCTGTTGCGGAACCAAGCGCTCAACATCTTTGAAGACGGCCTTCCCTCACGCGATTTTGTGTTCATAGACGACGTGGCGGAATTCAATTGCCGCGCCCTGGAAAGGCCGCTGTCCGGCCCTTTGATTCTGAACCTCGGCTGCGGTGCCCCGCAAACGCTCCTCGATGTGCTTTCGGCATTGAGCAAGGCCTTCCAGCGCCAGCCCCAATACACGGTTTCAGGGCAATTCCGAATCGGGGATATTCGCCACGCCGCCGCGGACAACGGCAGGCTGCTCGAAGCACTCGGCGGCCATTCGTTTGTTCCCTTTCAGGAAGGAATCAACCGCTTTGCCGCATGGGTTCTGGAACAGGACGCTGAACCCGATGCAGACTCGCGCTATGCAAGGTCGTTGGACGAAATGGCTGCGCTCGGATTGCTGCGCGGGCAAAGATCAAAGGAGCTGGCGACGTCCGCCGTCTAATGGCGAGAAACAAAATCGCCTTTGGCATTGGCGCCGGTTTCGTCAGCCTGGGAATAGACGGCCTTGCCGGGCTCCTCATACTGCGGTTGCTGACCCATTATCTGCCACCCGCCAAGGCCGGGTTTTGGGTCCTGGTGACCTCGGCCGGCTCATTCCTATTGCTGCTGCAATGCGGAATGGGGCCGACCATCGCTCGCGCCGTCGCTCAATCCCGCGCGGCCGGGGACGATTCCGCAGTTGGATCCGTCCTTGGAACCGTCCGCATAGCCTTCCGTTTTATTTCACTCGGCGTCTGCATCGCCGCGGTCGTTGTGTTCGCCGCCTATCTTTGGCCCGCCGCCAAACGCGGGCACATCCAATTCGGAACGGCTCTGAGTTGGTTTCCTTATGCATTTGGAATGGCGGCGAATCTGCAAGGGTTGTCCCACCTGTTCGTTCTGGACGGCTATGGCGAGGTGGGCTGGGACCGGGTGTTTCGGTCATTCTATTCCACCATCGCAATCACCTGCGCCTGGCTCGCTCTTTACCTGGGGCTGAACCTCACGTGGATCGGCGCCATCTATCTCGTCCTGAACCTGCTCTATTGGTCTGCCGCCGATTGGAAGCTGCGCGGCTTTCTGGGCAATTCCGTTGAAGCCGCTCCGCCAAAAAAGGGCCAGGTCATCCAATTCTTCCGAGACGGCTCGAAATTGCTCCTGCTCAACCTGGCGGCGTATGTGGTCACCCAATTCACGACTTTTGTTGTCGAGCGGCAGTTTGGACTCAAGGAGGTGACACCTTATACCGCGATGCTAAGGATGGGAACATTGATTGCTTCCATCAGCGGGCTTGTTCCTCTGATGCTTTATCCCTACACATCGGGCAGCTGGGCCGCCCAAGACTATCGGAGATGCCGGCGCTACTATGTCTTTGGCTTGGCGGCGTCCGCCGGGATTTCGCTCGCTCTGAGTCTGCTGGTTTTCCTGCTGGCGCGCCCTATTTTCGATCTCTGGCTGGGCAAAGGGCAATACCTCGGAAGCGCAATTTTTGGCGCTATCCTGCTGTTCTACGTTGTTTACGTTCACAACGCTGCTCATGCCACACCAGCCCTTGCTGTGGTCGGGAACGCGTTTGCCGTACCAGCCGTCGTGAACATGGCGCTGGTTTTATTGCTGATCTTCTTTTTGCCGCGAAGACTCGGCCTCATCGGAATCCCCCTTGGTATGATTTCGGGAACTGTTGTGCCGTCTGCGTATGTTGTCTGGCGCTCGTGGAGCATTGTTATGCGAGGTCCTCTTGGTGGCAGTGGTGATCAGATCGTCGCAGCTCGTGCTATGTCAGGGATTTAGCCCAATGGGAAAACCTCGGGTTCTGCGCGAAAGAATCCCGAAGTTTGACGGTTCGGCGATTATTCCGACCAGCCAAGCGTGATGAGCACCCAGCGCAGTGAATCTGGTGATGCAGGCCGAGAAAGGGGTGAGCAGCGATAACGAGGTCAGCGGTGGCGAGGCGGTGTTTTCGAGGAACCGTGCTAGCCTGTGCTGCTGGAGCCGGGAACGAGTGGAGCGGGACCTGTGAGGGCAGACGAAGCCGTGGAACGCGCGACGCTCGGCGGGCTTGAGCCGTGCTCCACCGTGCAACCTTCCGGCGTTGCCGGAATTCGCTGACATTTACCGATGGCACCGGCTGATTCAGGCCAGGGGTCGCCAATACCGCTGGAAATGGTGGACT
>JAJYHY010000369.1 GCA_021784555.1 bacterium
CATTCCTGAGTTGCGCCCATTACAGAACACCGGTGAGCATGGTTTCGGGCGAGCCGTCGTGCTCGGCCTGCGTGAAATGCGAGGGGATGCCGTTGCCATCATGATGGCTGACGAATCAGACAATGCCCGTGCCGCCGTGGGCTACTGGAGGCTCTTGAACGAAGCCTGGGACTGCGTTTTTGGAAGTCGTTTCATCAAGGGAGGTGGCGTGATTGACTGTCCGAGGGTGAAGCTCCTGGCGAATAGGTTAGCGAACCTCTTCATTCGCTTTGCCTTTCGTATCCCTCTGAACGATACCACCAATGCCTTCAAGGCGTACCGACGGACTGTAATCCGAGGGTGCGAGCCCCTTATCGCCCCGCACTTCAATTTGACTGTTGAAATTCCACTGAAAGCTATCGTGCGAGATTTTTCCTGGACAGTAATGCCGATCACTTGGCGGAATCGCCGCCGAGGATCTGCGAAGCTGAAGATCAAGGAGATGGGCAGTCGCTACTTTTTCATCTGCGCCTACGGGTGGCTGGAGAAGTACTTTAGCCAGGGAGACTATAGACGCCATGGAGCCAAGCCCGCCTCGTTATGCGATTGACCGACCGCTGCTGCGCATTGGCCCCCACAGACCCAGGCACAGGGGCGCTCGCGTGGAGCACCACCTGCGCTCCATCTATCGCAACGACGTACTGATGGGCTACTGGACAACAAGCACCGAGAATCAAAACCTTCCGGATAATGAATCCCCAAACCGTTGAGCGGGAGACGGGCGGTGACCGGCAGTGTCGCAGAGAACTGCCGTTTCCTGCGCTCGCGGCGCTCGCCGTGGCCACGCTGCTCCTGTTCGTTAAGGTTCTGCTGACCGTACGTTGCAATTTCACGTCCTTCCTAATGGATGAACAGATCTATGTAACAACATTCTGGAGGAGCTATGAAGTTGGCGGATTTGAGCTCAACGCCCGGTGTGTCCCTACACTCATCGGCTATTATTGGCTGTGGAAGATCTGGGCACTGGCCTTCGGGAATTCCTTATTCGCCATGCGACTACTGTCCTCCGCGTTGTCCGTGGTGGGTGTCACCGCCGGCTTTTTCATATCGCGACAAACTGGCCTCACGAGGAGCGCCGCCCTGGTGTGGTGCCTGGCTGTGCTGGGAACGTCCGATCTCTTCATGGCACAGTATTTTATATCTGATGTGCCTGTATTTGCAGCAACACTCGTGTTCTGGGCGTTGGTTCTCAGAGCGCCACGTTCGCGTCATCCGGCGATTTTGGTCTGGTCTGCTTTTGCGGTCATCGCTTGGGCTTCGCTCGTCCGACAAACCGCACCGTTTTCGGCCATCGGTGGCGGCACCTGGCTCATGTTGGCGCGCTCCAAGCTGAGGAGGCGCACGAGGGCCCTATGCGCTCTGGCAATGATCGCTTGTGTCCTGGGCAGTGCGGCTGCCAAGTATCGGGTTACCCATGAGAACCACAATGAGCAGTACGCCGGCCGGGCGCAGCTTGCGCCCTTCGAAAGCTCTGGATTCAGTTTGCTGAATCTCGGCAGCGCTAGCCCTGGCAAATTGCTGCTTGCTTCGCAGGAGTTGGTCGTTTCCGCGTTCACCGTCGCCTCTGTTCCCCTGGTGCTCTGTGGCCTTGCCTTCACTTTTGGTCGGCATCGGAGGTTCGCATTGCCGGCGCTCGGCCTTGCGGCGATGAGTTGGGCTGGCCTAACATTCCTACTGACAGCACTCTCGCACTACAGACACGCGGGTCCCCTGGCCGCAGCGATGGAGCCTGCGGTCGTGACTCTGACTGGTTGGGATTACGGCGGACCCTCTGCCTACGTAGATCACCTGACTCCCGCCTGCCTCGTACTCTTGGTGCTAGGCATATCTTTCCTTCTGCTCAAGTGCCTTGGTTTGGGTGAGGTTGTGGCCAGTGTGGTTGAATCCGCCAGGAAGGACCCGGGGTCAAGAAGCCTGCTCGTCCTGGCTCTACTTTCCTCCTTGCCAGGACTCGCAGCCGCCGCTGCAAGTCTCGTGTTCGGATTAGTCAATTCCCCACGGTACCTGACATCTGCCCTGCCTGCGATACTGGTTTGCGGGCCCGTCATTTGGCCGCATCTCGCTAGCCGATTAGGCGCGCGAGTAACTGCGTGGTCCATCGCTGCATCTCTCGCAATCTTCGGCATTTGCCTTGACATGCAATTTCGCGATTCCCTAGACCTTTCTCAGGCGAGCTGGTCGGCCAGAGGACAGTGCCAGAAACAGAGCCAAGGACTTCCGCGCGTTGTGGTGACACCCGAATGGTTTGCTGGGCATCGCGCCACGAGCGAGCTTGCCTCACGGTGCCCAAAGTACGCGCCTAGCATCTGGTTCCAGGGCAATGATTATCTGCTCAATCTGTCAAGGCTGGACCCTCGCAGCCGCGGCCATGACGCCCCAACCCACCCCCTAATAGTAAAGCTACACGTCATGATTCCTCCCAAACGTGTGGCCTACGCGGCAGCGGCTTCTGACATCCCCCGGTCGACCACCTCAACGGGCACGCGGTAGCCCCCTACGGCTCACAAGAAGGGGACGGAATGACCCCTACACGATGACCCTGCCCGGCCCCAACACCCAAAGCGGAGATACGATGGGGCTTACGTCTTGCGAATGCCGCTGCGTATTAACATCCTGACCTCTGGCCGGTTCCACGTCTGCGACCTGGCGCGGGAACTCAATGCCCTCGGGCACGACGTCAAGTTCTACTCGTGTGTTCCTCGATTTGTCACGCGGCGTTTCGGCCTGCCCGACCACTGCAACCGGAGCCTCCTCCTCTACCTGGCTCCGCTGTTCTTTCTCATGCGAAAGGCGCAACGGACGCGCTTTTGGCCTGCCTCGGAAAAGGCGTTCATCGAGGCCCTGGACTCGCTCGCCGCGCGCCTGATGGGACCCTGCGACGTCTTCATCGGCATGTCGGGAATGAGCACCAAGGCGGCTCTTGCGGCGCGGCGTCGCTTTGGAGCCCAGGTCTGGATCGAGCGCGGCAGCCGCCACATCCTATCCCAGAAGGAGATCCTCGACGCCCTTCCCGGCGGAGCGCGGGTCAGTCCGTACGCCGTCCGCCGGGAATTGGCCGACTACGCCCTGGCCGACACCGTCGTCATTCCGTCAAAACACGTCGAGCGGAGCTTTCTCGAACGCGGCTTTCCCGCGCAGAAACTCTTCCGCAATCCCTACGGTGTGGATCTTGCCATGTTCCCACCAACGCCCAAGCCGCAGAACGCCACCCCGACCCTGATTTTTGTCGGAACCTGGTCCTTCCGCAAGGGTTGTGACGTCCTGGCGGAGGCTATCGACGGCCGCCCGTGGCGGCTGATTCACGCCGGGCCGGAGGGTGACGCACCCTTTCCGAGAATGGAGAACTTCGAGTCTCGCGGATTCATCCCTCAGTCGAGACTGGCCGAAGCTTACGCGGAAGCCGACGTCTTCGTGCTCCCCTCGCGCGAAGAGGGGTTGAGCGTGGTTCAGACCCAGTCGCTGGCGTGCGGGTTGCCGCTGGTTTGCACCGATCGCACCGGCGGGGAGGATTTGGCGGCACTCCTCGAAGACCAGACGTGGGTGACGGTCGTGCCGCCGGACGACGCTGGTGGCTTGCGGCGTGGCATCGGGCACGCGCTGGCTAAGGGACGGACACAGATCGGCTGGCGAGATATCCTTGGAAAAGGGCGAGATCACTTTTCGTGGCCGGCTTATGGCGAGCGGTATTCGCGCGAACTGGAACGGGCTTTGACCCAGCGGGCCACTGCCTCAGACGTGAAGCACAACGCGGCAACAGTGGGGATTTGAGCGCAAAATGTTCCGGTCGCTCTTAAAGAACAACATCCTGCGGGCCTATGGCACCAGTTTGCTGGGCGTATTCTCGGGGCTGCTCACAAATCTCTGGCTCCTGCGCGAGATAACCTTGGTGGTTCCGGCCCATGACTTTGGCATCTACGCCTTCGTCGTTCAGATATCGGCCTATCTGGCGATTCTCCAGTTGGGCCTGGATTTTGCGGCTTCCCGGCAGATTGCCGAATGTCTTGGCCGCCATGATTTGCCCGCGGCGAACCGCGCCTTCTCGGACCTGTGGCGCTTCAATCTACGGATTGTCTGGCTCGGGCTTCCCGTGGTCCTGGGGATCGCTGCCCTCTTTTGGTTCGGGATTGGACTGAAGGGCCCGGCCGACCTCCATACGGCGCATTTGGCCGGGGAGATTGCCTTGGTTGCAGGGGCATCCCAATTGGTTTCCTTCGTCGCCCGTCCGTTCTCCGCGGCGCTCATTGGGTCCCAAATCCAAGCGACGGTGAACATTGTGGCCGTCCTCCGGACCGTCACTACCACCTTTTTGGCCTTTGGATTGCTGAAGTCCGGCTGTTACATCCTATCGGTTCCCATCGCGGAAGTGTTCACCCAGTGCCTGGCTTTCCTTGTGCTGCGCGGTGTCGTTCATAGAAATTGCAGATGGCGGGAGGCAGCAGTTGAAACGACCGCTGGCAGCAAGCGACTGAGCCCGATGTTCAAATACGGCTGGTTGACCTCCCTTGGGGGCGTTGCCTGGACGATTGAGGCCGGCATGGACGTTGTGATTCTTGGTTACTTTACCGACGCCAAGACGGTCGCGGCCTACGCCCTCTGGTGGCGGTTCCCCCAAATGATCTTCAGTCTATGCTCACGCCTGGCTGACAGCGCATTTCCGCGCTTTTCCCACAGTTTTGGCTCCTCGCCCGAAGCGGCGCGAGCCATCTTCACGAAGGTCACCTACTTGACCTTGGGCCTGGCCACATTGGCTCTGGTCGGGATCAGCTTCTGGCTGCATCCGTTTGTCGATTTGTGGATTGGGGCCGCTTACGTCGGCGCGCAGAACGCGTACCTGCCATTGGGCATGGGGCTGCTCGTCTGTCTGCGCGCTTGCGGCAATTTGCTGGGTATGTTCTGGCTGGCGTCAGGCCGCGCGGAGTTCACAACGGTGCTGGCATGGATTCAGGCCGCGCTTAAGATTGCTCTCGCCGTGTGGCTTGTGCCGAGATGGGGGATCATGGGAATTGTTGCCGCCTCGTGCGGCTCCAGCCTTTTGCAGGTGGTCGCCATGGCCATTCACTTGCGAGGCCGGGACCTGCTCAAGGCAGGCCTCGGTGTCAGGGCGTTGGCCTTTCTCGCGATAGCGGCCGTGGCCGCATCCATGTCGTCCCGGTGCTCCTTCGCCTTCGGTTGGACCGGTTTGCTGGCCGGCGCTGCGGCCACTTCCCTAATTTGGGCTGGCCTTTGGGCGCTTATGGCTGCGACGGGAGAATTACGAAAACCGCTGACGTCGCTTTTTATGGACGCGGCAAAGCGCTTTGCTTTAATCAAGGTGGGTTAGCAAGCGTTCTCGGCGGCGATTCATAGACTTCGTTCCGTTGTGCCTTTGGTCGGCCGGCAGCGGTGGTCCCATCGGCTGACGGGGAACGAGATGCCTCCAAGGTCACTACGTCGGGTTGGCAGATGTTGTTGAGCAGATGAGGCACTTCGACTACAGCGAGGAGTATTATGAACAAGGCATAGACGGCTTTCACAAGGACAGTTTCCCAATCATATCGCGGTTGTTTGCCGAAGCCATCCCGGAGCCGCTAAATCTGAGCAACATTCTGGACTTCGGCTGTGGGAATGGCTTTTACGGTGGGCTTCTTCGCGGAACAGGGGCGAACGTGGACGGTGTGGACGTTTCTTCCGTCTTGCCGGGGCACGTCAACAGTAAGCATTACAGAGGTTTCACGCGAGCTGATCTTGGAAAGCCGTGGAAACCAGAAGACGAGTACGATGTGGTTTTCTCGGTCGAAGTAATCGAGCACGTCGAGAATTATGATCAGTTCCTGGCTAATGCTTGTACAGCCCTCCGACCCGGTGGCAAGGTGTTTCTTACGACCACGACATACCTTTGCTATCTGTTCATACTGCTGGTCGTTTACCGGAGGCAAGTTTCCTTCACATCGCTAACCGAGTTTTTGCGCGGTCTCGCTGGGGACGACCGTGCCAGGACAACATTTATACAGCGTTTTTGGGAATACTCGACGGGCCATTACCACGGCTTTTCAAAGAGGCAGCTGCGATCCGGTTTCGAAAATGCCGGGTTTATCATCGAAAGATTAGAATACCTGCATGTCCAGAATATGTTCCCAGTGCATTATTTGGACCAGCCCTACGACCGTCGATACAAACAGCTAGTTAAAACGGCGGTTCCATTTATCAAAGCTGTTGGGAGAGCCGTAAATTGGACGTGCCGTTACTTTAATCTCAACGCACCGAATGTGTTGGTAATCGCGCGCAAGCCACAAACAGGACTGCGTTGACCTTGCACCCCAACAGAATTTGGTGTGTGGATAGCCCGGGCCTTGGAGGCGCCGAACTAGCCTTGCTGCGTGTGCTTAGAATGACCCGTGTTGAGCAGAATTACGTCCTGCACGCCGTCAGGGCGTCACCCGAATTCTTGAAGTCGCTTAAGGAGAGCAACATTGGAGCGCGGTCTCTGTTTCCGGGTTGCAACACGATGAGGTCCGCGTTCGCTGGACTTAAAAAGGCGTTTTGCTGCGCGCGAGTTTTCCCAAACCGGTTATTTCTAGTCTGGTGTCATCACCTAGACAGCAACCGTTGGCTGCAGCTCGGCTTGGCGTTACGAGGCGTCCAGTTCATAGTGGTTGAACGGGCTGTTCCGGCAACTGCGGACGGTTTCGTCAGGAGCCGTCTTACCGTTCCCATAAAGCGGTTTGTGTCCCGGCACGCTCACCTGACTATTGTAAACGGGCGCTCCCAGGTTCACCACTATGCGCAATTGTTAGCGATTGCCAGTACGCGGGTCGGGGCAATTCCAAATAGTAGGCCAATCGAGGCAACAAAGGTGCGAGCAGCTAGTCTAAGACGCGACCGTCAGGATCTCAGAAACAGCTTGGGATTGCCGCAACACGCTCAAATTATCGTCTCTGTCGGGAGATTAAGTGTAGAGAAGGGACAAAGCAGCTTACTATGCGCTATGCAGAGCCTGAACGCGAAACACCCAAACGCGCAGCTCTTGTTGGTTGGCGACGGGGAACATCGCCGAAACCTCGAACGTCAAGCAAGAGACTTGCCAGGGGCTCCGGTCTGGTTTGCAGGCCACCAGAGGGATGTCCTGCCATTTCTCGCCGCGGCGGACCTTTTCGTCTTGCCAAGTCCCAGCGAAGGTCTGCCGGGCGCGCTGATTGAGGCAATGGCTGCGGGGTTGCCTTGCATAGCAACGGACATTCCGGGTAACCGTGAGCTCGTGCAGCACGAGAAGACGGGCCTGTCTGTCCCGACCCAGGACGCGTCCGCACTCGAAAAAGGCATCAGCCAGATGCTGGAGAATCCGCACAAGGCGCGGCAGCTCGCTGAGGCCGGCTACCGGCACGTCCTGCAAAACTATGACGAGGCGGATGAAGCTAGACTGTGGAGAAGCTTGCTTGGTGAGGTGGCGGAGAGCACCGCAACAGCATAAAATGAATGCGTACAAGCAGCATCCGCTGCTGGAAGTTTCGCGTGACTCTTCGCGAAATGATGCCAACGAGCCGGAAAACAACCAGGCCTTGGGAAAAGAGCCGGACCCCTCCCGGCGGCTTCGGCGCCGCATCGGCTCTTTCCTATATCCAATGAAAAACCGCCTGGAACGCCCTCTCGTGGAACGGCGCCTCCGAAAACTGGGCGTTAAACAGGTTCAGTTCGATCAGCCTTCCATCATCTGCTACGGCCAAAAAGGCTTTGGCGGCGACATATTCCTCAACCAGATCCTTGGAACTCTTGGCAGACTGGACACAGTCATGTGCTTTGGATGTGGCATGGGGGACGAGATGGCATTGGTCGCCCGGAGGCTCAAGCCAAAGAGGATCATGGGTTGTGATTATTTTTCCTACAAATCGGCGTGGGACGACGTTAAGCGGCAGGTTGAGTCCGATCTTGATGTAGCGGTGGATTTTGAGCAGATTGATCTCCGAAAGCCGGCTCACGGGAGGCTCGGAAACGCAGACCTTGTCATATCTTTCGCCGTCCTAGAGCATCTGCGAGACATGGATGTTTGCTTCGAACAAATCAAAGGATTTATGGGTGACGGCGGGTGGTTCGCTTCGCAGTGGGGACCCATGTGGTATTCCTACAGTGGAGACCACATCGAGATGTGGTCTCC
>JAJYHY010000370.1 GCA_021784555.1 bacterium
CGATGACGCGGGAGTTGTCGGGGCGGACCCGGAAACGAACACCCTGGGCGCCACGGCCCTGCCCATCAACATTCAACTGGTCACCCCGGGTTTCCTGCACGTCGTCAGCGTCCAGGCCTCGCCCGCCGCGCCCACGCCGGTTTGGGCGGGGAACACCATCGACGTCACTTGGGTAGTAAAGAATACCGGCCAAAGTCCGGTTACCCTTCCATACGGTCATTGGTACGATGACCTGGCGCTTTCACCCACGACCAACTACGACTACGTCCATGGATATTTCGGTGTCGCCTACAATGTCTATGCCGGCGAACCACTCGCCCCAGGAGCGACTTACACCAATACGGGCTGGTTCTATGTCCCGTCCACCCTCACCCCCGGCCCCTGGTATGCCGTCGTTGTCGTCGATGCTCCTTACATAGCCGGCGACGCCGATTTGAAACCGGGCGTCATCGGGCGCGATCAGGGCGCGGCGGAACTCGACGTTATCCCGCCCCCGCCGGTGGACTTGGAAGTGACCCGGGTTAGCGCGCCGGCCACCGGTTTCGCCGGCCAACCACTCAGTGTCCAGTGGGTAGTGGCCAACAACGGTCTGAACCCGACCACAGCCAACTGGCGCGACGGCATCTATTTGTCAACAAACGCTGTGTTCGATGCCAACCAAGCCACGCTCCTGGGCTCCGTCACACACTGGTACGGCTTGGACATCGGCGATGCTTACACGAACAACGAGAGCTTTACGCTCCCGGCCAGCCTGATTCCCTCCGGGAAATCCAGCGCCACCTATTACCTGTTCGTCTATACTGATACCGAAAATGCGGTGCCTGAACTCAGCAAAGACAATAACCTGTTGATGGCGCCATCCCCATTAACGATCGTCCCCACCCCGCCGCCCGATCTGGCTCTTACCAGCGCCTCTGGCCCCAGCACTATCCTGGCGGGAGGCCCAGCCAACCTTCTCTGGACGGTCTCCAATCGCGGCGGGCCGACTATCGCTACCAACTGGGTGGACAGCGTTTACCTTTCTCCGGATGGAACGTTCGACTCCAACGTGGACATCTGGGTGGCGGACGTGCCGCACAACGGCGCGCTGGCCGCTGGCGATTCCTACACGGTCGCTCGATCTTTGAGCATTCCGTACTGCGCCATCGGCTCGTACTACTCGGTGGTGGTCGCCGACAGCGGCCACGAGGTAAGCGAGGCGGGCACTCTCGCCAATAACGTGCTCTCCACCTCTTCGCCCATGCGCATTTTGCCCAACGGCGCCGCCCGCTTGGCCGTGTCTCGTATGTCTTCAGGCGCCAGCGCCACCGCCGGGACGCCTTTGGCGTTCTCCTGGACGGTTGTCAATTCGGGCAGCGCCACCACCAACGCCCCGTGGGTCGATGGGGTATTTCTCTCGCCCACTCCGGTTTATTCTCCCGGCGAGGGCTATTTCGTGGGGCTCTATACCAATCGCGCGGAGGTCGCCAGCGGTGGCAGCTACACGCAAACCGGTTTCTACACCGTACCCGCCTGCCTGGGTGGAACCTATTATGCTACCGTCGTCGCGGACCTAAGCAATATCGTCAACAGCATCTCCTGCAACACGAACAATGCCGCCACCGCAACGGCAGCGGTCCAGGTTGCTCCCGTTCCTCACCCCAGTCTTCAGATCACTCAACTGGTCGCGCCAACGGCACTTACCTCCGCGGTTCCGGCGACGGTGCAGTGGCAGGTGACCAACGGCGGCACGGGCGCCGCCTCCGGCAACTGGTACGACGCGGTGTACGCCTCCCCTTCGCCCGCCCTCGGCCCGGATGCCCTCCTCCTCGGCGAATTCGCCCACAATGGCGGCCTCCCCGCCGGCGCGGCGTACACGCAAACCCAGCTCGTCCGGATCCCCGGCTGCACGGCCGGCAATTACTATCTCTTTGTCGTGGCTGACGCCGGCAACGTCCTAAACATCGCCCCAGCCTGCCAGTTCGATAACCCGCGCCGCTCCGCTTCCGCGCTGCCCGTTAGCTTCGGCCTTTACCCGGACTTGACCGTGAGCGACATCACCCTGCCGGCCACCGCAAACGCAGGCCAGCCCATGACACTCTCCTGGACCGTTTCCAACACGGGGTCCGCCCCGGCCATCGCTCCCTGGCTCGATGCGGTTTATTTGTCCACGACCTACCCTCTTGATACCAATAACGCGACCCTGCTCGGTTATTTTCCTGAGCAAGCTTCCCTGGCCCCGGGCGGGAGCCAGACCGAAACCGCCTCATTTACGATACCGGACATCCAGGGCTATTTCCTTGCCTCCATCATCGCCGACGCCACCAACGCCCTGGAGGAATGTCAGAACGAAACCAACAACGTCTCATTCAGTGGCTCCATGGTCTATGTGCCCATCGCCCGCTATCCGGACCTGCGCGTCTCGGCGGTTCAGGCGCCCGCAGCCGCCCACGCGGGCCAACCGATCACGGTGACCTGGGTCGTCACGAACCAGGGCACGGCGCCAACGCCGCAAGAACGTTGGGATGATTCCCTGTTTCTCTCTTCGGATCAGGTGTCGGACGTGAATGGAGCGTTTGCTTTGGGAACAGTTCCAAGTGTCCGAAGCCTCGGCGTCGGCCAGAGCTACACCAACTCCGCATCGGTAGTGCTTCCTCCCGGCCAGGCGGGGCCGCTTTATATCCTTGTCATGGCAAACAGCGACTATGGCTTCTATGATGGGCCTGACGACAGCGCACGCGTCGCCTGGAACCCCAATGCCATGGTGGTCAGCCTGCCAGTGCCCATCGACCTGGCCCCCGGCAACGTCACGCTCTCGCCGGCCAGCGGGACCCCCGGTACGGCGGTCAACATCGCTTGGACGGTCTCCAACCTGAGCCCCAACGGCACCGTCAGCACGTGGTCGGATGCGGTCTATCTCTCCACCAACACCGCCTGGGACCTCAACGCCACCTTCCTGGGAAGTGTGGACCACACCAATCTCGCCGCTTCGGGCGCTTACAACGCCTCCTGGAGCGGGCCTCTGCCGGCCCTCAATCCCGGTTCCTATCACGCGATTGTCCGCGCGGACGTGCGCGACTCGGCGCCGGAGATCAACCCCTCGGGCCATACCGCCTCCTCCTCCGCTACCATCGCCGTGGATGTCCCCGTACTCCTCCTGGGCCAGACGATAACCAACCGACTCCACACCGGCGACACCCAGTTCTACAAAGTCAACTGCCCCGCTGGACAGACGGTGGCGGTGACCCTGCTCGGTGCCTCCAATAGCGCCAACGAGCTATATGTCCGATTCGGGGCCGTGCCATCCCTTGGAGCTTATGATTTCACGTATCAAAACCCGGTGGCACCCAACCAGGAAATCGACATCCCCACCACACAGGCGGGCTGGTACTACATTATGGTCCGCGGCGCTAACGAACCGAGCGGTCCGTTGAGCTATGCCCTGGCGGCCAACATCATTCCCTTCCGGATTAACGGCGTCAGCGCCGACCATATCGGGGACAACGGCCAGGTCACCATCACCGTCAAGGGGGCCAAGTTCATGCCCGGCGCCGAGGTCTCGCTGGTCTCCAGCGCGCACGTTTACTTCGCGGCCACGAACTTCTTTGTCGATGCTACTGCGGTCAAGGGCAGGTTCTTTTTCACGAACGCCGTTGATGGCACGTACGACCTCGTGCTGACCAACCCCGGCAATCAACCCACGTCCGCCGCGGGCGCCGTCACCATTGAACCGGCCTTGCCGCTTGCGGCGCAAGTGGTTGCGGGCAAGGTCAACGACACGCCCCGCGTGGGACTGCCATTCAGTTGGGCCGGCAGCCTGGTCAACTCGGGCAATGTGGATATCCAGTACGTCAGCGCCGCCATCCTTCTTGACCAGCCTTTGCACATGCTCCTTAGCCCGCCTGCCGAGGCGCTTGGCTCCGACACCCGTTCAACCGATAATTCCCTGGGGATGTGCGCCTTCATAGCCCGTGATCTGGCCCCGGGTGACTCGCTCGGCTTCTCGTTTGACGTGTCCGACTTTGGCTCGACAGCCTTCAATTACGCCATCGCCCCCATTCTCCAGTCCAAGCCGGAATTCCTGGCCCAGGTGGCGAAGGAAGCGGAAGCCGTCCGCCAATATCTGCTGACCCAAACTGACGGCTTTTCTTTCACCGCCACAAATTCCGAGGGCATCATCACGACCAACACCACCGGCCTGCCCCCGCTTGTCGCCGCGGCCTTGTCCGACTCCGGAAGCTGGCTGAACCTGTGGGGGGTCGCGCTGGCAAACGGCCGTCTCATCGACACCAATGACCTGGCGTTGTTGACCCCGGCTTCCGGCGCGGGCGCCCAATCGCTCCGTTCCGCGGGCCCATCGCCGAAGGCCATGGATTGCGACACCGTCTGTGATCAGACGCAGGAGTCTCAGGAGCACATCGACAACGCGGCATGGGCTGCCGAGGGGGTCTCCTGCTTTTTCGAGTGCGCGCCCACTGAGGAGGGGGTCGTCACCGGGCCGATTTGTTATGTCGGCTGCATGACCCTCTCCACCATCCATCATTTTCTCGAAACCGCCGTCATTACCGTTACACACGTGTATTGTCAGGTTGCCTGTTTTTTTCACTCGCCCAATCCGCCTCCCCCCAAGCCGTTTCACTACCACCCAGTCAAGCCCCGCCCGCCGCTCGACCCGAACGAGAAGACCGGGCCGCCGGGCTACTCCGCCGCGCGGTTTGTGGGCGCGCAGCAGCCCTTGACCTACACCGTCTATTTTGCCAACCAGACTAACGCCGCCGCTTACGCGCGCCAGGTGCGGATCACCGACAAACTCGATCCCAACCTGGACATCCGCACCTTCCGCCTCAGCGAGATCGCCTTCGGTGGGGTGAGCATCTCCGTGCCGCCCAACCGCGCCTTTTACCAGACCAGAGTCGCCCTGCCGGCGCCCAATCCGCCCAACGTGGTCGTCGATGTGACGGCGGGCGTCGATGTGCAAAGCGGTTCGGCCTTCCTGACCCTCAACGCTATCGACCTAAACACCGGCGCGTTGGTGGTCAGCCCCGACGAAGGTCTGCTGCCTCCGGACAACACCAATCACACCGGCGAAGGCCACCTGACCTATACCATCAAGCCTAAGGCGGGCGTGGCGACAGGAACCGTCGTGACCAACCAGGCCAGCATTGTGTTCGACACGAATACCCCGCTGGAAACCAACCCCACAACCAATACCCTGGACGCCCTGCCTCCCACCAGTTCGGTTGCCGGCCTGCCTTCTGTGCTTGACGCGGCCACATTCCCCGTTTCCTGGTCCGGCAAGGATGACCCCGGCGGTTCCGGGTTGGCGAGCTTCGACGTCTTCGTCTCGGACAACGGGGGGCCGTACCAGCCGTGGCTCGACAAAACGACCGCCACCTCCGCTCAGTTCACCGGTCAGTTCGGCCACACTTACGCCTTCTACAGCACGGCCGAGGATAATGCCGGCAACACTGAAGCGCCTCATTCGGGGCCGGATACCGTCACCTCGCTCGCCAGTTCGCCCGTCATCGCCCCCGTCCTCGACCAAGTGGCGCGCGTGGGCGCCACGCTGGCTATCTCGAATGCCGTATCCGATGCCGACGTGCCGGCGCCGCAACTGATCTTCAGCCTGGGGCCGAGCGCCCCTGCCGGCGCCTCCATCGACCCGGAGACCGGCCTCTTCACCTGGACGCCTCAATGCCTTCAGGGCAGCAGCACCAACCTCATCGAAGTCAGGGTCGCTTCCAGCGACAATCCTGGCGTCACCAATTCCATGCTCTTCTACGCCGTCGTCGGTGACTGCGTTCAAGTCGGCGTCGGCTCGACGGTCGTCCAGAGCGGCCATCGCGCCTGCGTGCCGGTCAGCCTTTTGACCACCGTTGCCCTGACCAACCTCAACTTCACACTCGCCTATCCGCCCGGCCGCTTCGGAAACTGGACTCTTTCCGCGACCAATCCGGTTGTAGCGACGGCGGCTATCCAGGTCCTTGATTCCTCCCACACCCGGTTCCAGTTCACCACCAAGCCGGGCCAGCCGCTGGAAGGCCCGACCACCGTCGGTTCCCTTTGCTTCGACGCCCTGCCCGGTTCCTCGGGCTTTGTCTCACTCGGCGTCACCAACGTCGCCGGGACCGAATCGAGTGGCACACTGGCCGGCAACGCCGTGGGTCAACCCGGACGGGAGGTCGTGAACGGGCCTGAACCGCTTCTGGATGCGTGGCTGGGCGCCGGTGGCCGCCGAATGCTCACCCTCTACGGCAATCCGGGAGATCATTACCAGATATTGTCCAGCACCAACCTGACCTCCGCCAACTGGCAAACCGAGCAGAGTTTGACCATGACCAATCTGGTCCAAAGTGTCCCGGCCGACGGCGCCGAGACCCAAGTCTATTACCGCGCCGTCCAAGTGCCCGGCCAGTAGAGCTTCGCGCGACCAACTGAGGGCGAGCGGGCGGTTCGTGAAGGCCGCGACAATAAAATACGCGGCCGCGTGTTTTATTGTCGCGGCAAGAAAGATGCGCGCCTGCCCCCGCCACGAGAGCAAGATAAAAAGGGCTTTACCTGCTGGCCTCCAAGTAATAGCCTCCCTGGCGGTATTCATCCGGCGCAACGACATCGAGTGTTTGAAGTCGAACGACACTTATGATTACGACAAAATACACCCTTGGCCTTGATTACGGCACCAATTCCGTGCGAACTCTTTTGGTCGATGTCCGCAACGGACGCGAGGTGGCCACGGCGGTTTGGAACTACGTCAACGGGACCCAGGGCGTCATCCTCTCGCGCGATCCGAACCTGGCCCGGCAGCACCCCGCCGATTACGTTACCGGCGCGGAAGCAACCATCAAGAAGACCCTGGCCATTGCCAAGCGGAGCGTGAGCGGGTTTAGGCTCGAACAGGTCATCGGCATCGGCGTCGATACGACCGGCAGCACCCCGATTCCTGTCGATGCCAACGGCCGTCCGCTGGCTTTGTCCCGCAGGTTTGCCAACAACGCGGATGCCATGGCGTGGCTGTGGAAGGACCATACCGGGGTTGCCGAGGCGGGGGAAATCACCGAGTTGGCGCGAAAGACCCGTCCGCAATACTTGGCCAAATGCGGCGGCGCCTATTCCAGCGAGTGGTTTTTCAGCAAGATTCTCCATTGCCTGCGAACCAACCCAAAAGTATTCGATGCCGCGCACCTCTGGGTCGAGTGCGCCGACTGGGTGCCGGCGATGCTCACCGGGACGGAAGCGCCCGACCGCTTGACCGCCGGCATTTGCGCGGCGGGTCACAAAGCGATGTATAACGATGAGTGGGGCGGCTACCCGGATGCCGAATTCCTCTCCCGGTTGGACCAGAAATTGGGTGACTTTCGGGCGCGGCTGCGGCCCAAGGCCAGCAGTATCGATCGGCCCGTCGGCGGGCTGACCCAAGAGTGGGCCAGCCGGACCGGCCTGCCGCCCGGCATCCCGGTGGCCGTGGGCGCCTTCGATGCCCACCTCGGCGGGGTCGGCTCCGGCATCCGGCCCGGCACGCTGGTGAAAATCATCGGCACCAGCACCTGCGATATGATGGTCGTGCCCATCGACCGCGAACTGGCCGATGTCCCCGGCTTGTGCGGCATTGTGCCCGGGAGCATCCTCCCCGGCTTTTACGGCTTGGAAGCCGGCCAATCCGCCGTGGGAGACATTTTCAATTGGTTCGTCAATTACATCCAGCCTTTCGGCAAGAAGGCGGGATCGCACGAGGCCCTGAGCAGCGCGGCCAACCGGCTCGCGCCGGGTGAATCGGGCTTGCTGGCCCTGGATTGGAACAACGGCAACCGGACAATCCTGGTGGATCAACGCCTGACCGGTTTGTTGGTTGGACACACCCTCTACACGACGCCGGCGGAGATTTACCGCGCCCTGATCGAGGCCACGGCCTTTGGCGCCCTGACCATCATCAACCGATTCGAGGAATACGGCGTCAAAGTGGAACAGATCGTCAATTGCGGCGGCATCGCCGAGAAGAACCCGCTGGTGATGCAGATTTACGCCGATGTGACCGGCCGTCCCATCAAGATCTCGCGTTCGGCGCAAACCTGCGCCCTGGGCGCGGCCATCGCGGGCGCCGTGGTCGCGGGAAAGGAACGCGGCGGCCACGCGACCTACGCCGAGGCCCAGAAGGCG
>JAJYHY010000034.1 GCA_021784555.1 bacterium
GCGACTCAAGAAGGGCATTTTGGACGTGGAGGTTGAACTGGAAATCGTTTCCGCGCTGGGGGCTGAAATCAACGGCGACGGAACCGGTGGCCTGGCCGCCGTAAAATCCGGCGTCGATATTCGTAAGGATCAGGCTCAGCCCTTTCCAATAAATATCGCCGGTGATGATGGGCAGATTGAACTTGAACCAGTGAAACGGCCCTCCTTCCACATGGAACCGGAGATCGGCATCCTCCTCCTTCCGAATGGGGATCGTGCCGCTGGCGCGGACAGTCGGCGGGCGGAAGAAATGGTACGGTTCGATGGCATGAGCCACGGCGGGACCGATGGCGCGCGTCACCACGCCAGGGTCCATGGTGCTGAATCCGTTGGTCAGATAAACCCTCTGGAGGTTCAGATCGACGGCGACACCATCCGCTTCAAGCCGCTCGGCGCCTCGCCGGATGCGGGGTTTTATGAAACACAGGACCTGATTTGTATATTGGAATGTAGTCTGGAGGCTGGTAAAGGTTTCGCCCCGGAACAGGAAATTGGTCAGGGCGACTTGTACGTCGGCGGTCACGCCTTCAGAAAGGTTCCAGGCGCCTCGGACTATGCCATCCACAACTGGCGGAGAGCTGAACCTGAAGAGGGCTAGGGCGCGAGCCGCGTTCGTGGTGAGCAAGGGCCGCAAGGCGCTTGGATCGATGCTGCTGTGAAACCGAAACGTGTATTTCTTGGCGACGCCTTCCGCGCTGCAGTCCGCCTCGAGAAGCCCTTCGGGCCGCCTTACAACAAGATCCGGCAGCCCCCAACAGAGGTTCGAGTAAGTGAAACTGGACCGGGCGGAATCGAACGGGACCTGGTCAAACGCGCCGCCCTGCTCAATTTGGAATTGGCCGGTCACGCTAAGCGTGCGGCCCGCCGCGGTTTCCCAGCCGCGAGGGCCCTCGGGGCTTGTCCAGGGCGGGAGGTTGAGCGAGGCCAGTGCCTTGAATTCCGGCGGGACAGTCCAGGAAACATGATGCACCCAAGCCTGGGCGTTCCGGCTTAGGAGGGGTGTGAACGGGCGCAGGTCGGCCTTGGAATCCAGGGTGGCGTGGAGATTGCGCGTGGCGACATCCAGGTAGGCAGTGGTGCGGAGCGGCTTCCCATCCAAACGCGCTGCGAGATTCGTAACCGCCACGACTGGGGCTCGCCAAGCGCCGGCCAAAACAGCGTCGCTGCACGCAAAGCCGCTCGGAAACCCCAGTCTAGCCGCCTGCGCGTGCCAATCCATGACGAAGGGCGCAAGATTGGTCCACCAACCCCAGGAGCCGTCTTCGGGCGGAGTTGGCCGGAGCAAGGCCTCGGCGAGATGAGCCGTTATTCGCAGGCCTTGCGCAGAAGCCCACTTAGTGCGGGCGCTGTCGGCTTGGATTGAGACGGTCGCCCGGGCGGGTTGCTCGTTAGTAGCTGGAAAGACCTGCGCATCGAGACGGCCTTCGGTGATGGCGCCCCAGGCGGATCGCGCGCTGGCGGCGTTTAGTCTCATTCGGACACGCAGAGAGCGCGCATCGCGCGCGTCGCCATGCACCTCGAGCCGAATCTCGGGCGAGGTCGCGAACCGCGTCTGGGCAAGGATGTCGCCGAGGCGGCGAAGGCGATTCTGCCAGAGGGCGGCGGAGGAAGGTTTTCCGCCATGCAAGAAACCCCACGTGCGCACGGCGGAGGCGTGGGAAAGCTCGCCGGTCAAATGAATCCGGGCGCCAGCAAAGCGCGCGTCGAGGTTGTCGAGCGTCCACGTGTCGTTCGTGCCGAAGCGCAAGCGGGACTGGATGTCGTCGATGGAAAGGATTCCGGCGCCTGCATCAGAGCGTGCGGGCGGCCAGACCAGGCGGCCTTGTCTCAAAACAAGAGAATCGACCTGAAGCCGGAACCGGAGCAAGGCAGGGGGATTGAGCAAGATCCTGACTTCGCCCAGCGTAAGCCGCGGCTTGGGTGGCCGGCCCGTCACGTCGAGCCGAACATTTTCGGCGACGATGCCTCGAGACCAACTCAGGCGCAGCCGTGAGAATTGGAGGTCCAGGCCATGGGCGCGCAGTTCGTTGAGCAACGGGCGCTTGAGCAGGCCCGGCAAGCCGACGAGGTTGAGATAAGCCAGACCCAGCATCGCCACCAGGAGCACGAGCCAGATGGCGAGACGAAATCGCCGGAACCAGAGTCGGAAACATCGCCAGCCCCGCAGCCGGCGGTTGGATTGAGGGGGTAGGAGTGTAATGGGTGGTGGATTGGTGGGTGGTGGATGCTGGATGTCAGTGTTGGGCGGCCCGCCGGCTGTTGGAGAGACCTCACACAGCAGGGAGAGTTCGCAACCCTCGCGCCACCTGAGCCTGGAGACGGGGCGAAAAGGCCCCCAACTGCTGGCCAGCCTTATATCGCATTGCGGAAGGACGCCCCGTCGGCCTTCATGTAGATGTTCTCCGCCGGATCGGCAAGGAACTCGAATGCGTCGCTCGATGTCGCAGCCCGCAGCCAAGCGTCCTCCGACTCAATCTCCGGCGAGGAGGGAAGCACCGGCACCATCGATCTGGCGTTGCGAGGCAATTCGTAAGGCTCGCCGAGCGCGATCTGCCGCCCGCCAAGGTGCGCGTGGAGTGTTACCGCAGACATAGACAAAATGTACTTAAGGCCCTGTTCCACGTCAAACACGGCAATCCGTTCGCGCACACTTCGGGGAACCCCCATGGCCACCGCATGGTGGTGGATGATGGATGGAGCGAGAGCAGGAGCAGGAGTAGGAGCAAGAGCAAGAGGGAGGATGGGGGACGGTGACCCGGCTTTCACCGGTTATGAGGGATGGTGAGACAGGTTTCCCACGAAGGGGTAGTCCGAGGGAGGGCACTCGAAGATCCAGACGCATTTAGTGCCGCGCTGCACCTCTATCGCTCAAGTCTGCCAACAAGAGCGGCGTCTTCTCATTACTCTCGACCTGGTCTCTTACATGTTCCTCGTTTTCCGGGGCTACCGCCAGCGCCAACGCGAGCTCGCCCGCCGCATGACCAACCTCGAACTCAACACCGACCCGCTTGCACAGAGCGGTACGCCGCCGCCCTCTTCCTGCCCCGTACCAACCCTGGCCACTTGCCCTCCGTGCGGGCCGGGTTAGCTTGTCGGCGACTTTTCCAGGGTTGAGGCCCGAACCGGCAAGGTTTAGAATTCAAAGAACATGACTGCGTGGTCTTGACCGCCGACCTTCCCGCCGAGGGTTTGCTGGCCGGTGACGTGGGCACCGTCGTTCACATTCACGAGGGTGGGGCCGCTTACGAGGTGGAGTTTATCACTTTGACCGGCACGACCGTCGCCGTGGCCACCGTGGAGGCATCGCGATTGAGGCCGGTTGGGCGCCACGACCTGAACCACGTCCGGGAGTTGGTTGCGGGGTGTTGAGGATCCCCGACCCGCTCTTGAAGTGAAGGCCCTTTCGTGCCCCCTTTTGCAGGTTTGCACCTCACGATCTTTTCTCAGCCCTAACCAGTCGGGACTGTTGAGAATGAACAATGAATCTTTCTATGGGTTGGACCTTTCCGGCCCCTGCTACGGCCCTGCCCCTGCACAGGTTGCTCAGCGATTCGGCTTGCCGGCGGCCGGCGCCCTCGATACTCTGTATTTATATGGCAAAGCCAGCGAATCTCAGCGACGAGGCCTACGACGTGCTACACGCCAATAAGCGGAACAAGAAAGAGAGCCTCAGCCAGGTGATCCTCCGAGTTGTGCCCAAGCCCATTCGCACGTTTGGTGATTTGGAGCGGCACCTCGAGAGCCTGGATGATACGGTGTTCGACCGGATCGACGTCGAGGCCCTCCGCCGAGTGCGAGAGCGCAAGGTCTAGCCGCGCTCACCGACACCACATTCTGGCTCGATTACATCGACGAGCGGCGTGAACGCCGACGGGGACCGGCCCATGCGTTCATCGCCGGCCACCGCGCACACGAGTTGCGCGTCTCCGTCGTCACCTGGGAGGAGATTGCCGAAGGTCTGGAACAGTCCGCCGAGGTTGACCGGATCTTGCGGCAGGTGCGTCTTACGTTAATCCCGAAACAAGTCGCTTGGGAGACGAGCCGCATTCAGCGCGAACTGGCTGCCGTTGGCCGGCGGCTGGGCGAGAATGACGCCTGGCTGGCCGGCACAGCCAGAAGCTGGGGGATGCGCCTGATTACGAATGATGGCCGCTTTGGGGATGTCCCTCGGCTGCGAGTCATACGGTACTAAGTGCTCCAGGGCGTAAGTTCGGTGACGTATTCACGATGTGCGATTTTAGATTTGCGATTTGCGATTGCGGAGGAGCGGCCTCGGTCGGCACGTCACTGTATTTGCGCCCGTGGCCACTAAGGGGCGAGTTCCCGAGTCCGCGTGGGGGGGGTGTCGGCAAGGAATTCGCAGAATCTGGCGACGACGAGATGGAGGAGGGCCAGGCCGGCGGGGGGCATCGGGGGCGTTTGGGACGATGCATTGGGCGCGCGCGGTCGTCGGGGTCCCCTGAGGCGCCGCGGGTTGCCGAGGCGCCTCCAAGCGCGGGGGCGCACGACAAAATTCTTCGATTGGCTGAAATTACACGGCTTTTTGGGCCCATAGTATATAGGTTAACATATACGAGAGGGGGGTCCATCTTTGTTTCCTTTGTTTTCATTGGATTAACAGAAGCCGGCAGAGCAAAGGGAAGAAGACACGGGGCCTGCGGCCAGCCTGAGAGATCTGTAGATGGGGCTACGCGCCTGGACGCCGTCGAGGGCGGCAGCGGTGGCTTTACCCGCGCAAATGGGGCTTGCCGTAATGCCCTTGGGGAATTTCATACGCGGGAAGACTAAGAAAACAATGGAGTTTTCGTGCGGCGGAAATACTCTCCAACCCTGAAAGGGTTGCATCAAAACGCAGTGACGATGCAACCCCGTTGGGGTTGATGACCGTTTCAATTCGATTACCCAGGGTAGCTCGTTCCTCGCAGCCCTGGACTGAACGATTGAACCCCGTTGGGATTCGGGTTCGGGATTTCCGAAAGGCATTAGGGCTTGCCGAGGTCCGCGCCGCAGGCCACGTTTCTTGTGTGAGCACGGTTCAGGAAATTAAAGCGGCCATTGACCAACTCTCACTCCAGGAGCGGGCCGAACTCACCGCCGCCCTCCGCAATTGGACGGACGACGATTGGGACGCCCAGATGAAGGGCGGCGCCGAACGCGGAAAAGTCGCTTCGCTCAACCGCGAGGCCGATTCCGTCTATGCCGCCGGTCAGACCGTCCCGCTTGAGGATATCCTCAACGAGCCGTGAAAATCCCCAGCCACGGCACGCCTGAATTCTGGCGGCTCTGCCACGCGCTCCCCGCGGAAGTGCATGTTTCGCCCCTCTTTTATGAGGCTTGCGCACTTAAGGCATGGTGACCACAATCCGAGAGCGGCTGCATCAGCGCCAAAAGCAGTACGAAACGCAACCATGAACACTGAACCACTTCAGCAGTTTGTTCTCCTGCCTTTCCGCGGCACCAAGGCCACGGGCACGGGCTCCAGCAGGGAACTACTCGGCTTCTTTTCGAGTTTGAGCGTAGGGAAGCGGAGCGTGGACTCCCCAAGCCCAAGAAGCCGTCGTCTCCCAATGCGCGTTGTTGATTCCGTCGGCGAGGACGGCGCGAAGCTGGTGGAGATGGCACCGAACAGCGCCGCGGCACTGCGGGCCGTCCAACCGGGATTGCGGCTGGCGCCCGTCGTCTATCACCGGCCTGCTGTCGCCCCCCGCATGGCGATTTCCGGCGGCCCCCAGGCCTTGGCTGGCGCGGCTGGAATCAAGACCACGCTGACGGTCGTCGGTAGAAACGACGGCAGGCCGATCCCAGGAGCTACCGTTGTCGCCTTCACCGACTTTGCCAACCGCCTTGGCGCACAAGGTGTCACCAACAAGAAGGGACAAGTCGGTCTGGCTCTCGGGGGAGCGAACAGATGGCAGCGCCTTTACGTGTACCCGCCAGCCGGCTGGTGGTCGTTGCTGAAACGAAACGTCCCGGCTACGGCGTCGATGTCGGTGGGGCTTTTGCCGTTGGACCTGAGCCACGTTGACGGCCTGCGGCACTTCTTTGGCAATGCCAACAATGCAGGCGGCGCGGGCGTGAAGGTCGCCGTTGTGGACACCGGCGTTGGCCCACACGACGACCTGTTGGTGGGTGGCGGCGAAAACACGGTCGTCGGAGAGGATCCGAGTGATTTCACCAACAACGGCCACCCGCACGGCACGCACGTTGCGGGGATCATCGGGGCCCGCGGACTGCCTCCGGCCGGGGTCCGCGGTCTTGCGCCCGCGGTCACACTTCGCAGCTACCGCGTTTTCGGAAAGGGCCAGGACCGTGCCTCCAATTACTCCATCATCAAAGCCATTGACCGCGCCGTGACCGACGGCTGCGACCTGATCAACCTGAGTTTGGGCGGCGGCCCCGCCGACGACGCGACCCGCGCCGCCATCGAAGACGCACGAGCGGCCGGTTCGGTAGTGATCGCTGCGGCCGGGAACGATGGGCGGCGGCCAGTTAGCTAGAGGCTATCCGAAAAGGTCCGATTGCGCCCACTTTATCGGCCACCTCACCGAATTTGCCTGATTCTCGATTAAGTGAGCGATGAAGTGGCCGATAAAGTGCCCGATTAAGCCACCCTTTTCGGATAGGCTCTTGCTAGTGCCGGGGATCTCGGCAAGCATCCGTTTGTGCCAACCGTGATGCGCATCGGCCCATATCGGTTTCACTTCTACAGCCGCGAAGACGGGGAGCCGCCCCACATTCACGTGGCCCGTGACGATATTGAGGCAAGATTCTGGCTTCAGCCGGTCTCCCTGGCCGCGAACTACGGCTTTAGAGGGGCGGAGTTGGCGCGGATTCAGCGCATGGTCGAAGAGCATTGCCAGCGCCTCCTGGCAGTGTATATTGAACGACATGGTCAGTGAAACGACACATCAAGCCTCGGCTTCGCGATGCTGGATAGAGGGCCGTCGCGTCTGTCTGAACCTGGACGACGGACGGGTGATCAGCTTTCCCGCAGCGAACTACCCTCTGCTGGCCAAGGCACCGCAGGCTCTCCTCGAGCGAGTCAGCCTCCGCGTCGGCGGCTTGGCCCTGAGATGGGAGGAACTCGATGAAGATATCTGGGTTGAGGATGCTCTGCGTGGCCGGTTCCCCCGTGCCTGGAAGGAAAGTCGCGGCCACTGATGCGGGGCAATCGGAGCCTTATGCTGCTGGCATGACGATCATTCGATTTCCAGACCCAGAATCGGAGAAGCGGGGGTTGGGCTGCCTGATTGGCCGGTTCTCTTTCAAGAGCTGGGCCAACGGCCAGACGGTCGTGCCTGACGAAGCTCCTGGGTTCCTCGCCAGAGGAGGCTTTCATTTCAGCGTTGAGGGTCCCGCCACCTATGAGAAGATTGCGCCGCTGCGAAATCCTCCTGCTACTGCGGTTCAATGACGGGCGACTGGCGCCGGAGGACGTCGAACTGATTTCCAACGACTTCCGTGCGGGAAACCGGCCGTGAGGGGCAGGAATAACTCGCCACTTTTTCCCCCGGGATCAGGAAGTCTGAGCTTGCAGCCTCACGCGACAGTTTCGCCGACAGCCGGTGTGCGCCCGAAGGCGCCGGGACATGCGTGAGTCACCCTCGGCGGATGCACCGGGCTATGGTTTGAGGCTTTGATGCAGACCTGTTCCACACCAACCAGTTGCGCCCAAGCGGGAATAAACGAACTCAGAACGGACGCAGGGCCAGGCCCGACCGAATTCGCCCGGTTGGCGCGTGACTGACTTGCCGGAACCGCCCGCGCGAGGAGCTTTCGGTTACTGCGTTTATTTCGTTGATTTCATCCCCCGCTACGGCCATCTTTTCACCATGAAAATGCTCGAAAATCGCTTGGACCCGACAGCCCTTTCAGCCTACGACTTGCGCACCCTGGATCGGCTCACCGACATTGTTCTGGCCGATGAGCGGCCCGGCCTTGTCGGACGCGAAGGGGTGCGCATCGACCTGCCGAAGCCCATTCTCCGGCTGCTCGTGGACGTCCTACGCAACCTGCGCGCAGGCAAGGCGTTGGTGGTGCTCCCGGAGACCGAAACGCTCACGACCCAGGCCGCAGCCGAGTTTCTCGGCGTGTCGCGGCCATCCGTCGTGGACTTGCTGGACAAAGGCCAGATTCCCCATCACTTGGTGGGCACTCACCGCCGCGTTTACATCAAGGACCTGATCGAATACCAAGGAAGACGTGACATCAGCCGCCGCAAGACGCTCGACGCGCTTCGCCAGGAGGTCGAAGCTGCCGGCCTCTACGAAAGTTCCCGCGCACCCTCGCCGTCCCATGCGCGCTGATCCTCGCGCGGTCCTCGACGCGTGTGTGCTCGCTAATTTCGGTCTCTGCGACCTGTTCCTGACGCTAGCGGAGAACCCGCCGCTACACCGACCCGTTTGGAACTCTGAGATCCTCAACGAGGCCCAGCGCACGCAGATTGAAAAGCTCGGCTGGCCAGCAGAACTCTCGCGTTCCTGGCGTGAGGCGGTCGAGTCCGCTTTTCCCGAAGCCCTCGTCACTGGGTGGGAGCCGCTTCTTCCCGTCTGCGAGGTGGACGAAAAGGACAGGCACGTGTTGGCTGCTGCCGTCCGCAGCCAAGCCGATCTAATTGTCACTAGCAACCTCCGGCATTTCCCTTCGGCGGCGCTACCGCCCTGGCGCCTCGTAGCATCCCATCCCGGGGATTACCTTGTCCAACTCTACTCACTCGACAGCGGACTTGTCGTCGCGCGGTTGGAGCAGATAGCGGAGAAGCGCGGTCGCACGCCGCAAACGCATCTGGCTCTGCTCGGCCGCAGTGTCCCTGCCTTCGCCGGCCACGTAGCTGAAGCCCTCGGATGGGAATTGCCGCGCGAATGTCCCTAGAGACCCAGGTCGCGAACTGTCCCTTCTGGAAATGGCCGTGGACGGCGACTCGAACATGTAGCAAATCCGCCGGTTTGAAAATGCATGAAATCTCCGCTATGGCAGTAGCTGTGGGCGGCTGTTGCCGGCTTGGTCAAACAGGAGGTGGAGATCGTCTGGCTCGTCACCAGCTCGAGCCCCGAACAGGCCGACGCCGCCCGCCTGCTCGAACTGGCCCGCGATTTAGAGCAGCCCTGGCAGCCCGTGGTTGGTCGTGGAGAACGCTTGCTGCAAGTCCGTTTCGCGGCTACCGTAAGGGGCATGAGCACGGTTGACCTCACGGTCAGGAGGGTCAAAAAACTGTCGGACCGGCAGGCCGGCGAATTGTTGGGCTGGCTGGATGCGCGACAGTCGAATGACGTTGCTGGGCGGTCCCAGGCCGCGCAGCGGAAATCAGCGGCGCGACGGCGCATGAAAAAGCTGATGGCGTGGCACGATTCGGTTCGCCTGACGACCGACTGGGAGCCGCCCCGGATGCCGGATGATTTGACCCGAACCTTGATGCCCGCGCGGCGGCGATTTGGGGGGAACTGACGGCTCGGGCGAGCGGGCCGCTGCCGTTGCGCGATTCGCTCATCGCCGCCGTTGTGAAGTCGCGCGGCTGCCGCATCGTCACGCGAGACGCCGCGCCGTTTGAACGCATGGGCTGCAGGGTGGTTGCACCGTGGAGGTGAACGCGAGGCGCCCGTGCCATGGTATCAGTGATTCTCGACAATCTGGCTGCAGGCCGCGCACTTGCGGAGATTGCCCACGGTTGTCCGTTGGTTCATTCTGCAGATGTTACGGCTGCTGAGGGGGCCTTGCCGTTGTGGAGCTCGGCCCAGGGGCGCTCAGGGTTCCTGTACTGTCACGCCTGGGTGCGGTAGAAGCGAGATCCGGGTTGCGAGTGCCGGGGATCTCGGCAAGCATCCGTTTGTGCCAACCGTGATGCGCATCGGCCCATATCGGTTTCACTTCTACAGCCGCGAAGATGGGGAGCCGCCCCACATTCACGTGGCCCGTGACGATATTGAGGCAAAATTCTGGCTTCAGCCGGTCTCCCTAGCCGCGAACTACGGCTTTAGAGGGGCGGAGTTGGCGCGGATTCAGCGCATGGTCGAAGGGCATTGCCAGCGCCTCCTGGCAGCGTATATTGAACGACATGGTCAGTGAAACGACACATCAAGCCTCGGCCTCGCGATGCTGGATCGAGGGCCGTCGCGTCTGTCTGGACCTGGACGACGGACGGGTGATCAGCTTTCCCGCAGCGAAGTACCCTCTGCTCGCCAACGCGCCGCAGGCTCTCCTCGAGCGGGTCAGCCTCCGCGTCGGCGGCTTGGCCCTGAGATGGGAGGAACTCGATGAGGATATCTGGGTTGAGGATGCCCTGCGCGGCCGGTTCCCCCGCGCCGGGAAGGAAAGGCGCGACTATCACCCGATACGAGGACGCCGGCATGAGCGCGTTCGGACTTCTTAGGCACGTTAAGGCCATCCCGGCTGGGCAGCGCCAGAAATTCATTTGCTCATGTCAGGCAACGTCGCATTGGAAGAGAGGGTCGCCGCGCTGGAGAGCAAAGTGGGGCAGATCCTGCGAGGCTCCTTGCGCCAAAAAGATTGGCGGCGGACGCTGGGAATGTTCGCCGGGGACGAACTTATGAAGCAAATCGACGCCGAAGGGCCCAAGATCCGTGAGGCCGACCGCCGCGCTGCGATCGCGGCCATTGATGCGGGGCAATCGTGATTTTGCTCGATTCGAATCATCTGGTGCTCTCGAGGTGTCCGGAGAACGCCAGGGTTTCCTATCGGAACGCGGAACCCAAATCGCCGAATCCGCAGGCGGATGAAATTGCCCAACGCTGACAAGCTCGTGGTCGAGCGGGAAAAAATCCTGGATTATTTGCTCAATCCCGAACATCGCTTTGGCGGGAGGCGGGTGACGTGGGCACCGTCGTTCACATTCACAAGGGTGGGGCGGCCTACGAGGTGGAGTTTATCACTTTGACCGGCACGACCGTCGCCGTGGCCACCGTGGAGGCATCGCGGTTGAGGCCGGTTGGGCGCCACGACCTGAACCACGTCCGGGAACTGGTGGCGCGGTGATTTCTCCAATCGCGGCAATTTCAGTGGGCAAGGGCGCCGGTTGACCCCGCGCACCAGATCGGCCACAGGGCCGAGCCACCGTCCCAGCGCCGAAGCGACGGCGGGGACTGCCGAGTAAGCGCAACGGCTGACGGCGCGGTGCAGGCGGCCGACGGCGCTCTCGGCAAGGGGCTGCCGGGCGGATGCGCTCGGGCAATTCGAAGGCGCCTGACCGCAGCTTGCACCGTCACCCGATGGTGTCGCCGACAGCCGGCATGCGGCGGAAGACACCGGAGGATGCGTAAGTCGCCCTCTGCACATGAACCGAGCTATGGCTTGACGCTTTGATGGATTACTGCCGGGACGAAGCGGTGTCCCCCCTGGCCGCAAGCGCGGAGAGCACGGTTGTCGATGCCCGTGAAGCGCCGCAGGTTGCCGAGGCGCCTCCAAGCGCGGGGGCTGGCGGGAAGCGGCCTTGCCGACCGGGCATGAGGACGAGCTGGTCGAAGCAGCGGCAGAGGCCGTCTGGCTCATTACCAGCTTGGGGCCCAGAGTTGGCCGACGCCGCCGCCTGCTCGAACTGGCCCGCCAGTACTGGAGGATCGAGAACGGCCTGGACTACCGCCTGGGTGTCAACGCCGGCGAGGACGGTTGCCGGGTACAGCATCCCGTGGCAGCAACCGTGCCGGGCAGGCCACGCCGGGCCGAGCAGGGAGAAGGCCGGAAGTCGGCGCGGCGGCAGCGCCTAGCACGCGGGAGCACCGCTCACGCCCCCCAAAGAGAAAATGAGCCGGCGCGTCAACCCCGTCATGCGGTTCCTCGCCGGCGAGGTCTGCTGAGTTTGAACCGGGCCCGCGGCGCCTGAAGGAGCGAAAATTTCCGATTGACCGGCTTGCGGGATTCGTTTACACCATCGTGGTTCCCGGAGGCGGCTCCCCTCCGCGGGCTGAGAGAGGCAGCTTGGATTCGACTATAATGAAGAAAGTCCGTCTTGCGATTCTGTCTTGTGCGTGGCTGGCCGTGCTGATCTTTTTCGCCGGCTGCGGAGGGGGCGGGCCGAGGTCGCCCCGAAACCAGCCAATAAGGATTGGTGTGAGCCTTCCGCTAACGGGGGATTCTGCTGTTTGGGGTAAGAGCCAAAAAAACGGCTATGATCTGGCAGCCGAGCAGGTCAATGCAGAGGGAGGAATCCATGGGAGGAGAATTGAACTTATTTACGGCGACGATCAGGGATTGGCTAGAGTGGGCGTGACAGTTTTGCAGAGATTCATTGACGTTGACAAAATTGAAGCACTCACGGGAGTCGCAAATAGTTCTGTAGCGCTGGCCGATATCCCAATCATTAACAGGAACAAGGTTCTGCTTATCAGCTCTGGGGCATCGAGTCCCAAACTTACCGGAGCATCGAAATATTTCTTCCGCACGTGGCCGTCTGATATTGCAGAAGCTCTTGCGATGGCCAAATTCGCTGCCGAAGTGTCACACGTAAAAACCGTCTCCTGCCTTTACATCAATAACGATTATGGGGTCGGGCTTGTGATGCCCTTTGCGAAGCGATTTTCGGAGCTTGGCGGGAAGATTCTTGACGAGGAAGCCTTCGAGCAAGGCGCGACCGATTTACGAGCGCAACTGACGAAAATAAAGGAGCAGGATCCAGGAGCGATTTACTTGGCAGGGAATCCACCTGAAATGGGTCGTGCGATAACGCAGGCGCGCCAACTGGGTGTAACCAATCGCTTTTTGAGCATCAGTACGCTGAATGACGCCTCCGTTCTGGCTTTCGTCAAGAAAAGTGACATCGAAGGAACTATAATCACCGATGCCAGTTTTGACCCCAGTAGCGGTTGGCCCGAAGCAAGGAAGTTCATGCTCGATTTCCGCGCGAAGTATCACCGCGAGCCGGGCATTTTGGCTAACACGGCTTACGATGCTTTAATGATCCTTTCAAAGGCAATTGGGAAGGTGGGCACGAATGCTGATGCCCTGTCCCACTATCTCCACTCGATGAAGGCGTATCACGGTGTTGCCGGAACTATAGATTTCACGACGGGCGGGGATATTGACCGACCGATCCGTATTTCTGTTGCCAAAAATGGAAGGTTCGAGGTGATCGAACATGACTATCGGGAATAAATCTGCTGCGGTTCAAAGGACCAGAGGCAAAGCCAAGTCATACCTCAACTGGATTAAGGGCATCAGCATTTTTTTCCTTGGACTGGCACTGTCGGCGTTCGTTGTTGGGTCTTGGACGATCGGGGACCTGACAACGGCAAATTCCCCGACCCTCATTGCGGGGGATTTCACTGACATCGCATCTTTGACTGAGCGACTGCGTCACCCACGGGATTCGATCTCACAATTTGTGCGAACGCGCTTGCGCCAAAGGACAATTGCGGTCTTGACCAACACAGCTTACACGTCCGCTCAGCTACAGGGCCTTATTCTCGACGGATTGAACACTGTCGTGAGAGGCCCGAGTATTTACGCTGCGAAGCGCTTTGCAGGAATCAAGTTGTCGCCAGCCACCTTGATGCTTCTGCAGCAAACGGGACAAGGCAAAGATTTGGTTCGGCTTAACCGACTCCTGCTCGCAGATGCGTTTCCCGAGGAGATAAGACCTCCTGTGGGCGAAGGACGAAGCGGTTTCTGGGGTTTAATCTCTGATCATCTGAGGCTGATTCAGTGCGTGACGTTAAGCTTCGTCTTGGCGGCACTGGTCGTCGTCATTTTTATCGTGACGCGTTTCGAGAGCGTTAGCAATTCCCATGACCGGCCCAAGGGTGCCAAAGGAAGCGCTAGAGGCATTGAGGTGGCCCACGATTCGTTCTGGCAGGCGTTTCCTTTTGCGTCGCTGGTATTTTTCGCAGTGTCCATCTTCATGCTTTGCGACCTCGCATCGAACCCCGATTCCTATGAGTTGAGTGGCGGCATCTCGATTCACATGCTCTGGAAGCTTGGCCTGTATTTAGTAACCGCCTTGGTCACGAGTATAGTTGTGCTCTATGGAGCGCACTTGGTTGGCTTCGAACACAACGTCACTAGACTAACAGAGAGGGCAGAAATCGCGACACAGGAGGTGAGAGAATCTGTTGATAGGGCGCAGAGGGTCGAAGCGTTAATGGGCGGACTCGAAGCCAGTGCGGGGATGGCAATTATGGCACTTCGTGTAGATGCGGACTACCGAAGGGTGACGCCGCCGCCACCAAGCGGCTTTGGGGCATTGAATCCGTATGTAAGGGCCAGGTCTTCCCATGCGATCCTGTGCGACGAGGCGGTTTTCAGGAGCCCAGATCACCGCGAGCTCCCTAAGGAATTGTTGCCTTCGGCGCGAAACATGATCAGCAGCTTTCTTGAGGAGAACGCCTGGGACCTAGGACAGCGCTGTCTGATAACAAACGCGAGAAATTATACGAGCTTTCTTGTCGGTGCAGCGAGAGGTTTTGAGGAAATGTCCGACAAGCGGCCGTCAGATCTCCGCGTTTTCTATCTGACGCATACGGTCGCAACTCCCGCACACCTGCTAAATTGGCCAGTCGGGCAGCCCGTCAAGATCGAGGGCCATGACGTCAGAATCTGTCAACCAACGCAATTCATGTTGCAGTACATGACATATTGTCGGTACTTTGCGCGACAGCCGTCGAAATTCATTCATGCGAGACTGATTAGCGCCACGTACTCAAGCCTCCCAGTCGAGAAGGACGCAGACGACCAGATTACGGTAGAGCCTTTTTCGTTTTCGCTGGAGGCATTTACGTCGCCTGAAAAGTGGCGTCTTCCAACTCACTGTAATGCGTGGGGGTTACCATGCTGGGCGCAGATAGCAATCAATAATCATGTGATACAGTTTTTTCAGCCCCCACATAGTGAAGGTGTTGCGCCCCGTATACCGGTGTTGGACCCCAAGGCTGCGCCCTTTCTGTTCGCAGCGACGGCCTCAAATCTGCGCGGGGTGGCTAGAAACAACGTCGCAACCGAGTCGCCGCATTCATTGCTCTGGCCCTTGTTCCGCGATGGGGATAACGTTCCTCCTGCAGCCGCCGCAAGACCGCCGCTGGAAGAGCTAAGGCAAAAGGTGCTCGATTTCATAATACGGGACGAGACGAAGGAGGAGCTTCTTGGTTGGCTGGATGCGAAACCCGAGGACGGGAGCGGGGAGGCGTCGCAGATCTTGCACGAAAAGCTAAGGATGGTTAAGGCAGCCGTCAATGACTTCCAGAGCAGGGTCAAGAGCGCGGTCGAGGATGACAAGCTCGATCCCATTAGGAGAGCTCACGAGTTGCTGAAGCAATTTGAATTCTTGCTTGGATTTCGCTGGGCTTTTCAACTGCCGGCCGCCATGACAGCCTGGGCCGAGCTGGAAACGGGATTATTCCTGTTGGTTAATTCCTATCTGGCCGAACAGGAGGACCAAGGAAAGAAGAAAGGCGGCCTGGAGCCTTTTATGGAATGGTTCAACGGCACCTTCCACACCGATACGAGTCTGGGCATGCGCTACGCAAGGGATATGCTGAAACCGGAGAGCGGCGCAAGCGAATACGGCGACCAGGAATTCGCGCTGATCGGACTACTGGAGGTAGACGATGGGGCTAGGTTTGTGGATAGAGCATTACTTAAGAAGCTACTGACAGCGTGGTTGAGCTCCAAATCTGGGGGTGACACACCAATCAAACATATCATCGCGTTGAAGTCGTCAATTGACGTACCGTGGAAATACGCCGAGCTGAAATGGCTCTGGGAGTGTAGTTCGAGCATTGACGATCTGAAAAAGCTGGTGGCCTACTATGTTGCTGGAATGGACGTGGCCTGTTAGACTCTGCGGCAGACAACAAATCGAACACTATGGGACAAATTAGAACATCCACCCGCCTATGGAACCACGCGCAGAGGTGCAAACCTGTTGCAGATTCTCTTAGCCGAAGGCAGCCGACGCCACCGCCGGTCAAGGGGGCCAAGGGCGGTTCTGCAAAACGTCCGATGTCTGAACCAGCGCCGCACGGAGTATCGTGAGAATCCTTCTTGTCACGCCTAGTGATCGAGGTGCGGGATTCGAGTACGTCCACTCGGGTCGGGAGAATCTTGGCGTCGAATACCTTTTGGCTGCCTTACGAGGCGCCGGCCACGAGGCTGTTTCTCGTAATGAGAATATTCCTGGAGGTTTGAATTCCGAATCCGACGGTTTGAATCAATATGGTTTACTTGGATTTTCGCTGCCGTTCTGGGAATATCGTGACCGCTACGTCGAAGCCGTGAACGGCGCTGCGGGCCGGACGCGCGCAACATTAATTATAGGTGGCCATGCGGCCACAATCGGAGCGAGGTTCTTCCTTGGCAAATGCCCTCAACTCCTTGGCGTGGTAATGGGTGAAGGTGAAGAAACGTTGAATGAAATCGCAGAGAAGCTCGACCGCGGCGAAAGCTGCCACAATGTGGAGGGATTCATGACAAGGGGCGGCTATCGGCCCCGGCAAAACTTGATGAGCCTCGATGAATTGAGATTGCCAGCGAGGGACGACCTCCAATTGAATCTGCTTGCAGACAACAGCATCAAAGAGGCTCTGGTGGAGTCCACCCGCGGATGCACATATCGGTGTTCATTTTGCAGTGTCCCACCTTATTATAAGTATGCTCATGGGAAGCGATGGCGGGAGAGGTCCATTGAAAGTTTATGTTCAGAGCTTACGGACCTGATTACCAAATTCTCTGAAATCAGTCTTATTTCGTTTACAGACGATAATTTCCTGGGTTTTAGCTCTCGTTTTCACCAACGGGCGATTCAAGTTGCCAGGCATCTTCACTCGTTGAATCCGAAAGTTGGCTTTGAAGTCACCTGCCGGGTTGACGCAGTGGAACGTGAGCCATTTGCCGAACTTGCTTCGCTGGGATTGGAAGGCGTTTATCTTGGGATTGAGTCGGGTGTGCAGCGCGTTCTTGACTCTTTCCAAAAGGGAACAACGGTGAAACAAAATCTAAGGGCCATCCAGATTTTGTCCGAATTAGGATTGGGCTGTGACGTGGGGTTCATCACCTTTTCACCCGGCATGAAATTGGAGGAGGTGAAAGCGAATTTGGAATTCTTGAAAAATATCAGCGAGGAGTATCCCATTTTCGTCCATCCGGGGGCCGTTTTCAGATGTTTGCGCGAATACCCCAAGGACTTAGGTGTTGAGGCTCTCCGTGGAGATTCCAGCCGCAACCTCGCCAAGCTGGGTGGACCCGTGCAAGCACTATACGAGGCGCTGGACAGGATCTGGCACGACTGTTATGAGGAGACGTTTATTCGCTTGGAAGGAAATGCGGCCAGTCACAAGGATGATTTCGATTCGCTGGACAGACAAAAGCGCATCACCGCTGAAATGATCCAGGCGGCCTTTGATTTGCTGGCTATCTTGGAAGCCAGGCCAAATGCCACGAGCAGTATGCTTGTCAACTCAAGGGAAGTTGAGGCATTCTCCGCAGTGGCAGGTGGCGGATGAATGAGCAAATAATTGTCAATTCCATCATTTCGGCCTCGGTTGTTGTGCTCGCAGGCGTCAGCTTCTTCCTGCCATTTTCGGTGGCTCGTTTTTTTCACTTTACCCATGGCGCGGCGTTTGCGATTGGCGCTTATACTGCCTTTGTTTTGGCGCAGAAGGTCCGGTGTAACCTGTGGTTTGCAGCCGCCGCTGGAGTATTGGTCTCGGCCTTTCTAGGGATAATTCTTGACGTTCTCGTATTTCGCCGGATGCAACGAACCGGGACAAGTGCATTCGTCCTCTTGCTCGCGTCGTTGGGTGCATACGTGCTGCTCCAAAACATTCTTTCTCTTGTCTTTGGTGACGCAGCCATGAGCATCGCTGCAACTCATGCATGGAAGACGTTTGCGGTCATGGGAGCGCGAATTACTGCGGCACAGGTTCTACAGATTACCACTGCATTGATTCTCGTAATCATCCTTCGCCTTTATCTCAAAAACAGCGCAACTGGCAGGGCTATGGGGGCCGTTGGGCATGACCGCTTTCTGGCGCAGTGTGTTGGAATCAGTCCGGCACGCACAACGACGTTGGCTTTTGGTTGCGGCTATGGTTTGGCGGGATTGGCAGGAGTTTTGTCAGCTTTGAATGTGGATGTTGTTCCAACCATGGGTATGAACCCGATGATGTTGGCAATGGTGGCTGTGATAATTGGCGGCAACACTTTCCTCGGCACCGTTTGCGGAGCTTTACTGATCGGTTTTGCCCAAAACTTCGGCATCATTTGGCTGCCGACTCAGTGGCAAAGCGCGATTGTCTTCATTATCCTTTTGTTTTTCTTGCTGTTAAGACCACAGGGTTTTTCAAACAGACCTGTTAAGAAAGCAACGATTTGATGCAATACGTCTTGCACATTTTAACGTTGGTTTGCATTTACAACATTCTTGCAGTCTCCTTAGAGGTCTTGGTGGGGCGGGCAGGATTTTTGTCCGTGGCTCACGCCGCGTTTTACGGCCTGGGTGCTTACACGTCGGCGTTATTGGCAGTCCAAGCCGGAGTTCCATTTCTTGTAGGTAATCTGGCCGGTGTGGCTGTGGCCGTTGCAATTTCCCTCGTTGTTTCTCTGCCGTCACTGCGGGTACACGACGATTATTTCGTCATCGCCACCTTCGCCTTCCAGGTAATTCTATTTAGCATTTTCAAGAACTGGATGGGTTTGACGCAGGGACCATTGGGCATTCCCGGCATCCCGCGACCCGTCATTTTCGGCTGGCACGTGACGACCCATCTGGATTTCCTGATTCTGGCTGTTGCTTTCGCGTGTTTCGCGTATTTCGTGGTCTGGCGGCTGACTTGTTCGCCTTTTGGGCGGGTGTTGCACGCCATTCGCGAGGATGAGGTTTTTGCCAAGGCGGTTGGCAAGAACACGCTTTACTTCAAGATGACGGCGTTTGCCGTCAGCGCGGCGCTTGCGGCCTCGGCGGGCAGCCTTTACGCGAGTTATATCACTTACATTGACCCAAGCAGTTTCACGGTCATGGAATCCATCCTCATTATTTCCATGGTGATCATAGGCGGGGCGGGCACCCTGCTGGGCCCACTGGTCGGCGCGTTCGTGCTGGTGACATTGCCGGAGGCGTTGCGATTCGTCGGCCTGCCGGATGCCGTTGCCGCCAACCTGCGCCAAATAATTTATGGCAGCTTGCTGGTCATCATGATGATGTTCCGGCCGCGCGGACTGGTCGGCAAATACAGCTTTGGCAAGTGAACCTGCGTTGCGAGCATTTGAGCAAGTCATTTGACGGCACCCGCGCGTTGTCGGATCTGACGCTGGAGTTTCCGGCATCCGGCGTTGTCGCCATTATCGGGCCAAACGGAGCGGGCAAGACGACGCTCATTAATGTGCTGACCGGTTTTCTGAACCCGGACGGTGGCCGGTTTTTCCTTGGGGAGCGTGAGTTGAGCCGTTTGCCGGCGCACAAGATTGCGCGGCTGGGCGTTGCCCGGACGTTTCAAGATCTGCGCCTAATCGCGCAGGTCCCGGTTCTTGAGAACGTGATGCTGGCGCGTCCGAACCAAAAAGGCGAGGGCCTGCTGCGCGCCCTGTTTCGCGTCGGCGTTGCGGCGGAGGAAAGGCGCAATTACGAAGAAGCGATGCGCTGGCTGGAATTTGTCGGTCTCGGCGCCGCCGCAAGCCAAATGGCCGGCGAATTGTCATACGGCCAACAGAAGCTTCTGACGTTGGCCTGTTGCCTGGCGACGGACGCAAAGATTCTTTTGCTGGATGAGCCGGTGGCCGGGGTTCACCCGGAGATGGTTTCAAAAATCCTGGATTTGATGGTCCAGCTCCGGGATGCGGGCAAGCAGATTGTTTTCATTGAGCACGACATCGCCTCGGTGCGGCGGGTGGCGGATTTGGTGATTGTCATGGATCAGGGCCGGGTCATTGCCCAGGGAAAACCGGCGGAAGTGCTGGAGCGGCCAGAGATCATGGAGGCGTACGTGGCGTGAGGAAGTTGAGGTTGAGTGATGGCGGAAGCAAACCAGAACGGGATTTTTCGGGTCGAAGGATTGGTCGCCGGCTACGGAAAGAAGCAGGTGCTCAACGGCGTGAGCCTTGAAGTTGAGGGCGGCGAGGTCGTGGCGCTCATCGGCCACAACGGGGCGGGGAAATCCACGTTGCTGAAGGCCGTGTTTGGCATGATTCCGATCTGGCAGGGGGAAGTCTATTGGGATGGTGTAAAAAGACGGAAACCCACCCCGCGGGAGATGCTTCATGCCGGCGCCGCCTACGTGCCGCAGGGCAACCGGGTGTTTACGGATTTGAGCGTGCGTGAAAACCTGGAGATGGGCGGTATCACGCTGCCGACAAAACAGGCCGTCCGCGAAGGCATGGAGCGCGTGTTCGGCCTGTTTCCGGCGTTGAAGGAGCGGTTGAAACAGCGCGCGGGGACGTTGTCGGGGGGCGAGAAGCAGATGCTCGCGTTAGGCAACGCGCTGATCCTGGCGCCCAGGCTGCTGCTGCTGGATGAACCGTCGCTGGGCCTGGCGCCGCCGCTGGTTTCCCAGGCGCTGGGGAGGGTACAGCAGATCAGCAAGGATTCGCATAAGACGGTGGTGATTGTGGAGCAAAAGGTCCGCGAGGTTTTAAAGATCGCCCGGCGGGTCTATGTGCTGCGGATGGGCCGGGTTTCGTTTGCCGGCCCGGCGGATGCGCTGAAGGATGAATCCAGGCTGCGAGAGGTGTACCTGTAAAAAAGGGATTTTGGGGGGCGGCGCTGGCGATTCGTTTGCGTCGGGAGGCGGCGCTATGCATCGGAGAAGTTGCCCAGCGGGCTCGTTTTGCAAAGCCCGAGAGTGCGAGGAACGCCCCCCGATGGGGTCATCGAGCGGAGCTTTCCGCAGTCTGGCGCCGCTGCCGAGCGTCCAATGCAGGCGAGCGGGCGATTTGGTGCCATCTTGCGCCCCGGATAAGCGCCCGGTAAACCCGCTTCGTGGATGATCCTCAGATGACAACCCGTGCCTCACCGGCTAATGTCGTGGCGTGGCCGACGTACTCACAAAAGCCAAGCGCAGCCAGGTGATGGCCGCCGTTAAATCGCGCGGCAATAGGACCACGGAGCTGAAGCTCGCCTCGATTCTGCGCGCCGCCCGCGTAACCGGCTGGCGCCGCCACCAGGCGCTGCCGGGCCGGCCTGATTTCACGTTTCGCCTTGCCCGTCTTGCGGTCTTCGTCGACGGCTGCTTTTGGCATGGGTGCCCACGCCACTGCCGGATGCCAAGGTCTCGCACCGCCTTCTGGAACCCCAAGATCGCCCGCAACAAGGAACGTGACCGGCAGGTCCGGCGTCTGCTGCGCCAGCGGGGCTGGCGTGTGCTCCGCATCTGGGAACACTCCCTGGCGCGCCCAGCCGCGACGATCCGGAGGCTGCAACTCGCACTTGATCAGCGCCCCCGGAAAGGGTAAAAGGCAACCGATGGACACCATCGAGTTATTCGCCGGTGGCGGCGGACTAGCCCTCGGCTTGCATGAGGCCGGGTTCAACCCCGTCGCTGTCGTGGAGCGAGACCCGGATTCCTGCGAGACCTTGCGTGAAAACTGGCACCATGGCATGGGATCAGACCTCCATCTCTTCCCAAGGGATGTTCGCTATGTGGACCTTACGCGGTGGCAAGACCGCGTGGAGTTGGTTTCGGGCGGTCCGCCTTGCCAGCCGTTCTCGATTGGAGGCAAGCACCAAGGCTATCGCGACGCGCGCGACATGTTCCCGCACGCGGTCCATGTTGTAAGGACTATCCGCCCCGAAGCCTTTATCTTCGAGAACGTCCGCGGACTGCTCCGCAAATCGTTCGCCAAGTACTTCGGCTACGTGATCCTCCAGCTTCAGTACCCCGAGATCGTGCGTCGCGACGGGCAGCCCTGGGCAGACCACCTCGCCACGCTCGAGGAACATCATACAGGCGGCCGCGAGAACGGCCTCCGCTACCGTGTCATCTTCCAGAAGGTGAATGCCGGCGACTTCGGCGTCCCACAGCACCGTGAGCGCGTCGTGATTGTCGGATTCCGGTGGGATATTCAGGAACCTTGGAGCTTTCCCCAGGCAACCCACTCCCGTGACGCCCTCCGCGCGGCCAAGTGGCTCACGGGTACGTACTGGGACGAGCACCACGTTCCGAAGGCCCAGCGCACCACACCGACGCCCGAAGCTCAGCGCATGCTCGCCAACACCGAGACTCTCCCCTTCACCGCCCGATGGCGCACCGTTCGCGATGCCCTCGCCGGCCTTCCCGACCCTAAAGCCCCCGAGGCCTCACGCATCCCAAACCACAGATTCCAACCAGGCGCCCGCCGCTACGCTGGCCACACCGGCAGCGAAATGGACTCCCCGGCGAAGACCCTCAAGGCTGGCGACCACGGCGTCCCCGGGGGAGAGAACATGCTTGCCTTGCCGGACGGCTCTCTGCGCTACTTCACCGTTCGCGAAAGCGCCCGCCTGCAGACATTCCCCGACTGGTACATTTTCCCAAGTTCCTGGACGGAAAGCATGCGGCAAATCGGGAATGCTGTCCCGGTGACCCTGGCGAAGGTGGTGGCCGCAAGCGTCGCCAACACTCTCCACGAACACCACCGCCGCCAAGCCAGGAACCAGTGATGGAAGATTCGGCGCCGTACAACCCCCTGAGCAAGCGAAACCTCGCGGCGAGCATCGTTTCCAAGCTGCTGAGCCAGTCGCCCGAAAAGCTACCTCCGCCACGCTTCCCGGGCGCGGGGATTTACGCCATCTACTACACCGGCCCTTTTCCCGCCTACGCCAAGGTCGCCGCCGCTAACAGGCAGAGCCGCTTTGCGCAGCCGATTTACGTCGGCAAGGCCATCCCGGCTGGCGGGCGCAAGGGCCTGGAGGGCTTCGACGTCCCACACGGCTACGCCCTCTCAAACCGCCTCGGCGACCACGGCGACTCCATCGGTGCGGCTGGGAACCTGAGCACAGAGGACTTCCGCTGCCGTTGGCTGGTCGTCGATGAAGTGTTCATTCCGCTGGCCGAAAGCCTCCTCATCAGCCATTTCAAGCCCCTGTGGAACGTAGTAGTGGAAGGCTTCGGGAATCACGATCCCGGGAGAGGGCGAATCAGCGGCAGGAAGCCCTCTTGGGACGTCATTCATCCCGGTCGTTCTTGGGCCGAGCGCCTGCAGCCGGCGACCACTTGCGACGAGATCCTGGCCCAGGTCAACGCACATAACGAATCAGTCCCTATCCCGCCGGGCGAGCCCAGCCTCTAGCTCTCTGACCGGATGTCTGAAGCCGGATGGTGGCCGGTTTTTCCTTGGGGAGCGTGAGTTGAGCGGGTTGCCGGCGCACAAGATTGAGCGGTTGGGCATTGCCCGGACGTTTCAAGATCTGCGACTCATCTCGCTGGTTTCGGTTCTTGAAAATGTGATGTTGGCCCGTCCGAACCAAAGGGGCGAGGGCCTGTGGCGGTCCCGAATAGCCGCCGCGAAAAAGCGATGGTGTCGATAGATTCAACGGGGCGGGTCGGCCCGCCGTGTCTCCGACAGGTTCCCTCCAGGAACTTAATGTCGAACCGATGACCGTTGTGGGCCATAATCACCGAACCACCCACGAATCTGGAGAATTGGGCCAGCGCTTCAATGGGAAGCGGTGCCTTGCGCACGTCCTGGTTGGTGACGCCCGTGTAATCGTGTAAATGACCGCACTGCGCCAACCCGCCTGGGGATGGCCAATGAATAACCAACGGCGGCGTCCGAGGGCAGAAGGCCGGAGATCATTCTCCACCAAATTATGCCGCCTCGGGTGCTATGCCGCGTGGCGTCGTAAACTATCGTCGCAAAAGTCAGTTGGGCCGTTGATGGACAAGTAGTTACGACGAGTGACTGACTTAATACTTGCTCGCTTTTGCTGCCCAGCGCCCTGCGGTCCGCCCATCCGCCTTTAAGTTTCTGGAGTCGTAAGCCCTTTTCCCCGTGGTGGTTGCCGGAATTTTCGATTCACTCAGTCCCGACACTCCTTTCCGTTGACACCGCCCAAATGGGTGATAGAGTATAAAATATAAACTCGATTGGTTTATACTCTATCATCCTCCATGCCTAACCCCGCCCTTCCCACCGACCGCCTCCAAAAACTCTTCCGGCGTCGCAAATGCTGGCGCCTCAACCAACTGGCCCAGAGCCTGGACTACGCCCTCATCTCCGTGCGCCGCTTCCTCAAGCAGGTCGGCTATTTCCGAAGCTATACCCACAACGGCCAGTGGTACACCGCGCGCGACTCCCCGCGCTTCGACCGCGATGGACTCTGGCATTTCAAAGGCATCGGTTTCTCCAGGCACGGCAGCCTCACCCGCACCCTCGCTCGCCTGATCGCCCGCAGCCCCAGCGGACTCTCCGCCGGCCAACTGAGCCAGAAGTTGCAGCACCCCTGCCACGCCGTCCTCACCCAGTTGCACCAGGCCGGCCGAGTGGACCGGCTCCAACTCGCCGGCCAATTCCGTTACCTGGCCGCCGACCCCGCCCTCAACCGTCACCAGCGCCAGCAGGCGCCACTGCCCTCCGAAACCAGCGGCCCACTGAACACTCAAACCGCCCTTTGGGTCCTGGTCGAATACATCAAAAACCCCGCCCTGAACTTCCAGGACCTCGCCGCCCTCCTCCAAGAACAGCGAAAGGTGGCCGTGAGTCCCGAGGCCATCGAGCGGTTCTTCCACGAGCACGGTTTAAAAAAAACGCCCGGAGCACCGAGTTGAAAACGCTCCGCCTGCTCCAGGATTATCAACGGAGCTTGGCGCGCGAGAGTTCCCCGCTCTGCCTCTTTGCCCACCCGCCGACCTTGTCCTTTGGTCCAACCCAAAGCCATTGCCCCACCTGCCAGGCGCCCTTGCGCGTTTACAAGACTCAGTGTCGGGGCATTGGGTCGCTGAGCCTGGGCAGCTTCACCGCCCGCCAAATCTTCCTGCACTGCGGGCGTTGCGATAACGACACCATTTACGGGCCACAGGCCCTGGACCGATTGGCGCCCGCGGGCGGGGTCTTTGGCTATGACGTGCTGGTCTTTGTGGGCCAGGCGCTGTTTCTGCGCCACCGCCAAGCGGAGGAAATCGTTGAGGAACTGCACGGACGGCGTGTGAACCTCAGCCTCAGTGAGGTGGGTTACCTGGCCCGGAAGTGTGTGGTGTATCTGGCCCTGGCTCACCGGGAGTCGGCGCCCGCCCTCCAGCAAGCCATGCGCGCCCAGGGCGGCTACATCCTTCACCTGGATGGCACCGGCCAGGGCGGCGGGCTCCGGCTCATGAGCAGCCTGGACTCCCTCTCCCAAATCGTGCTGGGCAACGTAAAACTGCCCTCCGAGAAGACCGAGCAGATCGTCCCCTTCCTGCAAGAGATTAAGCGCCGCTACGGCGTGCCCCTGGCCGCGGTACACGACATGGGCGCCGGCATCCTGGCCGCCATCGAGCAGGTTTTTCCTGGCCTGCCCGACTTCATCTGCCACTTCCATTTCCTGCGCGACCTGGGCAAAGACTTGCTGGAAGCCGACTACGACACCATCCGCCAGCGATTGCGCCAGCTCGGCGCCACCGAGCGCCTGCTCCGTCAGGCTCGCCGCCTCAAAAGCGTCATCGACTCACTCCCCGGCGGGGTGGAGAGTTTTTGTGGCAGCGTGCAGGCTCAGACTCTGCCCGCGGAGCGGCTGGAGAGCTTTCCGCTGCTCTGCGCTTATGCCCTGATCCAGTGGGTGCTGGAGGGCAAGGCCCAGGGTGATGGCTACGGCTTCCCCTTTGACCGGCCTCACGTGGAGTTCGCCAGGCGGCTCCAGGTCATGGATCAGAAACTGGAGCAAATCAAAGACGTCCACCTGCGCGGCCAGTGGGCGGACAACAAGCCGCTCTTCAAGCCCTCCTGCGCCATGAAGGCTACCGCCGCCGATGCGGGCCTGCCAAGAATGCTGGAGCGGGTCGCCCCTAAGATGGAAGTGTTCGACCAATTGCGCCAGGCCATGCGCATTGCCCAAGTCGATGGCGCGGCGGGCCTCAACTCGGGCAGCGACCCCGTGGCCATGGCGCCCATGCAAAGGGCCGTCGAGCACTTTCGCCAGCAATTAACCTCCCGCTCCGATTATGCTTCCAGTCCCCACTGGAAAGCCATGGTCGGGCAGATCGACAAATACTGGGATAAGCTCTTTGCCGACCCATTGCCCGTGTCCGCTCCCAGCGGCGTGCGCCTCATCTTCATCCAGCCTCAGCGAACCAACAACATCCTGGAGCGCTTCTTTCGCGATTGGCGCCACGGCGCCCGCCGCCGAACCGGGCAGAACTCCATCAGCCGATTCCTGCAAAGCATGATCGCCGACACCCCCTTGGTGCGAAATCTCCAAAACCCTCGCTACCTCAAAATCCTGCTCAACGGCCAAACCACACTCGAAGAACGCTTCGCCCAAATTGACATCGAAACGGTGCGCCAGGAATTTCGGGCCGCTCAGAGTTCAGTGGAGAAAGTCCCTTCACAAATCCGGCGGCTCATCGCCCTGCCCGACTTCCCGAAAACAGTCTGCCGTCTATTCCAAAAGGCCGCCTGACCGTAAAACCCAACTGAGTTTTGTGGTGATAGTTTGTTTTCAATCAAAGTCGCCGCCAAGTCAATTTGCTCCTCGCCCAAGAACTTCTCCAAAACAGCTCCAGATGATGGATGTTCATCATGAAGCATCTACTTGGCAGCTATTGGTTCGGCCAGAGGTTCGCGCTTCCTCGGAGGTGCGCGCCCAGCGGCCCTGTCTTCCAGCCAATCGCAGGCGGGGGGAAGAATTCGGCTCCAGTGAAAGGCCCGCGTGCGCTCGCAGGCTTTGACGCGGAACCGTTCATAATGGTCCGGCGTCTCGAGGAGTTTCAGGATGGCGTCGGCGACCGACTCCGGTGTTTCCTCGCGGGTGACCAGCCCAGTCTCATCGTGAATGGTTGAATCTACCAGTCCATCGACCGGGTACACCACCGCCGGGGTTCCCATGGCGTTGGCTTCCAGCACGTTCAGCCCCCACCCTTCCCGGACGGAAGTGTGGACGAGGAGGTGCGCCTGGCGAAGCCGACGGTCTTTCTCAGTTTCGGAAAGGAGTCCTGCAAAGGTTACGGCTTCATGCAGTTGCAGCCGGTTGACCAGGTCGCGCAGGACACTCTCGAAGACTCCACCTCCGACAATGGTCAGCCGGGCACGGACCCCGCGATCGAGCAGGATTTTCACCGTCCGGACGGCGTGGCTGATGCGTTTGTTGGGGGCCAGGCGCGAGACGGCGATCAACTCCAGAGGCTGCGCGAGCGGCTTGGGTTCGAGCTGGGAGAGCGGCTCGAGGTCAATGCCATAATGGATGACGGTTACATCGCGGACACCCCGCCGGCGCAGCGCTCTCTCAGTCGATTCGGAGCCTACCCAGAAGGGTATCTTCCGGTAGAGGCCGTGCATGAATCGTTCCTGCCACCGCCCGATGGTGGCCAAGGGCCATGAGTAAAACGTCCCCCAGATCGGGCCAAGGACCTCGTGCAGGTACGCCACGCAGTTTGTCCCGCACCACCAGGGCGCAAACCAAGGGACGCCGTGATGCTGATCAACGACGAGGTCGAAGGGCTTCTGCCGCCGATACCACTGCACCGCCTTCACGACCGAAGAGCCGCGCCCCCCACCTCGAACCACTTGGATACCCTGGATGACCTCCTCCGGCGCCGCACCCGGAAAATCGTTGGCAAACCAATAGACCTCGTGGCCGTGCTCCTTGAGAGCGGTCCAATAAGCTTGCGTGACCCGTTCAGCGCCGCCGGCCAGCGGGTTTTTTGGATCGCGCCAGTTGAGCATCAGAAATCGCATGTGCTATAGCGCCTCCTTATACACCAAAATATACACCAAAAACAACTCAATTTCAGCGAGCCGTCGGGGTCAGGGCGCACGACAAAATTCTTCGTTTCCTTCGTTTTCTTGGTGTACAAACGCGCTTGCACGACATCAAACTGGCCCACGGGCTCGCGCCGATGATCCTTCCCGGCGCGAACCGCGAGGGCCAAGCGGGTTAACAGAAGAAAACCAAGGAAACAAAGGTGAGACCCTTCTCGCATATATGAACCACTATACCATGGGCGCGAAAGGCCGTGTGATTTCAGCCACTCGAAGAATTCTGTCGTGCGCCATCGGGGTCAGTCCTGCATTTTTTGCCGCCACTTCCCCTTCCACCGTCGCGGAAAAAGATGCAGGACTGACCCCAACGCCTCAATTTGGGTGTTTACTTTTTGCCCACCCCAGGCGCACTATGGACGCAATACTCGTTATGAATACGCCAAATGTCACTACACGCCGGGATTTTCTTAAAACCTCAGCTTTGGTCGGCGGCGCCTTGGCCGCCCCAGCTATCCTCCAGCAAAAACTCTTCGCCCAAGGCGCGACCGGAACGCTCCGGGTCGGCCTGATCGGTTGCGGCGGCCGCGGTACTGGCGCGGCCAGCCAGGCGCTCGATGCCGATAAAGACACCGTGCTCCACGCGATGGCCGATGTCTTTGATGACCAACTCCAGCGCAGCCTCGCTATCCTCAAAAAGCAGCACCCGGACAAAGTCAAGGTGACTCCGGAGACATCTTTCATCGGCCTGGACGCCTACAAGAAGGTCATTGAAATCTCGGACGTGGTTATCCTGACCACCCCGCCCGGATTCCGTCCGGTGATGCTCCGGGCGGCGGTGGAGGCCGGCAAACATATCTTCTGCGAGAAACCGATGGCCACGGATGTCCCCGGCATCCGCTCGGTGATGGAGTCGGCCAACCTCGTCCCCGAGAAGAATATTTCCCTGGTGGCCGGGTTCTGCTGGCGGCGTGATTTCGCGCGGCGTGAGTTCTACAAGCGCATCCACGAAGGGGCCATTGGCGACATTCGCGCCATCTATGCCACCTATTATACCGGCCCGGTCAGGCCGATGCCCCCCGCCAGCGATCGTCCGGCGGATTACACCGACCTGGAGTGGCAGCTTCGCAACTGGTACAACTTTGTGTGGCTCTGTGGAGACGGTTATGTCGAACAATGCTGCCACAGCGTCGATAAAGTCGCCTGGGCCTTGAAAGACCAGCACCCGCTCAAGGCCGTGGCCGTCGGCGGGCGCGGCATACCTAACAACCAGGGCAACATCTTCGACCACATGTTTGTGGTTTATGAGTTCCCCAATGAGGTGCGCGGATTCGTCGGCCAGCGCCAGGTCTCCAACACCTTTTCCGAGAACTCCGATTACATCATGGCCTCCAACGGTTTTGGCAAGATCCCCGGCTGGCAGGCGCCCTACTTCGAACGTGATGGAAAGATGTTCTGGCGCTATCACGGGCCGAGCAGCGACATGTACCAGGTCGAGCATAACGAGTTGTTTGCCAGCATCCGAAGCGGCAACCATATCAACGACGGCCACTGGATGGCCCAAAGCACGCTGATGGGCCTGATGGGCCGCATCGCCGCCTACACCGGCAAGGAAGTTACCTGGGAAGAGGCCCTGAATTCCCAGCAGAAACTTGTTCCGGACAATCTGACCTGGGACATGAAGCTCCCCATTCGGCCCATGGCAGTGCCGGGCGAAACCCCGCTAGTTTGAACCCCAGGAGCTACTCGCATGAACCGCCGCGAATTCATTAAAGCCGGGTCAGGCGCCCTGACATTGGCCGCGCTGGCGCCTACGGCATTGCGCGCCGAGGAAACAACATCGACCGACGCCCCGGCTAAGCGCCATCTGGGCAAGGGCATCACTTGGGGCACGGTTGGCGTAAAAGGCTCCGTGCTTGAAAAGATGAAAGCCCTCAAGGAGGCCGGATTTGAAGGGGTCGAGGTGAACAGCCACATGGACCGGGAGGAAGTCCTGCGGGCGCGGGACGAAACCGGCCTGGTGATTCCGAGCGTGTGCGGGGTTTATCATTGGAGCAAGCCGCTCACCGATCCCAATCCCGCCGTCCGCCAGGAAGGACTGGAAGCTCTGCGGCACACCTTGCACGACGCCAAGACCTACGGCGCCACGTCGATATTGCTGGTGCCCGGGGTGGTCACCAAGCAGGTGTCTTACGACCAGGCCTACCAGCGATCGCAGGCGGAGATCCGCAAAGCGGTTCCCTTGGCGGAGGAGCTCGGGGTGAAAATCGCCGTCGAAAATGTCTGGAACCACTTCCTCCTAAGCCCGCTCGAAGCGGCCCGATTCGTTGATGAATTCAACAGCCCGGCTGTCGGCTGGCATTTCGATGTCGGCAATGAAGTCAACTTCGGCTGGCCGGAACAGTGGATTCGCATCCTCGGCCAGCGCATCCAAAAGCTCCATATCAAGGAGTACAGCCGCAAGAAGCGGGACAACGAAGGCCTCTGGAAAGGCTTTGACGTCAAGCTGCTCGAAGGGGACGACGACTGGCCGGCAGTGATGAAGGCCGTCGATGATGTCGGTTACCATGGCTGGGCAATCACCGAGCAGCCCGGCGGCAACACACCCGAAGGGCTCAGGGACCTCGTCGTGCGTCTCTCCAAGATCATCGCTTGTTGAGGCCAACGGCGTAAGCGCCTTTCTTGCCGAAGCCGCTCATGTATAATTCTCCGGTCTTATGAGCGCACTGGAAGCGGCGGAAGAAATCCTGGCTAAGCTGACGCGAGCCGAAAAAGCGCAGTCCTTTGAGTTCTTCAGGACATTTTGCTCTTGGCGGCTTCAGGCACGGTGAGCTTTGTCGTCCCCACATCCTTGATTTCGACCGTGGTGGTGCGATCGAGGTCAAAATCGTTGCCATTAAAGTCCATCGTGCCTTTGACCTTGAACTGGTACTTGGTGAGGGCGCCGTCTTTGAGCCAGAACTTGACTGAGCCGCTCGGATTGCTGACTTCGGGCCCCTCGCCCCCGCCTGGACGGTGCCAAGTCACAAGGTTTTTGACGCCATCAGCCGTCAGATCGCCGGAATAGACCCCAGGCTCAGTTTGCTTTGTCTCTTTGGTGCAGGAAACCAGTTGGCGAGCTTCTGCCGCAGGCGCCTTGAAATTCCGGATGAGAATGGCAAAGAACCGCATGGGGCCCTGGCTGTCCTCCAACTCCGAAAGCGACTGCCAGCCTTCCCCCTCGCGGCTGATCGCCCCTTTCTTTCCTTTTAGAACGACATCGGTCGCGTTGTCTCCAAAGTGCATGACGAGATACGTAAGACCGCTCTTCTCGGTCTTGCCCTCAGTGGGACCGGGGCGGAAGCGGCTGTCCTCAGGCACTTCGACGGTGGTCTTCCAACTATAGTTGGGTTGATCGGAGAGAGACTTGATGGCGCTCGTGACGCTTGCCTTAGGACTCGAGTCGGCGGCGTGCAGGGACAAACAGACAGCGGCCAGTGCGAACGGGAAAACTCTTTTCATGGTGTATCCTTTGGGTTGTAATGTGAATGGAGCGGCTAGACTTAAGGTTCCTTCATTATCCATGCCCGACATTATCAAATCGAGCGTTGCTCGGGCAAGCAAAAATCGGAGCACGACCAAAAATGGGCGAACGGCGGAATTCGGTCGTGCGTCCGCTCCGGGGTGGGGAAGAGGTTGCGCTGGACGGCGTCCGGGTTTGCTGCGAGGAGTAAGAGCGTGACCCGTCATCAAAGCCATTTTAACTCAGTTGCAGCGAGGCGCGCTCAGGCACGTTTCGACCCGGAGGCGCTGGATAAGGCGCGCGAGGCCATCACCTTCTTCCGCCCCCTGGAAGAAGACCGTGAGGCGGACCGCGCCCCTCTGAAGGCGAGCCTGATTGGCCGCATCTTTACGTACACGCGACCCTACGCGGCGCGGCGGAACTGGCTCTTCGTGCTGACCTTTGCCCGGGGCCTGCAACTGCCGGTGCTGGCATGGATGATCGGTTGGACGATCAACGGCCCTATCGCGGGCCGAAATCTGCCCGGCATCTTTTTTCACACGGCAATTTATCTCGCCCTGGTTCTGCTCATGCTTCTCACCCTGCATTTTCGCCAGCGGTTTGCCCTCGAATTGGGCGAAGCCGTGGCGCACGACATGCGGCGCCAGTATTTCGAGAAGCTTACGACGCTGCCGATGTCGTTTTTCAACAAGACGAAGTTTGGGCGCATCATCAGCCGGATGACCTCCGACATCGAGAGCATCCGGGTAGCGGTTCAGGACGTGGCCTTTGTCATTACCATCCAGGCGGTGCAGATGTTCGTCGCCGCGATTCTGATGGCGTGCTACAATTGGAAACTCTTTTCGCTGATGCTCGTCCTGGTGCCGGTCATCTGGGTCGTTAATGAGCGTTACCGCCGCGAGGTCAGCCATCGCCTGCGCAAGCTCCAGGAAACCTGGAGCCGCCTGGCTTCGACCCTCGCCGAGTCGGTCGGCGGCATCCGCGTCACCCAGGCCTTTGTGCGCCAGGAGATCAACGCGGGCTTTTTCCGGAAGTTGGTGAACGCCCACGGCGACAACAATGTCGGTGTGGCGCACGCCTCCGCGGTGTTCATTCCGTTGTTGCAGATGAAGAGCCAGTTGTTCCTGGGCGTCACCGCCCTGCTCAGCGGTTACGGCGCCCTTTGCTGGCGGGGGACGATGCATATAGACGTGGGCGACCTGGTGATGTTCTTTTTCCTGGCCAACTTCTTTTTCGAGCCAATCCAGGTCATCGGCAACCAATACAGCCAGGCACTGAGCGCCATGGCCGGCGCCGAACGCCTCTTCCGGCTCATCGACCTGGAACCAGAGTGGAGTGACTCACCTTCCGCGCAGGCCCTCACCACCCTTCGCGGCCAGGTCCAATTCGACGGCGTCTGGTTCGAGTATGAGGCGGGGCGCCCCGTGTTGAACGACATTTCCTTTGTGGCGCAGCCAGGCCAAACCGTCGCCCTGGTCGGGCACACTGGCAGCGGCAAGACCAGCATCGTCGGCTTGCTCCAGAAGTTCTATCTGCCGCTGCGCGGGCGGGTGTTGGTCGATGGCGTTGACCTGCGGGACGTAACAAGCCCCTCCCTCCATGCGCGGATGGGAAGTGTTCAGCAGAATAATTTCCTCTTCGCCGGCTCCGTGCTCGACAATGTCCGGTTCGCCCGCCCGGAGGCGACCGTTCAGGACGTGTGCGCCACGTTGCGGTCGCTCGATTGTCTGGACCTGTTTGAGGCGCTTCCCGCCGGGCTGCAAACGCAGGTGGGCGAGACCAGCGCCGCCCTCTCGCTGGGCCAACGCCAGCTCATCTGCTTTGCCCGGGCGCTCCTGGCCGACCCGCGGATCATCGTCCTGGACGAGGCGACCAGCGCCATCGATTCCGTTACCGAGGCCCGGCTGCAACGCGCCCTGGAGGTGTTGCTGGAGGGGCGCACGGCGTTTGTCGTGGCGCACCGTCTCAGCACCATCCGCAAAGCCGATCTCGTGTTGGTCCTGGACCAAGGGCGCATTGTCGAGCGCGGCACCCACAAATCCCTGGTTGCCGAGGGGGGAGTCTATGCCGGCCTCTACCGCGAGTTCGTTCACGGGTCGGAGGCACCACTGGCATTGAATTAAGCAAAGGAGCTACTCCCATCTTCCTGTTGCTCTTGCTCATGATCCTGCTCCCCCAGAGCAACTTAGAGAGCATGAGCATGAGCATGAGCAAGAAACTGGGAATCCCCCCTAATTCAACGGCAGTGGTCGGAGGCACGACCCCAGGCTGATTGAGACCTCATCGCGCACTGAATGCCTTGGCGGATAAGCGGAAAACATCGGGCATCGACCAACTAACAACGAACATCGAACATCCAACGCGATTGAGCAAGTCAAGGAACAAGTTGACGCGACTCGGTTTTCTTGGGATACTTAAAGCATGAACTTGCTGAAACAAGCGGCGAAGGTTTTTGCGGATTCCCTGTTCAATCCCGGACGGCCTTCTGTTTATGTGTCCAAGGGAGACGACGTTTACGTGCTGTACCCGGGAGCAAGACGGGGAAAGGTGGATCTTTCCGGCGTAAATCTCTCAGGAGTGGATTTGCATGGGATTGATCTTCGCGGCGCGAACCTGGAGGGCGCGCGAATTGTAGATGTGGATTTGTCGCATGCGGATCTAACCGGTGTCAATCTAATGCACGCGCGAATTGTAGATGTGGATTTGTCGCATGCGGATCTAACCGGTGTCAATCTAAGGTCTGCGCTCGTTTCCGGGTCCAAGTTTGAAGGCGCGAAGCTGGATGACGTCGTGACGAGGGAGGCAACGCTTGATTCAAAAGCCAAGGAGTATTTTTTGCCTGGTATGTTTTCGCCGCGGCCCAATCCTGCCTGACGAAAGAATATGTCTCCGCGAGTTCCAACCTCTTCACCGCATTTTAAGATGGTTTTTGTCGCGTGTCTCGCAATCACTTTGATTTGCTTAATAGTAATGATCGTCCTTGCGTTTATTGATAAACCGAATCCTTTGCAGCAGAATCTATTCGACTATTGCAAGACCATAGTGACCGGCGGCGTAGGCGCGATTTTTGGTCTAATTGGCGGCAAACTCACCTAGCAGAGCGATAGAAATGATTGGCCGTTGGCCAGGACGGGCGAGAGGGCTACTACCGATCTTAGAGACTTCGATGGATTCGGTCTTGCCCTGGTTTGGAATCCCTTGGCCGCCAAACAAGCGTAGCGCTCCGCTGAACTGACCCATGGCGCGACTACTGATTGCGGACGACCAGGCTGACGTTCTGGAGGCACTGCGGCTTTTGCTCAAAGGCGAGGGTCACACGACGGAGCTGGTCAGGTCGCCGGAAGGCCTTCTGGAAGCATTGGCCAAGGCAGATTACGACCTTGTGCTGATGGACCTGAATTACGCTCGCGACACGACCTCCGGCCAGGAAGGTCTCGAGTTGCTGGGCCGGCTTCAGGCGCTCGACGGCACCTTGCCCGTGGTCGTGATGACCGCCTGGGGCAGCGTGGAGACCGCCGTCGAGGCCATGCGGCGAGGGGCGAAGGATTTCTGCCAGAAGCCCTGGGACAACGCCCGGCTCCTGGCGACGATTCGCACCCAGCTTGAACTGCGCGCGGCCTTGCGCTGGGGCCGCAACCTGGAAGCGGAGAACCAGTTGTTAAGGCAGGAAAGGCCGGAGGAGCTCATCGCCGAGTCGGCGGCGATGGTGCCGGTATTGCAGTTGATCGAACGAATCGGTCCGTCGGATGCCAATGCGCTGATTACTGGAGAAAATGGAACGGGCAAGGGGATGGTGGCGCGCGCTCTGCACCGGGTCTCGCGGCGAGCCGCCAAACCGCTGGTCACGGTCAATATCGGCGGTCTTTCTGAAGGCGTTTTTGAGAGCGAATTGTTCGGCCATGTCAAGGGTGCTTTCACCGACGCTCGAGCGGATCGCGTGGGCCGGTTTGAGCTGGCGGATGAGGGGACGCTCTTTCTAGATGAGATAGCCAACATTCCTCCGGCGCTCCAGGCGCGGTTGCTGCGGGTCCTGGAAACGGGGGAATTTGAGCGGGTCGGCTCCTCCCAAACGCGGCGGGTCAGCGTCCGCGTTATCTCCGCGACGAACGCGGACCTTGCGGGCGAGGTGGCGGCAGGGCGTTTCCGGCGGGATTTGTTGTTTCGCCTCAACACGGTCTCCATTCACCTGCCTCCGCTAAGAGAGCGCACCCAGGATATTCCCCGCCTGGCGGCGCATTTCCTGGAGGAGCAGTTGGGGCGCTACCGCAAACCGATCAAGGGGTTCAACGCCGAGGCCCTGGCAGCGCTTGGCCGCCATACCTGGCCGGGGAACGTACGAGAGTTGAGCCACGTGGTCGAGCGGGCGGTGCTGATGTGCGTGGGAGAATGGATTGGGCCCGATGACCTGGGCCTGCAGCCGCTCCAGGGGGCGCCGCCGTTGGAGAACATGAGCCTGGACGAGGTGGAGGAGTTTCTCATCCGCAAGACACTCGCCCGCTGCGGCGGAAACGCTCTGCGGGCGGCGGAGGCCCTGGGACTGAGCCGCAGCGCCTTTTACCGTCGGCTGGAGAAGTACGGCTTGTGAAGCGCGCGTTCGGGTTCGAAAGAAACTTCCTGTTTTCCTCCCTGCTATGGAGCCTGCCGGGGACGGCGGCGGCCTTGGCGCTGCTGTGGCATTCAGGGCTGGAGTTGGGCCTGCGTTGGGGGGCGACCGCGGTCTTGGGTTGCCTTTATCTTTGCGCGGCCTTTGTCTTGAGGGCGAAGGTTGTCCGTCCGCTTCAAACGGTCTCCAACCTGCTGGCCAACCTGAGAGAAGGAGATTTTTCCACCCGCGCCAGCAGCGGGCTGCCGGGCGACGCCCTTGGGCAAGTCCTTCTGGAATTGAATACGCTCAGTCGCCTGCTCTACGAACAGCGCCTCGGCGCCTTGGAAGCAACGGCCCTCTTGCGAAAGGTCATGGAGGAGATTGACGTGGCCGTGTTCGCCTTCGACGAGGCGCCGAAGTTGAAACTGACAAATCGCGCGGGGGAGAGGCTCTTGGGCGCTCCCTCCGAGCGCCTGCTGAACTGCACGGCGGCGGAGCTGAAACTCGCCGAGTGCCTGGAAGGGGACCCGGCACGGGTGGTTCAGGCCAGTTTCCCCGGCGGGACGGGGCGCTGGAGTCTGCGGCGCGGGACCTTTTGGCAAGGCGGTCAACCGTGCCAGTTGCTGGTGGTGGCGGATGTCAGCCGCGCGCTACGAGAGGAGGAGCGCCAGGCCTGGCAGCGGCTGGTTCGCGTTCTGGGCCACGAGATCAATAATTCACTTGCCCCGATCAAATCCATTTCCGGCAGTCTCACGGATCTGCTGGCCAGGGATTGGCTCCCGGCGGATTGGCGGGACGACATGACCCGGGGGCTGGGCGTCATCTCCACGCGAGCGGAGGCGCTCGGCAGGTTCATGGGCGCCTACACGCAGTTGGCCAGGCTGCCCCCGCCGCGCAAGCAGTGGTTCGAGATCGAACCCTGGTTGGAGCGAGTCGTCCGGCTCGAGACGCGCCTGCCCATCCTCATCGAGCGCGGCCCCGGTCTGTCGCTCAAGGCGGATTCGGATCAATTGGAGCAAGTGTTGATCAACTTGCTACGCAACGCGGTCGATGCCGTGCTCAAGGGCGACGCCGGGGCAATTCGCCAGGGTCCTGCCCAAAAGCCGGAGGTGAAGGTGATCTGGACCAAGCTGGGGCGGGAGCTTGAAATCCGGGTCGAGGATTCCGGCCCCGGTCTGCCGAGCACGACAAACCTCTTCGTCCCCTTTTTTACCACCAAGCCGACGGGCTCGGGCATTGGCCTGGTGCTCTCGCGTCAGATAGCTGAGGCCCATGAGGGCAGCCTGGTGCTGGAGAATCGGAAGGACGCGCCCGGATGCGCGGCACGGCTGCGGTTACCGTGCGAATAGCGGCTGCCCGGCCGCGCACGCGGGCGGCGCGGGCGGCCGGGGCCTTCAGGGGGGCCGACTTAATTAACCGCGGAGACGCGAAACACGCAGAGCAAAACGGACGGCAAGCCCGGGGTCGCGAACGGAATGGCACGCCCGGAACCGCACGCAAAGCCGGCATCGACGCCGGGAAGGCTTGCGCAGGGCAGCGCTATCAGCATTACCTATGCTGGGGGTTAAGCATGCTTGTACTTTAGAGTATCTTAGCATTTTTATTGATGTCCCGCCGCGTTTTTGGTAACTAACTATCCTGTCAGGCCACTGCACGTGCTGGCGAGGCGTTGATGCCCGAACCTCAAGCCTTGGCGCCAGCGGCGGAGGTCTGAAAAACAAGTTAGGAAAGGCGAATCTATGAAAAACGGTATAAATAATAGGGGTACCCCCCCCCCAACACAAGTTCTATTATCCTGGCCGCGGCGTTAGCCTTGGCTGCCGCCGCCACGGCCTTCTCCCAAACGCCCGGCCTTGAGGATTACTCCGTGTCGCCCATCGGACCCGATGACTCGCTGTGGAGCGGTTATGTCTGGCGGACCAACACTGCCGGTGAAGGCGTTCTGGAGCCAAACAACTTCGTTGCTGTCAGTTCCGGCATGAACTACCAGGAAAATGGAGTCTGGAAACCGAGCCAGGACTTGATCGAGCTGATGCCCGATGGAACCGCGGCGGCTATCCGCGGTTCCATGAAGGCCTATTTTAGCGGGAATTTGAACGCGCAAGGCGCCATCACGATTGTGTCCCGGAAAGGCCGGAGCTTCAAGACCGAGCCCGTTTCCCTCTATTACCACGATACCGCTTCGGGCCAGGCCGTCCGTTTGGCGGCGGTCAAGGACTGCGCCGCCCAGCTCATCCCTCCCAACCGGATCGTCTATAAGGACATCTTCGACTCGATCAGCGCCGACTTGCGCGTGACCTATACCAAAGGCGCGATGGAGACCGACCTGATCCTGGCGCAGAGGCCAAAGCCGCCATCCTATTACGGTCTTAACGCCGCCACGACGCGGCTCGAGCTGTGGCATGTCTGGCACAACGCCCCGGTGCCCAAACAAACGCCGGTCGTTCTGGACAGGGCCTCGGGCTTTACGGATAATCTGCTCGATTTCACTGATTTGTGGCTTCCGGGCGGGCGGGCCTTCAGCAT
>JAJYHY010000035.1 GCA_021784555.1 bacterium
CTTTACCCTCACGCCAAGTCCCCCAACACCCTAAACTGATGCCCCACTAACCCAGTTCCCCACGCCAGCTCAAATGTGAAATCATCACCAAGAGCCACCCCCTCCAAAGATTGTGAGATGCGCACAGCTTTTTAAGCTCAACCGGTTTGAGGTTGACAATGCCCGGTGGCTAGGCATAGATTATTCCCGTTCAGGCGGACCAGATTTTATCTACTCCCCGTTCGACACGCCGAAAGGCCCGGACGGGGTTATTTCTTTTTGAACCATGCCCGCTGAACCTCCCATCAAACGCGCAGTTGCCTTCATTGACGGCCAAAACCTTTTTTACGCCGCCAAGACCGCCTTTGGCTACAAATATCCCAATTACGATCCAAAGGCGTTGGCGGCGCGGGTCTGCCAATCGCGGGGCTGGCAACTCGACCAAACCCGATTTTATACCGGCTTCCCGTCCGCCGACGACAATCCGTTCTGGAATCATTTCTGGCAGGCGAAGCTCCTCCAACTCACCCGTGAAGGCGTTCACGCCTTTTCACGACTTCTCCGCTATCGGCTCCAAACCGTCCGCCTGCCTGACGGGACCACCCATTCCGCTCTTGTCGGTCAGGAGAAGGGCGTGGACGTGCGCCTGGCCATTGATGTCATCAGCCTCGCTCATCAGCAGGCCTGCGACGCGGCGCTTGTGTTCAGCCAGGATCAGGATTTGTCCGAGGTGGCCGACGAGATTCGCAAAATTGCGGCCCTGCAAGGCCGTTGGATTAAGATGGCATCTGCGTTCCCGTTCAGCCCGGCCAGTCCCAATCGGCGCGGCATCAATGGCACCGACTGGATACGCATTGACCGCGCGACCTACGACGCCTGCCTTGACAGCCGCGACTACCGACCCAAAACCAAAACATGAACACTATGATGCAGCCGATGCGATTGAGAGGGGACGCGACGGCGTACAAGCCCTGACCAAATGCCTATGCCAGGTTCACAAAGTTGGCGCGATGGTATCGAGGGTGCAACACTTCGGATTGCCCAGACGGAACATTCCCCGTTGCGAGTGCTGGCTGGCCCGGGCACGGGCAAGACATTCGCTCTGATGCGCCGGATTCTGCGCTTGATCCAGGCCGGGGTGGCTCCAAGGAGAATCCTGGTCTCGACGTTCACTCGCACTGCTGCCAAGGATTTGGAACGGGAGCTTGGGCGGCTTGGCGCGCCTGGGGTTGACGACGTGCGTGCAGGCACGCTTCACGCGGTGTGTTTCAGTATCCTAAGTCAGGCTGCCGTTCTCGCGATCACCGGCCGGACGCCTCGCCCGTTGATGGATTTTGAGACTCGGTTCTTACTCCAGGATCTCTCAGGAGGAGCATTCGGCGGTGTCCGGGCATGCAACAGACGCCTCCTCGCCTTCAGCGCGGCCTGGGCGAGATTGCAGTCCGACGATCCAGGGTGGTTGCAGGATGACATCGACCGCAGGGTCAGCCAGGCGCTGATGCGCTGGCTCAGCTTCCACCAAGCGATGCTCATTGGTGAGTTGGTTCCGGTGACGTTGAGCTACCTGCGAAACAATCCGAATTGCCAGGAACGGACTCAATTTCGGCATGTCCTGGTTGATGAGTACCAGGACCTGAACCGCGCCGAGCAGGTGTTGCTCGACCTGCTTGCCGGCAACGCCTCCATCACGGTTGTCGGAGACGAGAACCAATCCATCTACGCGTTCAAGTATGCCCACCCCGAAGGCATTGAGGAGTTTGGCCAGTGCCATGCGGACACGCTCGACGAGAATCTGAGCGAGTGCCGCCGCTGCCCCGGGACAGTGGTGCAAATGGCCAATGCCCTCATACTGAACTCGACCGGCCACTCACGGCGACAGCTCGCGCCGTTTCCAGGCAACCCCGCTGGCGAAGTCCACATCGTCCAGTGGCAGGACATGGGCCATGAAGCAGGCGGACTCGCTCGATTTATCCAATCCCGCGTGGCCAGCGGCTCCGCGCCTCCGGGCAGCGTGCTTGTCCTCGCCCCGCGAAGGCAATTTGGCTACGCTATCCGCAATGCCCTTCGAGATCTACAGGTTCCGGCACACAGCTTCTTCAACGAGGAGGAACTCGACGGTAACCCCAACGATCTTTCCGAATGCTCCGCGCAGGAGATGTTCACTTTGCTCTGCCTGCTGGCCGATCCAGATGACCGGGTTGCCCTACGGTGCTGGTGCGGGTTCGGCAGCGATTCATTGCGGCAGCTCCCTTGGGCGAAACTCATAGACCGATGCAGCGCAACCGGCCAATCTCCACGCCAGTTCCTGGAACAGCTCGTTTCTGGTCAGGCATCGCTCCCCCGCTCGGCCCAACTTCTTGAGAGATTCACCTCGCCTACTCAGAAGTTGGCAGCGTTGACGGGGCTTAGTGGGCAGGCGTTGCTGGATGCGCTCTATCCTGACGGCCAAGACTGGGCTGAACCGTTCCGCGCGCTGGCTGGCTCGATTGAGGAGCCGGATTTCGGTGCGCTGGCCCTGGTTCAACACCTGCGCTCCGCAATCGCCCAACCGGAGCTGCCGACCGACGTGGATTACGTGCGCGTAATGAGCCTTCACAAGTCCAAGGGGCTGACAACCGATCTGGTCGTTGTGACAGGGTGCCTCGAAGGTTTGATGCCGCATGTCGATCAGGATCAGCCCCTGGCGGGTCAGGAAAAGGCACTTGAGGAGCAGCGCCGGCTGTTTTATGTGGCCATCACGCGGTGCCGACAGACCTTGGTGCTCTCCTACGTCAATTACCTTCCCCGCGCCCAGGCCCATAGGATGAGGGCCAGAGTTGGCCGAGGAGGGCCGCCACTTCTCGCTCCAACAACCGCCTCACGCTTCTTCGCCCACCTCGGTAATCATCGCCCCAGCCCGGTCTCGGGGCAGACGTTTCTCTCAACCACTTTACCCGCCTCGTCCCGATGATCCCCGCCACCTGCAAACGCCTCATCGAAGTTGACTTTCCCATTGCCAAGGTCAGCGAGCACTCGGCGCGGGAGAAATCCATCCGGCATGGGCATCCGTCCACGCTGCACCTGTGGTGGGCGCGGCGGCCCCTGGCGGCGTGCCGGGCGGTGTTGCCGGGGCTGCTCCTGCCGGCACCCACCGAGGCCGATTGCCCGCCGGATTTCAAGACCAAGGCACGGGTGCTCTTGAAGAAGCGCCACAGCAAAGCCCTCACGACCGACGCGGAGTTGCAGGATGACCTGCTCGCGTTCATCGGCGAATTTGCCGATTGGGATCACGCGGCCAACGCCCTGTATCTGGAAATTGGCCGGGGACTCGTCAAGGCCGCGCATCCCGAAGAGACGCCCGTCGTCGTTGACCCGTTCGCTGGCGGCGGCTCCATCCCGCTCGAAGCCCTGCGGCTCGGTTGCGAAACCTTTGCCAGCGACCTCAATCCCGTCGCCTGCCTCATCCTCAAGACCCTGCTCGAAGACATTCCGCGCTATGGCAACGCCGACTTCAAGCTCGCGGACGGCGAGGGCAAGGAAATTGTTGTTCACGGACTCGCCGATCAACGAAGACGAGATTCCAAGTGGTACAGTAACGAGGGCAAACGCAACTTGCCCATGTTGCCATACCGTGTTGCCCGCCGAGCGCGTGCGTTCTCAACTCGCTAAACAACGAGGCGGAGCAGATATAATTTTCGATTCTAAAGGCTGTCGTGCAGGCGGGGCGATCATGCTGGCGGTGGTCACACTCCGCGAAGGAAATGCTGGCAGATTTTATCGGCTCCCAACGTCCAAGGACTACGCGGCTGTTTTTGCAGCTAAAAAAACCATTGATAAAATGCCAGATGGCGTAGCACCGAACGAACCACTACCACCGATCGGCACATTGGGATTCCGTGTTCAACGGTACGGGATGATTGAATGGGGCGACATGTTTACCGCTCGGCAAAAGACATCACTAGCCGCTCTTGGCAGAGTTATTCAGTCATCCGAATGCGATTCAGTGGTCAAGGCACTTCTTGCCTTTGCCCTAGACCGGGTTTCAAGTCGTTCTTCATCTTTGTGCCTCTGGCGCTATCACGCTGACCAGGAAAAGGTCGAACACATATTTGGACGCCAGACGCTTTCCATTGTTTGGGATTTTGCCGAGGCCGTCACTAGTTCCGAATCTACGGGTAGTTTTTCAGATGGAGTGGAAGTTGTGGCCCAATGCGTGGAGTCCGCATCAAACAGTTCGTTCGTCGGCGGTCAGGTCGAACTTGCGAGCGCCTGCGCTTCTTCACTTTCAGACAAGTCCGCGACCATCTGGCTGACAGACCCGCCATACTACGACGCGATTCCGTATTCCGACCTTTCAGACTTCTTTTTTGTTCGGCTCAAAAGAACATTACCGGGTCATCCGCTTCTTTGTGACCAAGAGGATTCGCAGAATCCACTGACGCCGAAGCTCAGCGAAATAGTTCAGGACGAAACGCGAAAGGCTCAAGACGGGTTCAAAGACCGAGTTTTCTTTGAACGGCGGATGGGGAGTGTTTTCGGCGAGGGCCGGCGAGTGATGCGTGATGACGGCGTGGCCTGTGTAGTGTTCGCCCATAAGAAAACAGAGGGCTGGGAGGCGCTGCTCACTGGAATGTTGAGGGGCGGTTGGACAATAACGGCATCTTGGCCAATCACTACCGAGCTTCGCAATCGTCTTCGCGCCCGCGATTCCGCAGCATTAGCCGGAAGCGTCCATCTTGTCTGCCGCCCGCGCCCCGCCGACGCGGGTGTTGGCGATTGGAGCGAAGTGAAGGCGGTGATGGAGAAGCGGATTCGAGAATGGCTGCCCACGCTGGTCAAGCACGGCGTCCGCGGCGCGGATGCCATCTTCTCCTGCCTCGGCCCGGCGCTGGAGTCTTACAGCCGTTACGACAGGGTGCTGACGGCGGCAGACCAAGAAGTGCCGTTGGGCGGCGATCCGGATGCAACCGAGCCGCATGAGCGCGGCTTTCTCGCCTATGTCTTTGAGGCACTGTCCAAGGAAGCCCTGCGCCAGGTCCTTGGTGACGCCGAAACCGAAGGCTTCGAAGAAGACGCCCGCATGACCGCGTTGTTCCTGTGGACGCTGCAAGCCACGCAGGGAAAGGCCGAAGGCTCAAGGGTAAAGGGCAACAAGGGGGAGGACGCGGAGCCCGAGCCGTCCGATTCGTCCGACGAACAAGAGGAGGAGAAACCCAAGAAGGCTAAGGCCGGGTTCACCATGCCGTTCGACACGTTCATCCGCATCACGCGCCCGATGGGCATCCATTACCCGGCGCTCGAACGTCGTGTCATCGAGATCGAGAAAGGTGTCGTGCGGTTGCTGCCGGTGCGGGACCGTAGCGAACAGTTGCTGGACGAGGCGGCAAAGCGTCCCGGCTTTCAAATCAGTCTTGAGGACGTGAAACAGCTTGAGTTGGGTTTGGTCTCGAAGCGGCGGGAAGAAGGTGCGACTCGCGGCCCATCCAAACGCGGCAAGACGGCATCCGCCTCGACGGGCAAGGCGACGGCTGAGGCCGAGCTCACGACTCTTGACCGAGTACACCGGGCCACGCTGCTCTTTAGCCTTGGCCGCAGCACGCTCTTGCGGCAGGTGCTCGAAAAGGAAATGAGTCAGAGCCAGCGGTTCGAGCGCCTGTCGCTCGCCTTGAACGCCCTATACCCGGACGGCAGCGAGGATCGCCGGATGCTGGAAGGGGTGCAGGCGGCAATGAGAGCAGTGCGGTAAGACCGCCTAAAGCAGCGGCCGCAACTCGACAGGCAATTGGAGGGCGGCAGATGCAGCGGCGCAAATCCGTTCCAAGAAGGCACTGGCGGCGGGGCTGTGGCGCTGCAGCCGCCCGGCACCGACGAGGAACTCGAGATCCTCGAGCAGCGCCCGTCGCGCCGAACGAAATCGGACATAGCTCTCGTGCTTGATAAAGGGGTGTTCTCCGGAGCGCAGCACGCAGGTCGTGTCGGCTCGGGGCCGCAGGGTGCTCACGTTGACCAGCAACGCGTTGCCCTCGTGGGCACGTGGTTCATTGATTACAATCCACAGATGGTCCTCGCCGTGGACTTCGCCCCCGCCGAGGAATGTGTCGCCGTATTGGACCACGGGAACGGGTCATGCAGCCAGAGGCTTGCGGGCGGGCTTGGAGCCCCGCGAGAGGCGATGGCGCCGGGCGCTGTCCAGGGCCTCGTCCATGAAGGAGTCGGCCGCCGCCTCTTGGGCAATGGCGGCGATTTGCGCTGGCGGCACCTTGGCCGCCTTCAGGATGTCTTCGAAAGGTATGCTGACAGAGGTGTCCTTGGGGTCGCGCCATTCGGGCAGCCGATGAGTAAACTCGACCAGTTCCCACTCGGACTTGGCACGATGCGCCGCAAAGACCGCGTCCAGCACCGCCAACTCGGCTTCGGAAAGGGCCGAGAGGTCGGGCACCCCAGCGAACCTGAGGGTGCAGACATAGGCGCTTGGCCGGGGGATGAAATTGTGCCATTCGCTGGTCGGCAAGTGATGCTTCTTGCAGGAGACCAAATCGTAAACGCGGCTCAACACGGGGCCGTGTTTCATGGCCAGGACACGGTCGCCGGTGACCGGTTTCCCAAATCGAATCAGCGCCTCCCGGTCAACCAAATACAGCAGCTTCATCAGCGCGAGGTAGTTCATTTCTCCTCCGCTAAGCTGGATGAGACGGCTGGCAGCCTGAGCAGCCTTGCGCTCGTTGAAGCTGAATTTGATAGGTTTCACAGAATGCCACGCCCCTTCTATTTCAATTTAGCACGCCGTGTCAAATCTGAAACACCTCCTCAGCGAGAATTGAGCGGAAATTCATGCTCGCCGGACTTTTTCATTTCCGGTAAACCCTTGAGCGATGGAACCCTGGTATAAGATCGTTCTCCCCCGACAGGAACTTCGCGAAGGCCGCTCACTCGACCCGAGCGAGTTCGCCGTTCATCTGGAACAGGTTGTGGCAGGCACCGCCCCATGCGATTACGTAGAGCCGGACAAATTCTTCTCACGGAATTATTTCTCGAAGGCCCTTGTCGAGCACTGCGGCACGGTGTTGCGCCGGTTGAACGGCGAGACGGCGAACACAGCCCCGGTGCTGTCGCTTATCACGCAGTTCGGCGGCGGAAAGACCCACACGCTCACCACGCTGTACCACCTGTGCGGCACTGGAAAAGCCGCCAAGGATTTCTCCGGCGTCAGCGAGATGATGAAAACCGTGGCTCTGGCTGATGTTCCAAAGGCCAAAGTCGCCATTTTCGTCGGCAACTCCTGGGACCGGGCGCCAGGCCGGGAGACGCCGTGGCTGGACATTGCGGATCAACTGGCCGGCGAGTCGGGCCGGAGACTGTTCAACCATCAGTCGGCGCCGGGCACCAAGGCCATCGGCCAACTGCTGCGGATGGCCGGCCAGCCGGTGCTCCTTCTCTTCGATGAAGTGCTCAATTACATCGGCAGGCACCCGGACCAAACCAACCAGTTCCACTCGTTTATGCAGAACCTGACCGTGGCGCTCACGTCGGCAGAGCGGGCGGTTGGACTGTTCAGCCTGCCCGCTTCACCCACGGAAATGACCGAAGAACTGCGCGAGTGGCAGGACAAGTTCACGAAGGTTGTCGGGCGTGTCGGCAAAGACCTCGTGGTGAACGACGCCTCGGAGGTCAGCGAGATTGTGCGTCGGCGTCTGTTTGAAGAGAGCGGGCGTGACAGTATGAGACGGGCGGTGTCCCGGCAGTTCGCCAATTGGGTGTTCAGCCGTCGTGACCGGCTGCCGCCCGAATGGGGCCAGTTGTCGGAGGACCAAATCCGCGCCCAATTTGAAGCCTGCTATCCCTTCCACCCGGCCACGCTGACCGTGTTCCAACCCAAGTGGCAGGCGCTGGCGCAATTCCAGCAGACCCGCACCACGCTGGCCATGCTGGGCATGTGGATTTCCTGCGCCTACCGCGAAGGCTATGGCAAGGCCCGGCGCGAGCCGCTCCTGACGCTGGGGTCCGCGCCACTGGCCGACCGGGAATTTCTGTCGGCGGTCCTGCGTCAGATGGGGGAACCGCGATTGCAGGCAGCCATTCATGCCGACATCGCCGCGCCCGGCGGTGCGCCGAAGTCGCACGCCGAGGCTCTGGATGACGAGGATGCCAACGGCAGCGGCAAGACCGCCATCCATCAGCGCGTGGCCAAGTCCCTGTTCTTTGAGTCCTGCGGGGACCAGACCGACAAGGCGGGGCACCTGCCGGAACTAAACTTTGCCGTGGGCGACCCAGACACCGAAACGACGCTCGTCCATACCGCCGTGCAAGGTCTGGAAAGACGCTGCTATTTCCTCCGCCCGGTCGGGGTCGATAGTTGGCGTTTCGGCCACGTTCCCACCTTGAAGAAGGTTCACGCCAACCGCAAGCAGGCGCTCGACCCAGACGATGTGTAAAACACCATGGGCGAGCTAGTGAAGACGGTCTTCAAAAAGGAGTCAGCGATTCACTTGTCTCTGTTCCCGAAGGACTCGACTGACGTGCTTGACCAATCAATGCTGACCATGGCGGTGGCCAGCCCGGAGGACACGCTGGGCCAGGAGGGCGGTTGTGAGTTGCGCCAGCGCATGACCGAGTGGACGAGGAAGTGCGGCCAGGCGTCGCGGCAAAACCCCGGCGGTGTGCTTTGGATTACTTGTGAGGCGCGCAGTGGACTCAAGGCCGCCGTCCAGGAACTAATGGCTTGGCAGGCCGTGGCCGACGACGCCAACCGGGGGTCGCTGGGCGACTTGGAACCTGATGATTTGCGGCGTATCCAGCGCGAGCTGAACAGCGCCAAAGGGCAGATTGAGGACCGGGTTTGGGGAAGCTACAATCATCTGTTCCTTTGGGACGCTCCCGCCGCGAGCTTGAAGGAATTGCCTCTGGGCCAGCTTCACCCGAGCGAAGCCCGGAGCATCACTTCCGCCATACTGGCCCGGTTGCGCCACGAGAGCCTGCTCAGCCGGGAAATCGGCTCATCCTATATCGAGCGCAACTGGCCTCCAGCGTTCAAGGAATCGGGCGCCTGGCCGTTGGCAAGCCTTAAGGAAGGCTGCCTTTTTCCAGGGATACTTCACCCGCCCGGAGAAGGCCGATGACGCGCTGAGGACCACCATTGGCCGGGCGGTCCACCAGGGCTTTTTCGGGCTGGCCTCCGGCAAAGACCCGGCCAATTTCGACCGGGTGTGGTTCAAGGAGTCGGTCGAGCCTTCCGACATCACGTTCGACTACGACACGTACCTGCTCACCGCCACGAAGGCCAAGGCGCTCAAGTCGGGCGCGGCCCAGCCGCCCCCAACACCGCCGGTAACCCCGCCCGTCAGCCCACCGGTCCAGCCGCCGGTCACGCCAGGGGAACCGCCAGCCAAACCTCCGAAATCGCCCGCCCCTTCCTGAGTTCGCTCCAGGGACGGCTGCCCATCCCCTCCAACCTCTCCACCATCTCCCGGCTGAACATCCGCTCCGCCCCCGTCGTTGCAAACGGCCACCACCATGTCCAGCAGCAGAGACCCAATCGGCCCATTCTCCTGGCTCCCGCCGCTCAGCCCCACCGCCGCCTCCCGCGCCCACTTCGGCCATTCCCCTCCCGCCAAATCCGCCAGCACCAAAAGCGGCTCCCAGATGTCCCCCGCCCGATCGTTCAATCCCGCCGGAATCTCCGCCCGCGCCCCCGCTATCTCCGCCGCCCGGTCCGCCACAAACCTTAAGCAGCACCGCCGCAGCCTCTCCCCATTCAGATCCCTCAGCCGCTCACACCGCTCGCTCGCCGTCTTCCGGTGCATCCGCACCACGATGCACCGATCCGCCAGCGTCTCCGGCAAACTCCCAATCGTCGAAACCAGCTTCGGACACCAACACGAAAACCGCGCCAACCCCATCGGCCCCTCCGCCCTGCTCCCCTGGCTGTTCACCCGAACCACGTAGGACGTCCGCCGCTTGTAACCCGAATTCAGAATTCCTCGCAGCGCATCGTTGCCCGGCAGCAGCGTGTCCGCCTCGTCTATCAGCAGCGTCGGGCGCGTCTCCTCGATCACCCGGAAGAACGCCGGCGGGCTGATATTGGCCGCCACCTCCGGCCGGTTCACCAACTCGCTCAGCGCCGCCACCAGCGTCGTCTTGCCGCACCGCTTCTCCGGCGACTCGATCCCGACATACGCGCTCACCTCCCGCAGCTCAAAGGCGTAAGTGTGCAGCGTCCACAGCGCCAGCGCCTCCGCCCCCCACTGCGGCAGCACCACAAACCGGGTCAGCGTCCGCCGCAAATCATCAAGCAGCAACCCGCCGTCCACCGGCTCCGGCCACGGCTCAAGCGCGTTTACTTCCACAAGGTTCGATTCGAGTTTTTGAGTGTTCATGTTTTTTTCCTCCCATTCTAGCAGAGGGGGTAGGACAAATACCGTCCATCCGTACAAGTACGTATAAAGTTTTTTTCACCCCCCATTCCCGCCCCCCTCGCCTGCCCAATGAAGCCCCCTTCGATGCCGGGCCTTGGCTGTTCGATGTTGGATGTTGGATGTTCAATGTTGGGTGCTGGATCTTCGATGTCGGGTGCTGGCTGTTCGCTTCTGGATGTTGGATGTTCGCTCTTCGAACCCCGATGTCCTCCCTTGCCTCTTCACGGATTCAACGCGCGAAAGCCTTCGGGGAGTTTTCCCTCCTCCCCCTGTCCGCCTCCCCGAGCCCGCCCCCGCATCCCTCCCAATCTTCCCATCCTTGCCATCCCTCCCGACTCCCTAAGACCACCGGTAACGACTTTGCTAACGACTTTGACCGGGCGTAAGTCATTGACCATCAACGGCCCTAACGAGTTAACGGCTCAAACAGGGGGGTGCGCCACCCCGCGCCCGGCTCGCGCCAGGACTCCACCGGGCCCGCCGCTCCACGCGCCCCGCACCTATGGACACCTATAGTCACCAAGCGAGCACCCAACCGCTCCCTGCCAGCAGCCCGTCTCTGGCGGTCCACAAGCCCATCCAAACCCAAAACCCATCCGGAACCTCCAGCACCACATCCATCCTCCATCCTCCATCATCCTGCCCCAACGGTGTGCCTTGGGTCCTTGGTTCCACCACTCCATCACTCCACCACTCCCTCCAGCTTCCACCCCCTCCGCCGACCCTCCGGCGCCGCTGTCTCGAGGGCTTGCGCATAGACGCGGAGGGTCGCCTCAGCCGCGCGGCCCCAATCGAACTGTTGCGCTCGCGCCAATCCGCCAACTCGCATCCGCTCACGCAGCGCGGTGTCTGCGGCAAGAACTCCGAGTTGTCGTTTCAGATCGGCGATGCTCTCCGGCTCGACAATCGCCGCCGCGCTCCCCACCACCTCGCCCAGTGCGCCGCGGCTTGAGCACAGAACCGGACACCCGCAAGCCATCGCTTCCAACGGCGGAAAGCCAAATCCCTCATAGAGCGAGGGATACACAAACACTGCGGCCGCATGATACAGGCCGGGCAGTTCCGCCTCCGGGACAAAGCCCAGGCAGCGGATGTCGGCCGATACAGGCGACCCCCGTATAGCCGCGTGGATAGCGTCCGCCCCGTGCCAATCGCTCCCGGCAAAAACCAACCGCCACCTCGACCCGCTCTCGGCTTTGAATCGCTCGAATGCCTGGATTAGCCGAACATGATTCTTCGCCGGATGTTCCAGCCGGCCAACGTAGAGAAAGAACGGCTCATCCAGCCTCCAGCGCCGCCGCGTGCGCTCTCCGCTCCGACTCCGCTCCCCCGCCGAATAGACCTGGTGGTCGAGGCCGTTGTGGACCACCGTGATGCATTGGGCGGGCAGTTTCCACAGAGTCCGCAGGTCAGTCGCGGTGTTTCGGCTCACGGCGATGATCTCGTGCTGACGCCGGGCCAGAAGGCGCGCAACCACCCGGCCATACAACATCCTCGGCCAATTGTATTTCCGGGGGATGCGGAAGGGGGCAAGGTCGTGAACGGTCGCCACCAGGGCGCAAGGCCGGACGCCAGGCAAACGGCGGTAGCTGGGCACGTGCAACACGTCCAGACGATAGCGCCGCGCCAGACGCGGCAGAACTGTCTGATGCCAAAAAATGTCCCGCACCGGCGGACGGAAAGCCTCAGGCACCGCCACGAACTGGACGCGGGGACGCGCGAAATCAGGGCGCGACCGGTCATTACCCCCGTTGCCGTCCGGAACGGGTGGGTGGTCGTGCCGGTTTGCAACGTGCGATCTGCGATGTGCGACTGCGGCGGGTATTTCACCCTTTTCGCGGGGGTACCCGCGGGATATGCCCGCAAAACCGAACAGGGGCAGGTCGTCCTCCAGTACAAACAGGACAAATTCATGCTGGCCACTTGAATCGACGAAGGCGCGGAGCAAGCCAAACAGGTATTTAGCAATGCCCGTCCGGCCCCGCTGAATCACCGAGGTCGAGATTCCTATCCTCATAGGCAGTCACGCAGCAAATCGCGGCTAAGCCTGTCGAAGCAAACGACTCGGCGGACGATAGCCTGGGGGGCGGTGAAACAGAGCGCAACGCCCGATTCCCGCGCGAGCTTTGCCGTGCGCATCATCACCGCCACCCCGGCGCTGTCCACAAAACTGACTTGAGACAGATCCACCCTCAGGGCGGGTCGCAGCGAAGCCAGGGCCTCAAGGATCGGCTCGCTCAGCTTCCAAACTCGCTCCGCGTTGGCGGCGGTGATTTCTCCATGCCAGCTCAAAGATCGCTGTCTCGCGTGATATCTCACCGGCCAAGGGTCTCTCGGCTCGTCGAGAAGCCGTCGCGCATCAGCGCGGCTCTCTGCCACCAAAAAGAAGGCGCGCAAATGCACGCAGTCCAACGCACGCCGCACCGAATAGGCAGGCGCCACCAGAACGAGCCGGCGCCCGGCCTCGAGGAGAGCCTTGCGCAGCCGCAACAGCATTCCGATGCCAGGGTTGTCGATGAAAGTCACTCCGCTCAAATCAAGCATCCAGTCATTGTCCGTCTGAAATCGCTCCAACCCTCCGTCAGGTTGAACGGCCTGGGCCTCCAGCCGTCCCGCAATTTTGACCGAGAAAGCCTCTCGTTCCGGCGTCGGTTCAATGCTTCCCCTTCGCCCTCCATTACCACGGAAAAAAAGAGGACTGGCCCCGGCGCCCCACCATTGCGCTCCTAAAGCCAAACCGAAAAACCAGCCATCCCGCAGGTATCGCCGCCATAACCGCCGCGGCTCCTGCCAGAGCCGGTAGCACCATTCCAAGCCGGCCCGCTGAACCCAAAGCGGCGCGCGTTTCAATCGGCCCGCCAAAAAATCCAGCGTCCCACCCACGCCAATGCTCACCGGCACGTTTAAGGACTGGCAGTGCATGGCCATCCACTTCTCGGCCTTGGGACATCCAAAGGCAACGAAGAGCAAATCCGGCCTGGCGCCGCGCACCCGGCGGGCCATGTCTTCGAAGTCCATTTCCAGCAGGTGCTTGAACGGCGGCGAATAATGCCCGGCGATGATTGCCCGCGGGAATTGCCGGCGCACCTCCGCCACTGCCCCTTCGTTGGTGCGCGGGTCGGCGCCCAGAAAGAACATCCGGTACTGCTTCTCTGCCGCCAGCCGAATCAGCTCCGGCATCAGGTCCGCCCCCGCTACCCGTTCCGGCAGCGGCTGGCCCAGCCACCGCGAGGCCCAAACCAGGGGCGTGCCATCGCACAACACCAGCGGCGCATCCAGCAGGACGCGGCGCAGTTCCATATCCCGGAGCGATTGCACCAGGAAATCCACATTGGCGGTCGCGATGTAATGGGGCCGGCCTGACTCGATCATTTGTTCGATCCGCTCAAGCGCCTGGCCAGTGGTCACCGGATCAAGCCCCACCCCACACAAGACAACCGGGAACGAAGCCTTCGGGCGTCCGACGGCGACCGTCCTCTCGCTAGGAACCCACTCTTCGATCTCGACGGGAGATCGCCCCAAAACGTAAGGAACTGCCATAATCGACTGATTACACTATCCGCCCCCGCACAGAATGGGTTATCTCCCTCCCCCGCGGCGGAAAAAGGACTGCCCCAAGGGCCGCGGAGATTTGCGATTTGCTGTTCGTTGTGCAATGCCCCCCCGTTTCGGGCGGAGTTTATCCTTTGCTCCCCATGCATGCTCATGTAAAAGCTTTTGCGTGAAAGTGCTCATTCTCTTTCTGGCCACGCTCCTGGCCTTGCCCGGCGTCGGCCAGGCCCGTTCAACCGCTCCATCCAGCCTCCTGGAGAGCGATTGGAACAATCCGCCGACCAGCGCCCGGCTTCGCGCCTATTGGTGGTGGCTCAATGGAAACGTCACCAAGGCCTCCATTACCCGCGACCTCGAGCAGATGAAGGCCAAGGGCTTCGGCGGCGCCCTGATTTGCGACGCTGGCGGCGCGAATCAGGACGGCAACGCCCAAGTGCCCCATGGCCCCACCTTCTTTTCACCCGCCTGGCGTGAGCTCTTCAAACACACGCTCCGCGAAGCCCATCGGCTCGGATTGGTTATGGGCCTCAACATCCAGAGCGGCTGGAACCTGGGCGGCCCCATGGTGACGGCGGACGATGCCCCCAAGAAGCTGGTCTGGACCAAGTTGCGGTTTCACGGCGGAACCGGCCTTACCCCTAACCTGGCGAAGCCCAAGGGCCGTGACAATTACTACCGTGACCTGTTTGTGCTGGCTTATCCCATCCGGCACGCTCCCGAAACAAAGAATCGACATCCCATCGAGAATCTTCAGGAAAAGGCCCTCTTCAAGGCCCTTCAGCCCTTTTCGGCGCCGGACTCGACCCCGTTGTTCCAGGAATTCCCCGCCACGCCGGGCGAAGAGGACGCGCGCGTGAGCGACGTTATCGACCTGACCTCGAAACTCCGTCCGGATGGCACGCTGAACTGGCAAGCCCCGGCTGGCGATTGGCAAATCTTCCGCTTTGGTTGCACGCTCAACGATCATTGCCGCGTCTCCACTTGCAGCGAAGGCTGGAACGGCTACGCGCTGGACCCATTCGACGCCGGGGCGTTCAAGCGTTACTGGAATGCCGTCGTCGAGCCGCTCATCGCCGACGCCGGCCCGCTGGCGGGAACCACCCTGAAGTGGTTGCACACCGACAGTTGGGAAATCGATGTGGCCAATTGGACCCCCACCCTCAGGGCCGAGTTCCGCAAACGCCGCGGCTACGATCTCCTGCCCTGGCTGCCGGTCATGGCCGGCAGTATCATCAACAGCCGGAGCCAGAGCGACCGTTTCCTGGCCGATTTCCGCCGGACGATGGGCGACCTGGCCATCGCGAACCATTTCCGCCTTTTCAAACAGGGCGCCCACCGGCACGGGCTGCTCATCCATCCCGAATCGGGCGGGCCGCATGGCGTGCCCATCGATGCCCAGCAGTGCCTCGGAATCGACGACGCACCGATGAGTGAATTCTGGGCCTGGTCCTGGCGGCACCGCATCGGGGATGCCAACCGGTTCTTCGTCAAGCAGCCCGCCTCGGCCGCCCATACTTATGGCCATCGGCTGGTGCTGGCTGAGGGCTTCACCAGCATGGGGCCGCATTGGCAATCGCGCCTATGGTGTAACCTCAAGCCCGCCTTCGACAAGGCCTGCTGCGAAGGGCTGAACCGGCTCGTGTGGCATGCCTTTGTGTGCTCGCCAAAGGCGATGGGTGTGCCCGGCCAGCAGTATTTTGCCGGCACCCACCTCAACCCCAACGTGACCTGGTGGAACAAATCGGCGCCCTTCTTCGCCTACGTCAACCGTTGCCAGGCCCTGCTCCAGCGCGGACTCTTCGTCGCCGACGTTGCCTACTATTACGGCGATCACGTGCCCAACTTCGCCCAGCTCAAAGCCTCCGACCCGGCCCACGTCCTGCCCGGCTATGATTATGACGTCATCACCGCCGAAGTGCTGCTCAAACGCGCCTCGGTCAAAGGCGGGCGACTGGTGCTGCCCGACGGCATGAGCTACCGGTTGCTGGTGCTGCCAAACCGGCGGATTATCTCCCTGCCGGTGCTGCGGAAACTCAAGCGCCTCGTAGCCGCCGGTCTCACCGTCATCGGTCCCAAACCAAGCCAAGCGAGCGGCCTCTCCGGGTACCCTCGCAGCGATGAGCAAGTGCGACGGATTGCGAACGAGGTCTGGGGCGCCTGCGATGGCATTTATGTAAAGGAACACTTGTTTGGCAAGGGCCGGGTTATCTCCGGCGAAACGGCCCGCCAGGTCCTGGCCGAAGAAGGCATAAAGCCCGACTGCGAAATCGAGCCGAGGAGCGGCGCCTTGCCCGCCAGCTTCGATTATATTCACCGGTGTGACGATGGTACCGAGATTTACTTCGTGGCCAATCGCACTAACCAGCCCGCCAGCGCCACCTGCATCTTCCGGGTCAGCGGCAAGGCCCCTGAATTATGGAATCCGTTGACCGGCGAGCGCGAATTCGCCCGCGCTTACACTCGGGAGGGCGGACGCACCGCCGTGCCCCTGGATTTCCCTCCCTGCGGTTCGTGGTTTGTCGTGTTCCGCTCGCCGGCCTCCAGCCATCCGGCAGTCGCCAGGCAGAACGGCACGACTTTCATCCCCGTCATGCGGATTCATGGGCCTTGGCAAGTGACATTTGATCCCAAGTGGGGAGGACCGCCGAAGGCCCGGTTCGACAGCCTGGTGAGCTGGACCGCCCGCCTGGAACCGGGCATCAAGTACTATTCTGGCACCGCCATTTACCGGCGGTCACTCAACCTGCCGGCCAAACTTGCGGCGGGGGCCGCCGCCAAAACACTGGCGCTGGACCTGGGCGACGTGCGCGAACTGGCCGAGGTCTGGCTCAACGGCCAATCTTGCGGTATCACCTGGTCGCCGCCCTTTCGCGTCGATCTCAGCCGGGCGGTGAAGCCGGGCCACAACGACCTCGAAATCGGAGTGGTCAACTTTTGGCCCAACCGGATTATTGGCGACCAGTTTCTGCCTGCGGCGGAGCGGTTCACTAAAACCAATATCCGCAGATTGACCAAAAACACGCCGTTGATGCAGTCCGGGCTGCTCGGACCAGTGCGCTTGGGCCTGCTCATAAAGAAGGGGATCCGTTCCTCTCCCGGCGTTCACTCGTCACGGTAGCGCGACCCCGTCCCCGTAGGGTGGATTCGCGCGGGGTGTTCTCCTCCTGGTTCCTTCTGTGTCCGCGGATTGCGCGTGTTTCGCCGATAGTAACACCCGGCATGGCATGGCCCTCGGACGTCCAGCCCTTCAAGGACCAGGAAGCCTGCGCCGCAACGGGCAAGAAGCTCCTGAACTGACAAGCCTGTCCCAGGATTACCACCAAAATGTCAGTTAGAGCTTGCCGCTCACGGACGGCCTGAACTATTATGTTCGCATCGTGCAGCGGCAGCACCTTGACTTAAAGAGGGTACGCCGCCAGAAGTAATTGGTGTTTAGAGACCTGGCTGGGTAGCTCAGTTGGTAGAGCAGAGGACTTAAAATTCAGAAATCGGCTGTTTCTTGGAATTGCTTTCGATTTCTTGCCACACAACTTTTTCCCTGTATTTTCAAGGTTAAATGGACTTTCCACTTGTCTTTTCAAGACGAAATGTTTCTTCCCCGAAAGTGGCACAAAAAGTGGCACACACAACTTTTGCTACCTCCCGGTTAAACACATTGCCGTTACCTCTTAAGTCCAGACTTAACCGTCAGGCCGGAACAGGACGCTTGAGTCCCATCTTCTTCATCCGGGTCATCAAGGTGGTTGGTTTCACTCCCAAAAGCTCCGCCGCGCCGTCGCGGCCCATGATTTTCCAATTGGCCTTTTCAAGGATGACCAGCAGGTTTTCGCGCTCGCGTTGTTGCAGTTCGGCTTCGGTAAGAAAGTCTGCTTCGCTCTTGCTCTCTTCCCGCGCCGCTGGACGTGGAGCCAATGCGACTTGCGATGTCGGCAAATCGAAGTCCAGCGCGCCCCCCCGTGAAATAATGATGGCTCGCTCAATCGCGTTCCGCAGCTCCCGAATGTTGCCAGGCCAGTGGTAATTTTGGAGTTTGGTAATCGCCGCGCGTGTCAATCGCGGTTTGGGGCAACCGAGTTCTTTGGCGGACAATTCTACAAAATGTTTTGCTAGCGGTGGGACGTCTTCCATTCGTTCCCGCAGCGGCGGCGCCTGGATTGGAAATACATTGAGCCGGTAGTAAAGGTCTTCGCGAAAACGTCCGGCGGCAACTTCCTGTTTCAAGTCGCGGTTCGTGGCGGCAAGAACGCGCACGTCGGCCAGGCGCGTGCGATCTTCGCCCACACGCTCGTAGCGTTTTTCCTGCAGCACACGGAGCAATTTGCTTTGCAGGTCCAACGGCACCTCGCCGATTTGATCGAGAAAGAGCGTTCCTCCCTCCGTCGCCTCAAAACGGCCGGCGCGGTCTTTAATGGCTCCGGTGAAAGCGCCTCGCGCATGGCCGAAAAATTCGCTTTCAAACAAGTCTTTCGGGATCGAGGCACAGTTGACGCGCACGAGAGATTTTTCTTTGCGGCGGCTGCGCTGGTGGATTTCGCGGGCGACCAATTCCTTGCCGGTGCCGCTTTCACCCAAAATCAAAACCGACGCTTCGGTCGGGGCGACGAGATCAATCTGGCTGACGATATGCCGCAATGCCGCGCTTTGGCCCACCAATTCGCCAAAGGCTTTGGCTTCCACCACTTCCTCCTGCAAGTAAGCGTTCTGCATTTCAAGTTGCGCCTTGAGACGCTGGATTTCCTCAAAGGCGCGGGCGTTGGCAACGGCTGCGCCGATGTGATCGGCGAAAATTTGCCGCCAAACCCTGCCTTCCTTCGGCGCGTTGATGCGGGTGAAAATAGCACTCACTCCCAAAACTTCGCCCCGGAAAGAAATGGGGGTTGCGGCGAACCCACGAGTTTGTTCCGACCGCAACCATTCCATGCCAGACCGTTCGCCTAAGTTTCTGGCCAAGGGCGGCGATTTCAATCTCGCTAAAAGCCGTTGTGATTCGGCGCCGGACATTTCGCCCAAGTCTTTGTCCAAGTCTTGCAACTCGGCTTGTTGTCCGGTCGTTGCAACCCGTCCAATGATGCCGACGCCCAACGGAATTCGTTCATCGGAATGGTAAAAGCGCGAGGGTTCGCGCCCGCTGCCAGGCACAGGGTTCTCGCAACCAGCGATCAAGTGGAGGCAGCGGGTCTGGTCAGGGCATTGCTCTCTTTGCGGGCAACGCAAACAAATGTCGCCTTTCTCAATCAGCCATATCTCCACTCGCGCAAATTCGGGCAGAGTCGCGCATGCTGCCATCAGCTTCTCCATCAGTCCATCGAGCGACCGTTCCTGTGCGACTTCAAGGAGCAGCTTGCCGGCAAAATCGAAATCGAACCTGGAGTCAAAGCGGTTATCGCTAACAGCTTCGAAGCGGTTGTCGCTGGTGGTATCCACAGATGATTCAATACTGCGCGAACTACGGATTTTCAAACAAATAACAACGGAAATCCGTATGTTCAAAATTCCGTAGCGGCATTGAAACGCCTCAATAATTAACCAAATTCCTCATTACAAACAGCTTGTGACAATCAATTAACCTTGGCACGCGACTTGAATAAGGAGTGGCAAATCGCGGTAAAACGACAGAAATGCAAATGAAAAGAAACGGAGTTCAAGAAATTAGTGAGCCAGAGTTTGGGGCGGAAGTTTTGCGTTCGACTCAACCTGCGTTGGTCGGCTTCCTGGCGGGGTGGAGCAAACCCTGTCAACTGGTCGAGCCGGTTCTTGAGGAAGTCGCCGGGGCCTGCAACGGAAAAGCAAAAGTATTCAAGGTCAACGTGGACGACAATCCTGACCTTGGAACCTTTTTCGGAATTCAATCCGTTCCCACGCTGGTCTATTTCGTCAATGGCCAGGTCAGCGCAAAAATCGTTGGCATGGCCAGTCCCAAGGCGATTCTCGCCAAATTGCAGACGCTTACGCAGGGAAACTCACCAACCAAGGATTCTGGATGGTCGCAATAAGAGCAACGCACCAGATGCAAAATATGAGAATAACATTTCAAACCAAGCCGCGCCACAAGACCCGCCTCATGATCTCGATCAGCGAATTCAACCTGGTAGTGTTTCCTATTCAGGTCAGGCATGTCTTCCCGCACGTTCCAAACACGACCGGTTCGCCAAACCAACCGCACAACCTGCCACGCCGCGGGCGGAGGAGGGTTTGCCCGTGAGAAATTACGAACAGACCTTGGCGGCTTGCTTCGTCTGCAAAAAGGGAATTGCGGACAACGGCTGGTTCTGCCGCCTGCCCCGGAAGACCGGAGACGCGGCTGGCACCCAAGCCACGGAGATTTTGCTATGCACCCCAGTCTGTGCCTTCAGGCATTTCACAAATTTAGAAAACGAAACAACAATACACCATTTCAACAACCAAGGAAAATGATATGAACGCTACTCGCACCAACAACGATTCACACGCGGAAACCGCCCCAACCGATTTTGACGGGCGCGAAAACCTGAAGACGGTTGAAACCCCCGCCACTTTGCGGCACCCTAATCCCAACGGCGACGGAGAACTTCCAACGGGTTCGCCACTTAACAAGGGCGCCGCAAAGAAACGCCTGACCCGAACGCTCGCCGCAGCCGCCGCACTGGCAGTCGCGCTGGTGGCCGGTGCTTATTACTACTGGTTTGTCTTGCCGTTTCAAGACACCGACGATGCTTTCATCGAGGGTTATGTGGTTCCGATTGCGCCAAAAGTTCCCGGATATGTGGCCCAGTTGCTCATAAAGGACAATCAATGGGTCAAGAAGGGTGATGTGCTGCTACAGATTGATCCGCGCGATTATGAGACCAGTGTGACTCAAGCCCGCGCAGACCTGACGGCCGCCCGCAGCCAGCTGGACCAATCCCAGGCACAGGTAAAGGTGAGTGAAGCCAAAGTCGCGCAAGCGCAGTCGGCGGTGGTTGCCGCCGAAGCGGAAAATCACCAGGCCGCCGACGATCTCAAGCGCTACGAGTCTGTGGACAAGAACGCGGTCTCGCGAAGCGCGTTTGACGCGGCTCAATCTCGCGCGCAGACAACACAAGCCAATTTGCAGGCCGCGCGCAGCCAGGTCCAAGAGGCCGAGTCGGAAGTGACCTTGTGTCAGGCGGGGGTGGAAACCGCGAGTGCCGCCGTGCAACAGGCTCAGGCCCGGCTTCATCAGGCCGAATTAAATCTTTCCTACACCAAAGTCGTCGCGCCTGAAGATGGCCGGGTAACGCGCCGCGCCGTGGAAGAGGGTGCCTATGTCCAGCCTGGCCAGGCGCTCATGGCCGTCGTGCCCCGTCAGTATTGGGTCACTGCCAACTTCAAGGAAACACAACTGACTCACATGCGCCCTGGTCAACCGGTCACGATCCGTGTGGACGCCTATCCGCAGTTCAAATTGAAGGGTCACGTGGACAGCATTCAATCCGGTTCGGGCGCGCGTTTCAGTTTGTTTCCGCCGGAAAACGCCACCGGCAATTACATCAAGGTGGTGCAGCGCGTGCCGGTGAAAATTGTTTTCGACGACACCATCCTCGATGCCGCCGCCGCCGACGGCGTGGCTTACGCCGCCCTGGATGGGTCTGGCGCGGCCGGGCCGCTCGCCCTGCAGGCCTGCACGGTCGTGGGCAAGGTCCACGCGACGCTTTTGACCCTGGTCTCGAATACCATTTTCTGGGGGCACCTTTCCCAAGCCGACGTGGCCGGTTCTCCGCCCGGACCATGGACTGCTCCGCTGCTGGCCGAGCGCAAACAGGCCGGGTGTGTGCGCTTCAGTTTTCTGCCAGCCAAGGCGGTGGTTCCGCGGCATTTTGAGTGCGTAGAGCAAGGGCCTGGACTGCCCCAGCCGCTCTTCGCCTCCTTGCGCTACGGCCAGCCGGGTTACGCCAAATTGCTCGCCTCGACGCCCGACGCCATCCGGCGCGGAGCGGACGACGGCGGGGAAATGGGCGCGTTTCATTTCCTGCTGGCGCCGCTGCGGGAGGACAACCTGCGCACCCGGGCGCGGGAATACCTGCCGGTCGGATTGGAATACGGGATCATTTACGAAACCTAACAAGGAATCTATCATGAGCTTTGATTGCAGCCGGTTTAACTTCGCTCCCACCAATGACTTCCTGGGCGTCGTCAGCCAGCAAGGGCGCGTCCAGTTGGATTCGGAGATCAATGAACTGCAGGCGCAATTCGCCCGCCGCATCCAGGCGGGCTCACTCGATACTTTAGGACGCGCGGTGTATCCGCTCACCACCCCGAACGCGTTCAAGATCACGAGTGTGCGACAGGCCGATGGGACTTACCGCGTCAGGATCGGCGCTGGCCGCATGTATGTGGATGGGCTGCTGGTCGAAAATCATGGCGTCCTGCCCCCCGCTTTCACGGTCCGAGCCACCAGCAACCTCGATAGCCCCGCCAGTTGCGGAATCCAAATTTCGCCCGGCTCCGACCCGAGTGAATTCAGTTTGGAACTGGTGCAGCGCCTGGCCGATGGCATCACCAAACCGCTCGGCAGCACGCCACCGGTCACTCTGGACGGTTTCCAAGCTGCCCTCAGCGCCGAGCCGGACCTCGCATCGCGCATCCAAATCCAGGATGTCGCCAGCGGCGTAGAGCCGCTGCCCTCACCGCCGAACGGTCTTTATCTGTTCAAACCCGTTGGGACTGGGTTCGCTGTTACCATCCCCTCGACCTCGAACGTTCAATGGGACCCGGCTCTGGCCGAGCCGTCCGGCTCACCGCAACCGGCCCCGCCCGACGCGGACGTGGACTTTGCCCAGCAGCCTTACCTTCCCGGATCACCATACAATCTGGACGGCCACGATTACCCCGTGCCGCCCAACTCCGGCCCGTTTCTGTTTTACTTGGATGTCTGGAAACGACCGGTGACCTATTTGCAACGCCCCGACCTGGTCGAAAAAGCGGTGGGGGTTGATACCACCGGGCGCATCCAGATCGCCTGGCAGGTCAAGCGCCTGGACCTGCCCAACCAGAACTCACCGCCGGTTGATTGTGATACGGACATTCCTGAATGGGATGATTTAGCCGGGCCGCCCGCTGGCCGGCTCACGACCGGCGTGGTGCAGTCGAGTCCCTCGGGTCCGTGCTGCCTGACCCCCAACACAGGTTACACGGGCTTGGAAAACCAGCTTTATCGCGTCGAAATCCACCGGCCCGGCACGGCGCTTTCCTCAGTCACGGCCCCTTCAAATTCTCAAGCGTTAGCTCAAGGAACCCTGCCGCCGTCCATCGCCACTTTCAAGTGGTCTCGCGACAACGGTAGTGTCGCCACGTCGGTCCTGGGCATCTCTTCAACGACCTATAACGGGAAACCGGTCGGTGTGCTGGCCCTCGAGAGCCTGGGCCGCGATCAGGTGCTGGGGTTCAACCCCGGCGACTGGATTGAACTGACCGATGATTACCAGGAGTTGGCGGGGAACGCCGGGACGTTGTACCAGATTGAAACGGTGGACCCCGGCAACCGAACGGTCACACTCAACGCTGCCGTGGACGCCACGGCTTTTCCCACGATTAGCGCCGACGGCCAGCTTGATCCGACCCGCCACACCCGCATCCGGCGCTGGGACCAAAAAGGCAAGGTGTACCTGAGCGACGGAAAGACGATTTGGGTGGACCTCGATGCCTCCGGCACCGGCGACATACCCGTCCCCGCCCCGGGCACCACGCTCGTTCTCGAAAACGGCGTGACCGTCACTTTCGACTTGGACCTTTCCGGCGCGCCCTCCAATTATACCGCCCCGGATGCGCTCACCCGCACATTCCGGATCGGCGACCACTGGAGCTTCGCTGCACGCGCCGCGGATGGTCCGCTCGAATTGTTAAACCAGGCGCCGCCTCAAGGCGTTCATCATCACTACGCCCGCCTGGCCATTGTTTCCTTTCCCGGCCAACCCACCGACTGCCCCGACTGCCGCGTGCCGTTCCCGCCCGCCGAATGCGGTTGTGACCTGAAATTGCACAATCAGCACCTCCACGGCTGGGGCGTCGTTTGCGGTCTGCAGGTCCATTGCGCCGGTGATCGCACTCTCGTTAACATCAACTCCGGCCACGCCATTGTCTGTGACGGTACGGATGTCCTGCTCAAGTCGCCCAAAGATTTCCCCATCGTAGCCCAGGCAAAGGCCCTCAGCCTGCTCAACCCACAGGATTCCGGCAGCGTGGTCATCGAGCTCACCGCCGACCCACAGGGCCAGCCGGTCTTCACCGCCGCTGCGCCGCCGGTGGACCCCGCGCAGACCTTCCTCCAGCAGATTCTGGAGGGCACGATTTGGAACGACTTCTATCAGCAATGCCTCCAGCCGCTGCTAACGTACTACAACGCCCATTTCGGCGCCAACACCAAGGACACTAAGCTCGTCCCCGATAACAAGCGCCGCCTGACCGCCGCGATCAACCTGCTCTACCAGTTCAGCAATGCACCCGCCGGCAGTCGCGTTTGGCTCTCGGCCGCCGAACACAAGCTGCTCCAAAAAGCATACAATGACCTGCTGGCTGTTTTGGGCAGCCAGACCTTTTGCGCCATCAAGGACAACCTCGTCCCGTTTCCGGATTACCCTTTCAGCGCGCTGAACATCACCGCCTGGTTTGGCAATGCCCCGCTCGTCGGCGCGCGCATTTCGCCCGATGGCCGCGCCATCATCGCTTTCGATAACGGCACCAGCGGTAATTTCTATCTGTTGGATGCCAAAAGCGGGGAGATGACCGCCACGCTGAGCCTCACTAATGCCTCGCCGCTCACCGTGCGCGACGTGTTGGTTTTCGGCCCGGCCACCGCGCCGAAACTGCTCGTGGCGGCGACTGGCGGTGGCAACACCACATTGGCGGTCTTCGACCTCAAAAGCCAGCGGCTTGCCCGTACGCCGCAGGTTTTCCCGCAAGTCGAAGTGAGCCGGCTCGAAGCATGGCCCTCCGACACCACCCACGCGCTGGCGATCGTCGTCGGTAAAGGCCTGTGCCGTTTCAACCTCGCCAACTTCAATACCGATTCGCTGGCCCAACCGTTTGCCTCCTTCAACGCCACTGGTCATTTGGTCCTCTCGGGCAATCTCGTGGCGGCGACGGCGGCGGCTGACGGCGCAACGACGACTCCCTATACCAGCGTGAGCATAGGTTTGCTAACTCGAGCGGGCGGAGAGTTGCGGAACGTGGAGCTGAGGGGACTAGACGGCACCCCAGCCCAAGGCACGGACGGCTTGGTCATCGTTTCCGCCGCGCCCAATCAAAAAACCGCGACGGTGTACGTTGGCGTCAATGCCGCCACCAACTCGACGAGCAAGCGGGTATTGGGCCTACAGATGGGGGGGCGCGCGACCAATGCCGAACTGAGGCTGCCAACCAGCGGCCCAGTCGCCTTCGCCTCCAACGGCCAGCAACTCCTGGTCGCGCTGGCCGACGAGTGCCAGGTACTGTGGATTGATCCTGCCAAAAACGTCGTTGATCCGAGCCAGGCCCGCCGGCGGAAATCGCCCCCGTGGCATTCGCCACGGGCACCGGGGCTCTCCCGCCGGAACTTGCATTTGAGAAAGTGGTTTTGGCCCGCAAAGGCGCCGCCAGCGCCGCCGGCCCGCGAGCCTTCCCGCTCATGGCAGTCAATCGCATCAGCCAAAGCCTCACGATCATCCCCGCCAACCTCGTCGGCGTGGCTCCCGCTCCGGTTGATTTCACCGCGCTGAGCGCCTATCGCGACAGCCTGCTGGCCGCATTCAAGGACCTGCTGCTGCGTCTGGTACAGGGGCTCAAGGATTGCCTCTGCGACCGCCTCTTGCTCGATTGCCCCCGGTGCGGTCCGGGCGACGTGATCTACCTGGCGACGGTGGAAATCAGGTCCGGCCAGGTTTACCATATCTGCAACTTCCTCCGCCGCGAGGTGCTGACGTTCCCCAAGGTGAAATACTGGCTCTCTGCTGTGCCCGTCATCCCCATCATTCATTGGCTGGTGGAAAAATTCTGCTGCAGCGTGCTGCCCGAACTGTCGGGCAAAATCAATCCCGGGTCGTTCATGACCGTGCCGACCACCAACGCCATCTTCGAGAAAATCCAGACGCGGAACTTCAAACTCGATCTCTCCAGTATGTCCGCGCGTTACGGTGCTTCGGGTAAATACGCCTTCCAGGCGGCGGCGACCCGCGCCCTCTTACCGTCCCCCGCGCCTGCGATTCCTTCTCAGGTGCTGGAGGCGAGTCCGCAAACGGCGACTGCCGTGCTGGCCCGATATGGGGTCGCGGTCGCAAACGTCGCCGATTACCACACTGCGCTCGCCTCCAACCTGCCACTGATTGATCCGAGCGCCGTGCCGCCCAACTTCCAGCCCGGCGACCAGGTCAACCTCTATACGCAAAATGGACGCGTTGTTTACTACACGCGGGTTACCACGCCTGCAGCCGCGCCGGCGCCGGCCAGTGCGGGGACCGCTCCTTCGCCCGCGGTTGGCGTGGCCGAGGTGCATGATCTGCAAAGCCAGCTCGGCGCCCTCCGCGCCCAGATCACCTCTCTCCAACAGGCGCACGCCGAGGCACTCCAACAGATTGCCCAACTCAACGCGGCCACCGCCGCTCTCCAGGCGAGGCGCCGCCCACCGGGGCCCAGGAACACCTCATCTTGAAGAGCGCGCCACCTCGGGGTGATTCTGAACCAGCCATGAGTTCGGCCCTGCCGCTGCTCTCGCGCATCATGCCCACCGCAAACCGGCGGGAGTTCGCCCGCCAGGTGATTCGGTATTTCCTAGCCCAGGACTGGCCGCGGAAGGAGCTGATCCTCGTCGAGGATGGGACCGACTCGGCGGCCGACCTGGCACTGGCGGATCCCTGCGTTCGCTCGTTTTCTCTGCCGGGCCTCCCCCCCTTAGGCGCCAAACGCAACTTTGCCTGCCAGCAGGCGCGGGGTGAGTTCATCGTTCACTGGGATGATGATGACTGGAGCGCGCCCTGGCGCTTGCGGTATCAGGCCGAGCAGATATTGGCCGCCCAAGCCGACATCAGCGGCCTGCAGCGGGTGATGTTCTATGCACCGAGGGAGGGCCGCGCTTGGGAATACGTTTATCCGCCAGGCCAGCGCCAGTGGGCCTATGGCGCCAGCCTGTGCTATCGCAAGGCCTTCTGGCAGGCCCATCCCTTCCCGGAAATCCACAGCGGCGAAGACACGCGCTTCGTTTGGGCGGACAAACGGGCCCGAATCCAAGCCCTGCCCGACGCCCGCTTCCTGGTGGCGATTGTCCACGCCGGCAACACCAGCCCAAAACGCACCTGCACGCCGCGCTATCATCCCAAGCCGGTGGCGGAGGTCGAACACTTGTTCGGCGAGGACTTGGAGTTTTACCGGAAGCTCAAGACCACTGCCGCGCAATCGTCGGCAGCGGGCGTAGCGCCCCCGTGTAGCGCGAGTTTCCAAACTCGCGCCTCCTCCGACTCGCCGCAGCCCCCCGAGCTTGGAAACTCGCGCCACCAAGACGCTACCGGGACGCGCCCGCCGGTTCCGCCACCTGCCGCCCTGGTGACCGCGGCCCTGGGCATCGGCGACATTCTCCGGGTGACGCCCCTCATCCGCGTGTTGCACCAGTTGGGCTACGCAGTGGACGTCTTGTTCCAAACCGATTATCCCGACACCGCCAAACTCATTGACGGCGCGCCCGAGGTCCGGCGCGTCTTCCAGTTGCCCAGCGCCCGCTGCCGCTCCGGACCCGTTTGCCTCCCGGAGCTGGAGGGGCGGCCCTACGCGGTGGCGACTTTCACCACCTGGAGCGCCCCGTTGCGAGCGCGCGTCCGCAGCCAGCGTGCCTTGGCCTTCGAGCGCCCCTTTTGGCTGGGAGCCGGGGACACCTCGTGCGTGGAACGAATCGCGCGCGAGTTGGGCTGGCAAGGCGAGCTGCCGGCCCCGTTCGCCTGCGCCTCAAATCGCCAGTTTGATCTGCCGCCCGGCACGATCGCGCTGCACCCCGGCTGCAAGTATGAGTGGCACTGGAAGAAGTGGCATGGCTTTGAGGAGTTGGCCCGGCGCTTTCCCAGCGTCGTCATTGTCGGTTCGGCGGAGGACCTCCGAACGGACAATACCTATTTCCGGCGTCCTTTTGCCTGGCCGGCGCAGGCGCGGGATTGCACCGGCCAATTGAGTTTGCCCGACACTGCCGCGTTGCTGCGCCAATGCGCCGCGCTGATCGCCAACGACTCTGGTTTGATGCACCTGGGCGTGGCGTTAGGCGTGCCCACCTTCGGCATTTTTGGCATCACCAGCCCGCAACGCGAAGCCCTCCGCTCCCCGCGCCTAGCGTCCCCACCCGAAACCGGAGACAAACCCTCGGAAACCATCAATGTTGCCTACTATGGCTGGGTCTTTGATGCCTCCGGTTACGGTCATGCCGCGCGTGCTTACCTCCACGCCTTACACCACGCGGGATTGAGCCTTTCGGTGGTGGATTGGCGGGCCGTCCGCGGGCGGTCGCCGACCCGTTTGTCGAGTCGCTGGTTGGCCGGAAAATCGAGCCGGATTTTCACCTCTTCCACGGCATTCCGCCGCATTGGGCGCGACAGGCCTTTCCGTTGCGGAACGTCATCGCCATGACCGTGTGGGAAACCGACACCATGCCATCGCAATGGCGGCCCGCGCTGAACCACGCCCTAGAGGTTTGGCTGCCGTGCGAATTCAATACGACCGTGTTCGCCCAAGCTCTGCAAAAGCCGGTTTTCAAACTCCCGCACGTGTGGATGCCCCGCGGCGCAAACCCATCGCCGAACGATGAGCAGTTGCGGAAGTGGGGCATCCAAAATGGCGAGTTCGTGTTCTACAGCATCTTCGAGTGGCAGGACCGCAAAGGCCCGCGCGAGATGATCGAAGCGTACTTGCGCGCCTTTCCAAGCGATTCCGGCACGGTGCTCGTCCTCAAATCAAATCCGGGCGCGGCGGCCCTCGCGGCATCGACGTTGGCCGACGCGCCTCGGCGAATCCCATCATCGGCACGAGTCGAGCTACGCTGCGAAGGCTGGTCGGAAACGGAAATCGCGGCCCTGCAATCGCGAGGCGACTGCTATCTCTCGCTCCACCGCGGCGAAGGCTGGAATCTGCCGATGTTCGAGGCTGCTTGTTTGGGAAAACCGGTCGTGGCGACCGGGTATTCCGGACCCATGGAGTACCTGGACCCGGCCGCGCATCAATTAATACGGCACCGGGCCGCACCCGTGCAGCAGCGTTATGCCTACTACCATCCTTCCATGCGCTGGGCCGAGCCCGACATCGCGCACGCCGCAGAGTTAATGCGCCAGGTGGCTGCCGAGCGGGACCCGGCGCGGTCGCGCGCCGCCGATCGAGCCGAACGCCTGCGCCACAATTTCAGTTTGGAAACGGTGGGAGCGTCGGCCCGCCACCGGCTGTTCTTTTCTCGACACGGGTTGCGCGAAAGGATTCCTGGTGCGAGCGCTGCGGGAGTTAGGAAAAGACCGTGTGGGATTCGACCATAGCAGGCACGCGTTGAGCCAGGCAGAGGAACTCGTCAAACCGCATCTCTTCTTTTCGAGTGTGGATGATGCTGGCTTCAAACGGCCAAGCGACCTCCTGGTCGCGCTCTCCTTATTCGAAAGCCTGACCGAGGCCCAAGCGCGTGATTTTCTCGTGGCCACACGCTCGCTCATAACCCAAGGATTGTTCGCGGTGATCCACACCGCAAAGCCTTCGGACTCGGAAATCAAGGCTGGCGCGGACCGCGACCTGTCGCACATCACAGTCCGCTCGCGGGGTTGGTGGCACGATTTGTTCCTTTCCGCTGGTTGGCGGCAAGATCCGTTGCATCGGACGCTGCAAAGGCTTTGCCAGAGGCAGCCGCTCCCATCCCGCATGGGCTGGGAAGTCTTCGTCTACGCCGCCGCCGGCCCACTCCAGCTTGCTGATGAATGATGAAATCTTCGCGCTGTCCGAAGGTGGCGGACACCAGTTCAGCGCCAAGCTGGCGGAATTGGCGGCGGAATTTTTCTCACGCTCGTATCCGGTGATCGACTTTGGCTGTGGCAATGCCAGCTACCTGATTTACTTGCACGGACATGGTTTCACCGGTATCGGCGTCGAAGGCACGCACGGCCTGACCTACCGCGCGCCCAAGCCTAACGATAACGAATTAGCGCCGGGCGGACGGCAGAACGCTCGCCCGCCACTGGAGTTAGTGCAATGGGATTTGCAGCATCCGCTCTGGCTGGGCGTAAAGGGGAACGTGATGAGCGTGGAGGTGGGCGAGCATTTGCGTGCGGAACACCACAACGCGTTCCTGGACAACCTGTCGCGCCATTGCACGGGCAAGCTGTTGTTGACCTGGGCCGTACCAGGCCAGGGCGGTCTGCGGCACGTGAGCGAGCGGACGCAAGAACAGGTGGTGCCCGATGTCGCTCGTTGGGGGTTTGGCTTTCTGGAAACGGAGTCGCTCCGTTGGCGGGCGGCGGTGGCGGAGGAGTTGGGCTATTTCCGGAGGAGCATTTATCTATCTGAACGGTGATGGTCACGTTCGGCCGGGCACCAGGCGGACGCTTGAGCACCAACATCGCCCCTCGCAATGAAATTCCAAACCATCATCGTTACCTGCCGTGAGCGTGAGCGAGTGCTGCAGCAGACCTTGTCGAACCTGGCCGCAACCGATTGGCCCGGACAGCCTCATCTCCAGATGGATCGGATGGTGACGGGTGACTGCCGTCAACGGCAAACCGAAAACGTCCGGCTCGGCTTGGGCTGGTTCGTGAGCCAAAGCGATGCTGATTACCTGCTGCTGCTGGAAGACGATCTGGAGTTCAATACTCACCTCTGGTGGAACCTCGAGAGGTGGTTACCGATGGTGGATGGGCGGCTGGACTTTGGAAGCCTCTACAACCCCAATATTCGAAACAATTCAGGGGATGATTACTTCATCGCCCACCCGGGCGCTTGTTATGGGAGCCAGGCCTACGTTCTGTCCCGGGCCGCCGTGCATGTCTTACTCCGTGATTGGCTCAATGTCATCGGCATGCAGGACATCAAAATCACTCGGATCCTGGGCGCGGCGGGTTATCCGCTGTTCTACCACCGGCCATCCCTGGTGCAGCACGTCGGCATACAAAGTGTCTGGGGTGGAGGCTACCACTCGGCGCCCGACTTTCAGCCCGGATGGAAGAGTGTTTTTTCTTATGAACGCATTCCAGGCTGGTTCACCTTTCCCAGACTTTACGAAAGAGCCGTGGCTGAGGCCCGGCACGGGGACGTGCTGGTGGAAGTCGGGGCCTGGCTTGGGCGCAGCACCGCTTACCTGGGCGGGCAAGTCAAGGCGTCAGGCAAGCAAATTCGGGTAATGGTCGTGGATACATTCCAGGGATCAGCCACTGACCCCCAGTTCTATTCCGCCGCCACTGCGCTGGGCGGGTCCGTTCGGCAGCTCTTCGACCGAAACATGAGGCTGGCGGAGCTGGCCGATAGATTTGAAGTCAGGGAGGGGTACTCAGTGGACGTCGCACGCTCGCTTCCAGATTGCTCTTGCTCGTTCGTTTTTATAGATGCCGATCATGGTTACGATTCGGTTCGAGCCGACATTCGCGCGTGGCGCCGAAAGGTCCGGCCGGGAGGCGTATTAGCGGGGCACGATTGCTTTACTTTCCCAGCGGTCTTCGCGGCGGTGAGAGACGAATTGGCCGGGGACTTTGCGACCACTGACGAAAACGTCTGGATACATCAGGTTAACGCCGTTACGCCCATCGCCCGCCACTGCCCTTTCAACGGGGATTCGCACATCGGGAACGTCATTCGCGGATTGTTCCTGAAATTTGAGATAAGGTCAATAGTTGAGACCGGTACCTAGGCTGCGCATACTACACGGGAGTTCAGGAAGATCGTCTCGGGTAAAGTGGTCACCATTGACGTTACACACGAGCACCTGACTGAGGAGTTCGGTGTGAACGCCGCATCGGATTTGGCCGCGCTGGGAATTGTGGCCGTGGTGGATGATTCCAGCCAACGCCTCGGACCCGTCCTGCGCGAAGTTGAACACCCTTGCCTCATCTACCTCGACGCACCTGGGGGCGCGGTGAACGGTAGCGATACGAACCCGCTGCTCAAGGAACTCGCGGCCATCAGCGGTGAGGCCCAATGTCGAGATCGTTGCGTCATTTTTATCCACGACTGCCTGGTTCCCGGCCAGCAGTGGGCACATAACTGGGGCGATTGGGGTCGGGGAGTCCAACCGTTGAGCTACCAGGTCGTCCAGCCGTTGCTGCCGTCTATTTATCCCGCGGGTTGGGGGCACCATTTCAACGATCAGGCGGAGGGCGCGTGCCGAGGGATCGTCTATATTTACCCAGCGCGGTGAATCATGAAAACCGTTAGCATCGTCTATGACGGCATGTGGGGTGGCTCCGATCTCTTCCCGGCGGATTACTTAATCGAGTGCTTTCCATGCCTCCGTGACCATTACCAGCTTGAACTCTCGACCCGGCCGCAAATCGCCTTTTATTCCGTATAACACCGAGAAGCTCACGGACCCGTTCGTCGGCAGGTCCGTCCCGATTTACAGGGGCGATCCGCGCCTTGCGGAGTGGTTCAATCCCAAGGCCTTCATCAACACCGCCAGCTTTCGCAACGATGAGGAAGCTATCGCGTACATCGAAGCGGTGGACAAGGACGACACCCTGTATTCGGCGCTTCTGAACGAGCCGCCGTTCGTAGGCAACGTGGTCCCTGGAATGTTCACTGAAAAGGACTACTTGACCTTCTGGCAACGATTTCTGGGCTGAGCGCGAGTGATGCCGGAGCGCTTCCGTGGAAGTCAACGCAGGACATGTACTTTCTTTAAGCATGCATCGGATGAACACTAACGAGTCAGCCGTCTTGGTTCACCTCGCCTCTGGTATTGGCAACATCGTTCTTGCAACTCCGTTGCTGGTTGCGTTGAACGAATTGGGTTTGACGGTGGACGTGTGGCTTTCAGCAGATTACCCGCAGACGGCGGACCTGCTCCGGCCCTGGAACGTGGTTCGACAGATTTTCAGCGGGCCTTCGCCGCCAGCGATGCAACAGTACGCTCATGTCATTCCCGCAACGCCACCTTTCTATTGGCCACGCTTTGCTGCGCGATTCGCTAGCCTCAAGAACCTTGTGCCGCGCCCGCGCGCCCGCCTTTTCTACCAAGAAGAACAGGATTTCTATCTGGACTTTGCCCGCCACTTGGGAACATCGCCCGACCGCCACCCCTTTTGCACGTTGCCGATCGTGGCGGACGAAACTTACGGCGTCATCTCTTCGACCGTCGTCCTCGCTCCCGGCTGCAAGACTGGCGAAATGACGGCAAAACGCTGGCCGCACTTTTCAGAATTGGCTGAGGCGTTCGCCGATGTTGTGATAGTTGGCACCGAGGACGACTGGCGACGGTCCGACGGACGCTGCCTTCGATTCCCGGACCACGCCCGCTCGTTCGTGGGGCAGTTGACGTTGCGCCAGACGGCCGAGTTGATGGCTGGTGCTGGCGTGGTGGTTGCCAACGATAGCGGCCTGGCACACATCGCAGCCGCCGTTGGTGCGCCAACAATCATCATTTTTGGTCCGACGCCCCACCAAACGCTGGGACAATTTCCGCCGAACGTCACAATTCTTCGCCAGGGACTCGCGTGCGAGCCGTGTTGGTTCGGCCAACGATTCAGAGCCTGTGCGCGGAGGATCACATGTCTGGAGGCGCTCAACGTCGAAATCGTCGTGGAAAAAATCCAGCGGATCGGTATCAGTGGGATTCTGGCCGGACGGCGGGGCTTGCGCCAGAGCCCTGAATCTACTAGGAGTCCAAATCGCTGTTTTGTGTTTACCTGATGGGCCCCACCCCCCTCTGATTTGACCGGCTCAACCGGGTGACGAACCTCCGCGCGGCGGGCGGGCCGGCACAGCCAAAAAACGAAGCCGATTAAGCCCAGCCAAACAAAATATGAATGCGATAACCCTTCCAGACAAGCTGGCAGGTTTCTTGGACAGCATTGGATCGTTCAGCGAGGAGGGGATTCTCTGGTTCGAACCGGAGAAGAAGGAGAAGCTTTACCACTATACGACTCTGGACGGCTTGCGCGGCGTCGTCGAGAACAGCGATCTGTGGCTGACTCATGCAGAGTACTGCAATGATGAGGAGCAACTTCGCCACGGAATGCGACTGACTCAAAAGATGATCGAGGAAGCCCCACGGTCCTCCGAACCTCATCGCAGGTTCCTAGCCTGGATTTCCACGGAGGGTAGTTGACCTAACACCCGTGAGCCGTTGGAACCAGATTCCGCCTAGTATTACTCTGTTAAGTCGCTCGAAAACCGAGGAAATTCCATCGGTCTCAATGTCGCACGAAAACCTCACGAAATCGCGGTTTTTATCAATGTTTACAGGCTCTCTGACCACATCGGCACGTTTGTAACTTAACAGGGTAATACTAGCCGCGCCCCTTCGTTTTAGTCCTGTATTTATCGCAGAAAGGCTGCTTTTAGCCTCCCCGGGACGACTTCCATGGCAGGAGCGCGGCTCTAAAAGCCGTGACCAGAATGGTGTTCGTAAGTAATATAGTGCGGTGTATAACGTTAAACATGCGATCTTTCGATCGCGACGGCCCGTCGCTGATTGAAAATCTCCATTTACCCCGATTTTATGGGATGATTGCCACCCATGTCCTCCCCACAACCGGTTGCGCTAGAAAATCGCTATTGACACCATATATCGCATATGACATATTGATGTCGTGGTTCTCAGAAAACCATTTGCACTCACAGACCATCAAGCGTTCTTCCTCGAACCCGCCCTGCCCAAGCACCGCCAATATGAGGCCCTGCGCGCTTACTTCGTCGAGGGCCGTCCCTCCCAAGAGGTCGCCCGCGCCTTCGGTTATTCCCCCGCTGCTTTCCGCGTCCTCTGCTACAACTTCTGCCACGACCCCCATCCCACCTTCTTCCTGCCCACCCGCCCTGGCCCTCGGACCCAACCTAAAAAGTCCGCCGCCTGCTCGCTCATCATCTCCCTGCGCAAACAGAACCTCTCGGTTTATGAGATTAGCGACCGGCTCAAGGACCAACAACTCCACTTGAGCCCGACCGCCGTGGGCGAGGTCCTCACAGCCGAGGGCTTCGCCCGCTTGCCTCGCCGCTTGGATGAGGAGCGGCCCCAACAGGCCCGGCCCACGGTCGAAGCCGTTGCTGATGTGCGCACTTTCTCCCTGGCCCCGCGCCGCTTCCTCACCAAGTGTGGCGGCCTGTTCCTGTTCTTGCCCGAGTTGGTCCGCCTGCCCATCGAGGCGTTGGCCGAAGCCGCCCGCTTGCCCGGCTCCCAAATGATTCCCCCCGCCCATGCCTTGCGCGCCTGCCTGAGCCTCAAGCTCTGGTCCTTGGAACATAAGAGCCACGTCATGCCCTTGGTGGCCGATGAGGGCCTGGCCTTGTTCTCCGGCCTCAATGTCAGCCCCAAGAAAAGCCTCTTTAGCGAATACTCCTGCCGCATTACTCCCGCCCAGACACAAAAACTCTTGGCGGCCTGGCACGATCAAGCTCAGGGGCGCCAGTTGTGGGATGGCAGCTCCTTCAACCTGGACTTCCACTCCGTGCCCTATTACGGGCAGGATCCCCAAGTCGAGTCCCATTACGTGTCGATGCGCAGTCGGCGCCAGCCCAGTATTTTGGCCTTTTTGGTCCAGGATGAGCACAGTCAGAGCTTCTGCTATTCCAACGCGGATCTGCGCAAGGGCGAGGAGGCCGATGAGATCTTCGCCTTCATTGATTTCTGGCAGAAGGCACACGGGCGGCGACCCAAACACTTGGTCTTCGACTCCAAGCTGACCACCTACGCCAACCTCGTCCGCCTGGATAAGGAGTTGCACATTGGCTTTATCACCCTGCGACGCCGCTTCCCAAAACTGCTCAAAGAAGTCTATTCACTGCCCCGCTCGGCTTGGCGCCGGGTGGAGTTGGACGTGCCCACGCGTGAATACCGGACGCCGCGCGTTTACGAACAGCGCGTCCAACTGGAAGGCCACGGGTTCCGGCAGCTCTTCGTCCTCGATCTGGGGCACGAGGAGCCCACCATCCTGCTGACCAACCAACACCGGGTCTCGGCGGCCGCGCTGATCACGCGCTACGCCCACCGCATGCTCATCGAGAACGGTCTGAGTGACGCGGTGCGCTTCTTCCACCTCGACGCCCTCAGTTCGGCCGTCGGTCTGAAGGTGGACTTTGACATGGCCTTGCTGGTGGTGGCCAGCGGCCTCTACCGCCTGCTGGCGCGGCGGATGCGAGGTTACGCCGACGCGCACGCCCGCCGGATCTTCCAGGATTTGGTGGATATGCCCGCGCAAGTGGAGGTGACCGAACGGGAAATCCGGGTTGAGTTCCACCGGCGGGCGCATTTGCCCATCGTCTTGGCTTCGGGTCTGTGCAAGCGAGCGGTCGCGATCCCCTGGTGGGAGGGGCGGCGCCTTCGGTTGACCACCTACACCGGGCGCTAACCAACACGCACGTCGGCAGGGAGGCACGCGCCCCTGGATCGGCGTGCGCACCCGGCACCGCTCTGTTAGCTCAATTGTGTTCCGTGGAAATCCAGGCTAGTTCTGACCCAGTTCTGGCCCCCGTTCAGTTGAATTGGAACAATGCCATTTGAGACTTACGTATTCACGGCCATCTGTTGGTGTTCCATCTTGCGTCTTTGGCGTGCTGCTTCAAGCTCGCGATCCATTGCTCCTTTGGAAGCGGTCCGAAACGGTCCAACTGGAGGAGACTGGATAAATTGATGGGCGGTCGTTGCGCCGGTTGTGACGGATCTCCCGCTGCAAGTAGCGCCCGACCTGAGCCAATCGACCAAAGCGAGGCAAGCGCGCATGAACTCGAATCAGAGCCGCTCGCGGTCCGAGCGCAGAAGAGGTTCTGACTGGTGAGGCGGGCAGTGCGTTTGTCGGAGTTGCTCCAGTTGCGCCGGTAGAGACGGAGGCGCTGCGTTCATTTGGCTAGTTGTGCCACCCAAGGCAGCAGCTCGAGGCCCCGTCTATGGGAAGTACATAATCGTCGCGCTGGTCGTACCGTCAGGCAGTTGCACGTCACGGCCGGAGACGGCGACTGGATTCCCATCGGCAATGACCGACCGAACACCGACGCCGAAGCGGCAAGGAACCACGAAACCGACGTTTGGCGGCGCAGGTTGCGCGATATTGATCTCGATCCGCTGCGTGTTCAGGCGGTGCGTAAGGCTGTAGCCGAAGTTTTGCCCGAAAACTGTCGGCGCGCTCGCAACTCCGATGGTCTCGCCCTCGCCGAGCCAATGCGGCATTACGCCTGCCGCAAGGTAAATCACCGGGTCGCCATCCTCATTGGCCTCGAAGAAAAGAATGTCGCGTATCAGCGTCATGAATTCTGCGCAGGCCCAGCCGTGGGGAATGTCGCCCATGTACCAGGAGCGATTGGGCATCTCGCGAAAATCCTTGGAGATTGGGTAGCAATGTTGCTCGTTCCACGCGCCAAGCACGACTTGCCAGGGCGCGGTTGAATATTCTCGGCTGACGGTCGAATAGGCCGCGTTGCCGACAAGCCATTGCAGGCATTGATCCATTCGCGCAGTGTCGCCGATGAACAGAAACGCGTGCGCCAGTTGCATCGTCAGATACGGCCCGTAACAATTCCACGCGCTGTCGTGGCGAAAGCCTCCGTCTATGAAATGGCTCCAGATGGTTTCGAGGGTTATTCGGGCGGCGTTGTCAATATCTGCGCCCAGTTTCATGCCGTCATAAAGGCGAAAGGGATGAAAATAGCACAGCGCGCCGATGATGGTAGAGTCGAGCCGCCCTACGTCGCCGGGCCCGGTCGGAATAAACGTTTCCCAAAACCCGCGCTGGCGCTGTTGGTCCAGCACCCAGCGAATCGAATTGGCCGTGGCATCGCGCAGCGAATCATAAGGGCGCCAAATCTCGTCGGCCTCGCCGGCGCCAATGCGTTGAGCCAGGCGCGCGGCTTCCCACAGCCCAGCAACGCCCCAGAAATCATCCCAGAAATGCGGCTGACCTTTGTCGCCGATGTGCTCCGCGCTCCATCCGCTGGGCAGCAGACCGAACTGCGTCCTGTTATCGCGAATCCATCGCGCCCCTTCGTTGGCGCTCACCTAAACTGATCCAGCTCTGCTCGGATAGACTGATCCATCTGTACTGAGCAGGGGGGCGGCGGTTCTTCTTTCCAAGCAGTGGCTTTTTGCAGGTAGTGGGGCGCG
>JAJYHY010000371.1 GCA_021784555.1 bacterium
GCGGGAAGGGGTGTGAGACAGGGGTTGGAGGCGGATCCAGCAGTGGCACAGTTCGTGCGTAAGAAGAACGTCGATTCCCTCGGTTATCTTGAAAATCGTGCCATCAAATACCGAGCTTACGCTCATTCAATGCGACCCTCGTTCCATTGCACGGAAGTGGTGACGAGAGCGTCAGCCAGGTCGTCGAAACCATTTTAGGGTATGGTCATTGCCCGAACCCGACAGACATGGAGCCAGAATTGCGACCAGAGCACCAAACCATCGCATTGTCGTTGCTGAGGCATGTAATATCCGTGGACACCGCGCGAGATGGCAGTATCAGATGTCGCCCTGAGTGCCCATCGGATGTCATGTCATGGCTCAGTTCACTGGGTCTAACGCCAGTAGTGCTGAAATGAAAGTTGCACTCATACGATTGCTTGGCAGTGACCGTTTCGACTTCAACTCCGCTGATTATAATGTGGGTTTACGATACTTGGCGGAGATTGTCCGCAACCTGGGCGCTGTAGCGGACATTTTTGATCCACTGTGTGCTGATGATGTTGACCTTGCAGCCCAGAAGCTTTCCGGAGCCTACTCAATGATAGGGTTCACGGTTCACCATTTGAACGTGCTGGAGACCCTGACGCTGGTTGAGGCGGTGAAACGCCGGAACGCCGCAGTCTACATAATACTCGGTGGCCACCATGTTAGCGCCACCGCCACAGAGATCCTTCAGGATTGTAGGGCTGTAGATGCTGTGTGTGTGGGCGATGGGGAGGATATTATGCAACATTTGACCCGGTTGCTTCTGGCGGGTAAGCCGTCGACTAACCATCTGCCGCGGGGAGTGTTGCGACCGGAGCGAGCATGGGAATTGGGGTTGCTTCCTGTGCCGTCGCCTCCGTCAAGCTTTTCAACTGCGAGGATTCTTACCTCCCGCGGATGCCCGTACAACTGTTCATTCTGTACCACACCTGCCATGCGTGGAATTGCCTCAGATCCCAGTTATAGAGTTAGGGATCCGGATAGTGTTATCGAAGAAATCAGGATGCTCAAGAGGCTAGGCATTCGTGAGATCCGCGTCAATGACGACCTGTTCTTTTCGCGGAGCACACAGTCACGCAGTCGAGTGCAAGAGATTGCCAAAAAGATTCTGGTAAATGGCTTTGACATTCAATACAGGGCGCAATTGCGGGTGGACTCGGTTACGGAAAATGATGTCGAATTTCTCAAGGTTCTGAGGCAATCTGGTCTGCGATCCGTATTCTTGGGTGTCGAAAGCGGCAACAATGCTATTCTAGACGAGTACAATAAGAGGACAAATCTTCAGTACGCGGTGGATGCGCTATCGCTGTATCACAGAGCACGAATATCGGTTAATGCCGGCAACATTTTGCTTTCACCTGATGGTACTGTTGAAGATGTGTTGGAGTCCATCGAAGGCTTCCATAAGATGGGACTCGCCTTTCTTTTTTTTCGACGGGTCACATTTTGCGCTCACGTATTTCCTGGAACGGCATTGGAAAGTAGACTTGAACAGGAGGGCCGGCTCGAACGTAAACGCCGATACTTTATGCGATCCTACACGTTCCGCGACCCGCGTCTGGAAGAACTGGCGCGACCCATTGAACAGATGATGCCCCAATTTCTTTTGAAGATCGGAGGGGAACTCTTTCGGCTCCGTGATCGAATTGTCAGGGCGTACTATGATGATCGGCAGACATTGCGCCGCGATCCAATGCCTTTTCTGGCCGATTGGAACCAGAAATCCAAGGATTTTCTGTGCTGTTATTTCTCGCGTCCCAACAATCCTGCTACGCGCTCTAGAGCGACAGAATTGTTTGAATGGTATACTTCATATTGTGAGACACTGAAAAGGGGGTTTTTGCGCTGCTTTATCTGACCGTTTTGAGTCTCCGACAAACGCTTTGGCGACATGCAGATCCCGTTCAGCGGTGCTCAATTACGGCGAGGTGAGAAGCGCCTCGGTATTTGATGGTGAGTTTTGCACATAATCGAGGGAGTTACCGAGTTTCTTTTGCAGGACTCGTGCCAGGGTGAATTTTGGGAGACAACCGCCTTCACGGCCGCCCCGCGGCCACTAAATTCGTGTCCCTGAAATAGCTTCTCACAGATTCGCGCCAATGCCCATCGGGTTCGGATTCGCTGGGCACGAAAATCCGGGGAACCGCTTTAAATCGAGGTGTCCACAGAGCATCGTGCAAAGACCGGTTGTTTCCCATTCTCGTTTTCCGACGGGCGCATTGAGCGCAGGAATGGAAAACGGTCCCTCTGGAGGCTCACTCTACCGGCCCCAAAACAGGAGCGCCGCTACCTGGAGGGGAACAAACCATCCGCGATCCAGGCCACCGACGTTGGCTGCGCGCTCTATACCCTTGTGGAGGATGCTGTCCCCATGCTGTCCCCTCTCCAGGCCCCAGGGCCAAAACCCCTCCCAGCAAGCCCTTCCTGCGAGTTTTACAACAGGCTCTGAGAGCCTGGGAGCCAGTCTCCTTTGCCCGCCGGTTTTGAGCATGCGCGCGCACCGGGTTCAGATGGGACGCGTGGGACGCATGGGACGGATTTGCTTTCTCCACTCGCGTCGGGATGGTCCGGTCAACCACAGAGGCACGGAGGGCAGAGAGGGGTTTTCCGCGTTCGCGTGGGGATGGTCCGAATGGGACGGATGGGACAGATTTGTTTTCCCCGTGCGCGGAAAAGGGGGCAGCCCATAGATCGGTTCATGTTCTTCGTGGGTTCGCATTGCCTTAGATGCCCAGGCGCCTCCGCGCCGCATTGTTTGCCGATTCACCGCCCGTATGTTTGTGCAGTTTTGTGTTCGCCGCCTTGGATGTCCCCACCGCATGATGCTCACCCAATTTGCCCTCCATCCGCAACAACATCCGGCGCCGGAAACTTTCGCTGTCCAGGCACCAGCCGCGCCGCGAGAGCTTTGAGAGCCTGTTTTAGAGTTGGCCGGGGCTTGCGGTGGCTCTTTTGGTCGTGGCCTTCGTTGGCTCGCTCCTTATCCCGACAGGTCGGGACTCGGAGCGCGCCGCCTGCCTCGGCCACGGCCAAGATCCCTCGCCGCAAGCCCTTCCTGCGAATTCTGAAACAGGCTCTGAGCGCCTCCGTGTCGATCTCCGCCGCGCGCCGCCGTTCCATCAGTTCTTCAAACCGCTGCCGGCCCACCACGCTATCCTGGTGGATGACGTGCTCTCCCAGCGAACGGTCCACCCGAGTCCGGCCTGGCCGGTGTTCCGCCGCCGCCAAATACGCGCTATAGGTGCTCCACAAATAGGACCACACTTCCGCCAGGGTTTTAATGAGATCGTGGCGGTCCACGTCGTCGAGGAAGACTTTCTCGCGGCGGTCGCCGCGGCTCATGGCGTGATACATCGCCCCAGGATATTGAAGGCGGAGCTTGCGTGGCAGGAGCGGCATCCGACGGTGCGCCGGGACTTGGTGTCGATCACAAAATGAACCGGACTATGGGTGACCCATTTTATGCGGACGCTTCGTTTCCGCTCGCGCCTTTCCTGCCACCAGTTTATCCTCAACACAGTCATGCCCGAGCCGATAACATGTTCTGTAGCGGCAGTTGCCGTAGCCGAGTTCGTTGGCCACAGCATTGGAAGCCACGTCATCGGCGAGGAGGCCCACCAATTCATCGAACGCTGGCGGGAGTCAGCCATGGACTCCATAACCGCCTTGCCGCGCAACCGCGACCTCCATCACGCCAGCCTGGAATCCCTGCGCGGCGCCGTGCAGGTGCTCATTCTGGAACTGGCGGGACGCATCGACCCAAAACGTTCCTGGCTGACGCGCTGGGCTGAGCGCACCCGCTGGGCAGACCTGCTGACCCGTGAGCTGTTCGCCGGTTCGCCCGATCCCAATCGCCAATGGCTCGACGGGTTTCGAGGCGCCGTGAACGGAAAGGCATTCGAGCATTTTCACGACAGCCTGGGCTGGAGCGATGACAAGGCCCGCGAGGTCTCCATGGAAGGTGATCTATGCGAGGCCCTGGGCGAAATGCTGGAAAGGCTGTCGGAATGGGTGCGGGCGAACGTGGTCAATGGCACGGAACACCCCGATTTCGAGGAACTCGTTCTCCAGGGTTGGGAGATTCGCGACGGGCATGCCAAAACCGCCGCGACTGAGGCCCCTCTCTCCCTCGGCCTCGCCGAGAAACACGTCGCCCTCCAGCCCCCGCCCGCCCAGCAAATTACCCTCGCCCGAGCCTACTGCCTGTTCTTCCGCGAGCACCTCAAGCGAAAACCCGAGGCGTTCCGCAGCTTCACCGCTGAGACGCTCAACGATCTGCGAAAGAGCCTGGGATGTCAGGGGAGTGCCCTCGGCGCGGAGCTTCAGTCTCTGCGCGAGGAGGTGGTCCGCCTGGCCAACAATCCACCCGGTCTCACGGCCTTCGAGGCATGGCTCACGCCGCAACTTGGCGCCATACACGACCTCTTGTCCTCGGTCAGAGACGACCTCGACGTTCTGGCGCGCGGTCAGGGTGAGCTCGCGGATCAACAAGGTGAAATCCTCGTCGCCATCACCACCTTGCGAACCGAAGTCGCCAGGAACGGCACGTTGGCTGAGCTTGCGCGCGCTCAGCTCGTCGAGATCACCGCCCTTATCAGCCGTTTCGACCGCAAGTTGGATTACGCGATCGCGGGTTTGCCAATCCACGCGTTCAAAAAGCCCGATCCGCCAAGCCACGAACTTCAACTGTTGCAGGCGAAGTATCGCGCGGTGGACCTCGTGGGCCGCGAAACAGACCTCGATTCCCTTTGGCAGTGGCTGACCACGGGGGAAAACATATCGGCTCGGCTAATCGTAGGCCGCGCCGGTACAGGAAAGACCCGGCTTGCATTCGAGCTGTTGCTGCGGGCCAATGCGGAACTCCCGCGGTGGCAGGCTGGAGTTATCGAGGGACGCGAGCTTCGGACTTTCGACGCCAATAAACAGCCGGCGGATTGGAGATGGCCAGTACCCACCCTTGTGGTCGTTGATTATGCTCAAACGGTAACCGGTCCACTGGCAGGACTCCTTCGGGCGCTCACGTACAAGCGGCGGGACCATGCGCTGCCGAGGTTACGTATCCTACTTCTGGAACGGGATCCCGGGGAATGGTTTGAGGCTCTCCTCCGTGAAGAAGACAGCGCCGGGCCATGTCCGGTCTCCGACCTGTTTGACCCTCCAAAGCCTGTATCGCTCACCCCGCTGCCAAAGGGCAATCTCCGCAGACACGTCCTGTCGCAGGCCCTCAACGAGGCGGCGAAGCTTCCTGGCGGGCGGTTGCCCACGCTACCTCCCGAAGGAGATTCCGGGTTCGAGGCATCGCTAATGCGCGACATCTTTGCCGAACCGCTGAATCTGATCCTCGCGGCACTGGCTGGCAATGAACTCGGCCTAAGCAACGCGCTGACGCGCTCGCGGGTCGAGTTAGCTCAGGAACTGGCCGGGAAAGAGCTGCGCCGGCTTAGGCTCTTCGCTCGGACCCCAGGAAATGCGGCCCAGGAGCGGATGCTGCAACACCTAGCGGCGTGCGCCACCCTCGAAAGAGGCTTTTCATCCGAGGAGTCGAAGCGCGCGGCGAGAGAGGAGCTTGCAGCCCTGGAAATCACCTGGCCCGATGGTCCGGGCGACCTGGACAGCGCATTGCGTGCCGCGTTGCCAAATGATCGTTTGGCAGTCGCACCGATTGAACCGGATTTTGTCGGCGAGGCGTTCGTCCTCTTGGTTTTGGCCAAGCGTTGCGGCCAGGGTGGAGGCGGTTGGCGTGATTGGATCGCGGTCGTGGAACGTTGCTCGCGGAGAGACAAGCGGGCCACGCCGGCAACGTTGTTTCATGCCTTCCAGAACTTCGGATCCCAGGTCGAATTCGGTGAGCCTCTCCTGGTGGCAACAGACGCCCTGATTCGTGCCGGCCTAGCGGATGGCGACCCGACCCTTTTGATGGGTATCGAAAGTGCGATGCCTGGCCAGACCGTTGAACTTCGTCAGCGTGCGATGGAGGTCACTCGGCACCTCTACACGCGTCTAAAGGCGGCCGTACGTCGAGGCCCGGGCGATCTCACAGCGGAACTCTCGCGCCTGGCCAACAATCTGGCGATCCGGTTGAGCGAGTTGGGCCAGCGGGAGGAGGCCCTGGCGCCGGCCAAGGAAGCCGTTGAGCTCTACCGCGCTCTGGCAGGGCGGAATCCCGACGCGTTCGACCCGGACTTGGCGGGTTCGCTGAGCAATCTGGCGGGCCTGTTGAGCGAGTTGGGCCAGCGGGAGGAGGCCCTGGCGCCAGCCAAGGAAGCCGTTGGGCTCTACCGCGCTCTGGCAGGGCAGAATCCCGACGCGTTCAACCCGGACTTGGCGATGTCACTAAACAATCTGGCGATCCTGTTGGGCGGGTTGGGCCAGTGGGCGGAGGCCCTGGCGCCGGCCAAGGAAGCCGTTGAGCTCTACCGCGCTCTGGCAGGGCAGAATCCCGGCGCGTTCAACCCGGCCTTGGCGGGTTCGCTGAACAATCTGGCAAACCGGTTGAGCGAGTTGGGCGAGCGGGTGGAGGCCCTGGCGCCGGCCAAGGAAGCCGTTGAAATTCGCCGCGCTCTGGCAGGGCAGAATCCCGACGCGTTCAACCCGGACTTGGCGATGTCGCTGAACAATCTGGCGGTCCTGTTGAGCGAGTTGGGCGAGCGGGTGGAGGCCCTGGCGCCGGCCAAGGAAGCCGTTGAGCTCTACCGCGCTCTGGCAGGGCGGAATCCCGGCGCGTTCGACCCGGACTTGGCGGGTTCGCTGAACAATCTGGCGCTCCTGTTGAGCGAGTCGGGCCAGCGCGGCGAGGCGATGCGAGCGTTGGCGGAGGCGGTCGCTGCCTTGAAGTCGCAGTTCCTCCGGTTCCCGCAAACCCACGAGCTTCTCATGCGCAGACTCGTTGCTGATTATCAGGCGCAGGCGGATGCCACCAAAACGCCGCCCGATGCCGAGTTGTTTGCGCCGATCCTTGCGAAACTCAAGAGCTTGGGACCGGATGCCCCAAGCGGCGAGTAGTTAGTGGACCCGGTAACTGCCGCCTCGATCAATTCGGCTTCACGCTATGGCTTGGGTCAACATCGAGAAGCCTGCAAAAACGGAAATGCCGGCCGAACGCGAGAAACGCGAAATTTTGGAGAACGTTCGGCGGCGCGCCAAGGCGAGGTTCTACGCGGATGAGAACTTTCCTGGGGTAGCCGTGGGGATTCTCCGCCAGCTCGGCGCAGATGTATCAATTGTGCGCGAGGCTGGTTGCACGGGACACCCGGACGAAAACCACGCGGCTAGCGCGCTCCGGCTCGGACGAGTGCTCATCACGTGCGACCGCGACTATCTTGATGAACGCAAATTCCCACTCCTTCGTTGTCCAGCCATCGTGGTGTGCGACTTCGGTTCCGGAACGGAATCTGAAATCATCGACACCTACCAGTGTCTCTGGGCCATTCTAACCGCGCCCCAGTTCTTCGATAAGTGGACCAAGATCGACGCCCACCGAAGCGCCTGGAGCGAGTACACCCGCTTTCAGGATGGGTCAACGGCTCGGCAGAGATACCGAAGGTACCAAGGCAGATTGCAGGAATGGGTTGAAGGAGATGGTACATAGGGAGAGGGGGCAGCCCATAGATCGGTTCATGTTGTTCGTGGGTTCGCATTGTCTCAGATGCCCAGGCGCCTGCGGGCCACGTTATTCACCGATTCACCGCGCGTATGTTTGTGCAGTTTTGTGTTCGCCGCCTTGGATGTCCCCACCGCATGATGCTCACCCAATTCGCCCTCCATCCGCAACAACCTCTGGCGCCGGAAACTCTCGCTGCCCAGGCACCAGCCGCGCCGCAAAGCTCTGAGAGCCTGTTTTGAAATTGGCCGGGGCTTGCGGCGGCTCTTTTGCCCGTGGCCTTCGTTGGCTCGCTCCTTATCCCGACAGGTCGGGACTCGGAGCGGGCCGGCTCGGGGTCGGTCTCCTCCGCCCGCCGGTTTTGAGCATGCGCGCGCACCGGGTTCAGATGGGACGCATGGGACGGATGGGACA
>JAJYHY010000036.1 GCA_021784555.1 bacterium
GGCCTCGCCCAGCGTCATGAAAGGGGCCAAGTGGGCGCTGCGCTGCTTTTACCGCGAGTGCCTCAAGCGGACGGGGTGGACGGTCTTTGAGGATTTGCGCGTGGCCGAACCCAAGAGTGTGCCGACGGTGCTGGGGCGGGAGCAAGTGCGGCAATTGCTGGGCTGCGTGCGGGAGCCGCGCTTTGCGACCTGCTTGCGTTTGATGTATTACTGCGGGCTGCGCATCAGCGAAGCCCTCAATCTGGAGGTCAAAGACGTTCTGGGCCGGGAGGACCCGCCGCGGTTGCACATCCGCAACGCCAAGGGCGGCAAGGATCGGTATGTGCCCCTGGCGCCGGCGATGTTGGAGGAGTTGCGGCAGTGGTGGCGGACCCACCGCAATCCCAAGCTGATCTTCCCGGCGCGGGCGAGCGCCCGGACGGCGGTGGTCCTGCAAAAGCCGATGAGTCAGACCCTGGTGGCGATGAGCGTGGCCTCGGTGCAGGAAGTCTTCCGGATGGCACAGCGGGCCAGCGGGGTGCATCCCAGCGCCACCCCGCACACGCTGCGTCACAGCTACGCCACCCATCTGTTGGAGGAGGGCGTCTGCCTGCGTCAGATCAGTGAGTACCTGGGCCACCAATCGCTGGACACCACCGCGATTTACCTGCATCTGACGGCGGTCAGTGAGGCGCGCACCCAGGCGGCTCTGGCCCGCCTCTACCGGCCGCGCCAGAGCCAAGGGCCCTTGGGTTGATGGTTTCATTAGCCGAGGTTCTGCGTCGGCATTGGGCGCAGTACGAACAGCAGTTTGGTCAGCGGATTCCTCTTTGCCACCGTCGCGCGGTGCAGGCGATCCTCGCCTGCCGCACCCCGGCCTTGGGAGGAGAGCTTTACCGCTGCGCCCACTGCGGGCGGGAGCACTTTGTCTATCATTCCTGCAACCACCGGGCTTGTCCGCGGTGCGGCAACGCCCAAGCCAGCCAATGGATTGCCCGGCAGAAGCGGAAGTTGCTGCCGGTGCCCTATTGGCTGATTACCTTCACGGTGCCCGAGGGCCTGCGGGACTGGCTGCGCTCGCACCAGAGGCCGGGCTACGGGGCCTTGCTTAAGGAGAGCGCGCTCGCGCTGCAAGAGGTGGCGAGCCGGCCGAAATATCTCGGCGCGGAGCTGGGCTTTCTGAGCGTGCTGCACACCTGGGGACGGCAACTGCAGTTCCACCCCCACGTTCACTGCGTGGTGCCCGGCGGCGGTCTGAGCGAGGACCAGTTGCGTTGGGTCCAGCCCAAGTCGCCGGCGTTCTTCCTACCGCAAATCGTGCTGGCGGCTCGCTTTCGCACCCGCCTCAAGGCCGCCCTGCTCTGCCACCCGGAGGCCCGGGACATTCCGGCCGAGGTATGGTCGCAGAAATGGGTGGTTGACGTGCAGCCTGCGGGCAACGGCGCCGGGGCCCTGGCCTACCTCTCGGCCTACGTGTCCCGGACGGCGTTGGGTTCCCAACGCATCCTTGCGGACGACGACGGCCAGATCACCTTCCAATACAAGGACAGCCAGCAGGGCCAATGGCGCCGGTTGACGCTCAACGCCATCGAGTTCATCCGCCGCTTCCTTCAGCACGTCTTGCCCCAGGGCTTTCAGCGGGTGCGCTATTACGGCTGGCTGAGTGCCGCCGCGACGGTTCGCTGGAAACGCATCCTGGCGCTACTGGAGCGGAGGGTGCCTGAATCGGCTCCGCGCCCGGCCGCCCCTCAAGCCACCTGTCCTCATTGCGGTCAAATCCTGACCTGGATAGCCCACCTGGCACGCAGTCCTCCCTGAGTTGCGAGCCATGATCCACACTGCCATCCATAGTTTTGGCGGGGCCGAGGCCAAACACACCCGGGTGCCCCAGCCCGTGGTCCACGCCTTGGCGACTCCCAATAGCGCCGGCCGCCGCCCGGAGCGGCCCCAATTGCTTGGCCATGCCCCCACGTTGCTCCAAGCCGATGGCCTCCTCGCATGCCATCCAGCTTGGAAGAGGGCCCTCCCGGCCAGTGGTTGTGTCCCAAAGGCTTCCTCTTCAAGAAACTGGCCTTAAAAGCAATTTACAAGCACCGGCTCCCTCCAGTTCCACCGGGCTCGTTCAACGCGCGATAGCTTTGAGGCGGCGCGCGGTTGCGCCTGCCAACACCTCCAACGTTCCTGGCGCGCGCCGCTCAAAGCTATCTTCTGTGTTAGCCGAGGCGTTAGCGCCTGGGGCCGCCCTTCATGGCCTCTGAACCGCCATGGCGGCTACGGCGACCGCGGCGACGCGGGCTTGTTCCCGGTCCAGGCGGAGGCCGCGCGGAGAGCCGCCCACGGTTTCGCGACCGCCCCATCCCGGAGGCTGGAGTTTGCCGAAGACGTTGCGGAGGCCGCCCGCTCCAAAATGCCGCTCCGCCGTAGCCAGGTCGCGGCAGCCGATGGAGACCGAGCCCTGGGCCGCCACATAGGCCACCATTACCGGGCGAACTTCCGCGTACCACACATCATAGCCCCAGACCGGCGATTCCACGAACGCCACAACGTCATTCAGCAACTCGACCGTCGCCGCCCGCGCTTGCTCCACGCGGCGCCGCTCCTCCAGGGTTACGGCCTCGAGCAAGGCCCTGGGCGCCCGCGGCCCGCACAGCAGACGCCACCGGTCCACGCCGCTGTAGAAGGCCACGCCATCCTGCTGGCCGCTGGCCAATTGTTTGAAGAGAAGCAGCAGGCGTCCTTCGGGGCACGCCTCCAGACCCAGGTTGGTTGGTGTCAAATCGGCTTTGTTAATCAGTTCAGCCAAGGGCAAGAGGTCCTGGCTCAGCGCGTTCGATGCGCCGCCGACGGTGCCCTTGGCGAGGTTTGGATGAGGCAAAAGGCCCGCCAATGCGGCAATCGCAAACGTGGCGTCGGCATCCGCCGCCCCGGTCACGACGAATCGCGGGTCCGACCGCCGGGCACCGTAATGGTCTCGATAGGCCCGGACCGCCACGCCTTCGAGATGGCTCAGGCTGCCATGGTGGTCCATTAGGAGTTCGTCCACGACGGATTCTTCGGCGAACGAGCACTCGACGGGGCAATAACCAGTGTCGCGGAGACGCCTGGCCTCATCGGCGGCATTGACGTGAGCGATCGTTAGCTGGAGGGGCACGATGACAAATGTGGGTATGGGGCGTCGGATCCTGTGCGGCTCACCTCTCATTAACGCGCTCGCGCATCTTCTTTTCCGGTTCGGCTAACGTGCCTCGCAGCTCCTCTTCTTCCTCATGTTGATCGCATGCGAGGGGTCAGGCCGATCGCGGGCCTTTGGCCTGTAGTTTCTTCACCAGACGCTGGGCGGCTTCCTGGCGCTGCAATTCTCCCTCGAGCCGTCGCTTGTCCGCCGCGAGATTGGATATCTTCCTGTCCTTGCCGACAATTTGGGACTCCAAGCCTTTGATCTTCTTGTTCAGCTTGGCTATGGAAGCGCTCTCCTCTGGGTTGGCTTCAGCCAACTGCTGGCGAAGCTTCTGACACTCGTCACGAAGGTCCAGCCAAGTCTTAGCGCGATCCGGGTCGCCTGGTGACAAAGCCTCAGTGACTTCCTTCGCGGGCAAATCAAGTTTCGTGAAGGTCGATGGTTGATAATCCGCGCGTTGGTGCTCCTTAATCCTGCGCAGGTATTCATTGTGGTCGTTGGTGAACCAAGCAAGGTAGAATCGCGCATTCTCTGTGAAGCCGGCGAAGCGCCATGGGTTGGGGGACTTTTCTTCCGGGTAGAATTCCAAATCGCTTTCGTATTTGGTGGCTCGATGCTGACTCTTCCAGAGGGGACTCGGGAGTTTGCGAAAATGAGCTTCGGCCTGGGAGCGCAAATCTCCACGAAGATCACCATATTTCTTCGTAGCCTCGGGCGAAAGCCATATCTCGCACGCGCCCTCCAGTTCTCGTTTAGCGAGCACATTGATCAGAGGGGAGAGGGTGGCGGCACTTTTCTCGTCCATGGCCACAATCTCGAGAAAGGAGTTAAATAATTCACGCTCGCTTTCAGAGAACCCCGGGATGCGGCGTAGGAAGTCCTCGGCGTTGAAGACGTCCTGGGTCTGCGCCCAACGAATTGCGGGAAGGGCACGTTCGAAGAGTTCGGTGGCGAAACCGATCGGGAGGGGCGGCAGTGTGATCAGGCACTCAGCAAATTCGAACACGTACACAACAGGGGCGCGGTAAATCATGCCGAGGATGGCGAAGAACGGAACCAAGCCTTTGAAGCCCCCGTTGGTGTTCAGCAGACACGCGCCGGCATACCGGCGCTGGGGGTCGTCCAGGTAATTTATTAAGTAATGCGTGAGGTTGATCAGTCCTTCACGCCGCAGTCTGTCGGCGTCGCGCACCTGGAGCCCCTTGATCCTCTCGATGGTTACGCTGACGACTCCGAAGTGCGCCGCGAGCACATCCTTTACTGCTTCGGCGCAGCACCGTCCGTCGGCGGTGTCGGTGACAAATAGCACGACCTCGTCGTCGGAACGTACCGGCAAGCGGTGCAGCGCGTTAAGTTCCGCGCTGGCCTTGACGCGTCCGGCCTCCGATCGCAGGTCAAACCCTTTGAGGCGCTCGCGAATTCGCTCGGCAAGTTCGGAGGTGTCCTCCGCCCAGAAGGTTTCGCGGTTCTGGAATGTGGCCAGTGCTTTGCAGCCTTGAGCGACGGACGTTCCGGCGGAGCAGAGGATTGTGCGAGGCATAATGCGCGTATGAAGGGTTGTCGGCCTTACTGTACTCCGTCCGACTCAACGCTGGAGGACATCCCCAAGGTGAATCGCCCATTTTCAAATCGCAGAATTTTGAATCGCGGAAGGCGTGTTTCCTTGGAAAGATCGCTGGGCAAGCTCGCGATGGCTTCTTTTCTGGCCAGAGAGGCGGGATAGGTGCGCCCCTCCCATTGTATCTCAAATAATGGATTTCCCTTTTTGTTCCTTCCGGCAAAGCGGAACTGTCTTTCCTGTCCGACGAGGTTGTGCGGGCCAGACGCCGGCGCAATCGTGCCCCCGGCATTGGCCGGGGCGGAGACGGGCTGCCCGTCCTTCAGAATGGCTGGTGGTGTTCGAACGGGGGCGACGGCGGGAGTTTCCAACTCAGGCGATTCGGATTCCCCGGTCTCTCTGGGTGAAAGGGGAGGGTTGCCGCTGGCCGTCTGGCGATCCTGAACGGGCCGCCCGGTGATGATCTCTGTCGTCCGGGGAAGAACCAATGCCCGGGTCTTGATCTCGCGAAAGTCCGCGACGTCCAGTTGACTGGATCTGAGTGGAGGGAACTGTTTGTGGGCGTCAAGTTTTGCGGCGTTTGCCGGATCGGCCATGGCGCGCAGTTCCGTCATGGCCCTGGTCTCCAGCCACGGACCACGTTGCACTTCGGGCGAGAGTTGCCTGTTGGTGAACTCGTTCATATCATCCGCGAAGCTCGTTTGACAGTCTGCGATGAACGCTTTTCGTTTCTCGGCGTTCTCTTTTGCTTGCTCGACCTGTTTGGTATACTCACACGCCGGGTCGCCTGACCACACCAGTTCGGACTTGTTCCAGTCAATCTCAATGACGCAGCTTCCCATGCCGAGCGACTTGCCCATGCCGAGCGAGTGTCTCAAAGCCGTGTCGCCCCCCCACGTCAGCGCCCACACCAACGCACCAAGCTCCCTGCGCGTCAGGTTATGAAAGACACACGAGCCGCTGAACTTCGCGTCCGCCGTCACCGGCCTGAAGGCGGTGGCAACATCGTAGTTTGGCTCCCAACCTCCTTGCTTGTTCCTTCGCTTAGGAATCGGGTGCTCGCGGCGGATGGATTCGCGGTTGCCCTGCGGCGCATCAACCACCCAGTAGCGTTTCCAGCCTCGAATCCGGACCTCGGGCGAGAGCCATGTCTTGTAGGCGTCTTGTGCTCGAATGGTGTTCCCTGTGACGTCTTTTCCGTCCCTCAACCTTCCGGCGGGAAGGGAGTACGCTGGCTGCTCCAGATATGCCGGATAGAACGTCGGGCGCGGAGCGCCCAGAACCGTTTGGATGACCCTGCTGAACCGCACCTCGTCATTCTTCTGCAAGAGAGCAAGCGCCCCGAAGGCCACCCGGCCACGGAGCGCATCCGTATCTCGTACAAAGCCAAAGAGGCGATCCGCGGCGTCCAGGGCGCCCTTCTGCTTGTGCTGTGGCGGGATGGCATCATGCAGGTTTCGGGCAGGTAGCCGGAACATCTGGGCAAGGCCGAAGGAGACGACGGTTTCTTCTGGTTTCGCCGCCGCAAGATTCTCAATCCAGAAGACTGGCACTCGGCCGTTCGGCGTGTGCAGTTTCTGTCGCCAGTATTTCCAGCCTTCGTTGTCGTCTGGGTGGGTGTCCTTAAATTTCTTCTGAGTGGCGGGGGACACGGGCAGAGATCTGGTTTCGTCGGCGTAAAAGATGAACTCCATGTGCTTGCTGCCACCTTTCCGTTCCCAGTTGCCAGTTTTCTTATTCAGTCCTTCCCGCGGACCGGACTGACCGGTGAAAACCAACGTACCGGTCTTACCGCCCGTGCCGAGGTTGATGGCCTTCGCGTAAAATAAGCGGCCACACGAATGTGGATGAAGATCGAAGCCGTCGTCATAGCCCGTCATTTGCAGATCAAACCTGATCGTGCGATCTGGAAACTTGCGATCCCAGACAGAGTACTTGCCCTTTGCAGGAAGCATCGCCTTTCCCAACGCCATGTTTCCGAGAGCGGCAGACTGCTCCAGACCGTCCGGGTCCGTGGGGTGCCTCTTGCACTGCTCCACCCTTGCGAGCTTGCATGGGGTGATAATCCATTCGGGGTCGTCAGAACGGCGGCTAGGATTCTCTGACAGCCAGCCAGCTCTGACCTTGGCTTCAAAGCTGTTCTTCGGGCCGGGCCGGGTAATTTGGGTCGTGTATTTCGGATCGTTCAGGTCGCGCACCGAGATGAAGTCGTCGTCCGCGTAGGCGATGGAGCCGAAAGAGGCAATCTTGAGCACGTTGCGGATCATTCCTTTCACCGTGGTTCCTGGAATAGCGTATTTGCCCGTAGTCGGGTCGCGGTAGAACCCCGTCCACTTGCCGAATGGTGTCAAATCGGCGGGGGCATGCTGTCCCCAAAGCAGATCGCTTTTCTTCTCCGGCTTTGGATCACTTCCACGGACGTAGATGGGAGACTTTGCTGTCAAGGTGAGCTGCAACCTGCCCGACACGGCATCTGCGTACGGGCAATCATGTGACGGCTCACCCCACTCCGGCAGAAACACGCTGTCCGCTAACGGCACGAAATTGTAGGGGGAAGACAGGTAGTTTGCAGTTGGCTTGGGCATGACGTGTGTTGATTGAACGTTCAGTGGCATTGTGGAGCAATAAGCCGGAAAGCCGTCGGGCGAAGCGGAGTGCCGGCCCAAGCGACTTCGTAGCCGAGCTTGGCCGGTTTGTCACTGTGGAGAAGCGTGCGCGTTTGCAAGAAGGCCCCGGCCTGGTCTTTCCGCGTGATTTTGACGGCGATCCACTCTTGGCCGTTGTGGCGCAGGTGGTGTGACTCATCTTGACGCTTCTCCTTGGTGCTCTCTCTCGGAACGTGAAGCTCGGCCGCGAGCAAAATGCCCTCTGGCGCTCGCTCCGTTCGCCCGGTATCGACCCAAACGTTGACAGCCGAGAACTGCGCCCAGCCGGTGGCTTGTTGTTTGCAGAGATCCTCAAACCAACGGCGTGCGGCAGCGGCACCCGAGATTGCAGGGCCGGCCTCGGCAGTCAGCGCTTGGCCCTCCACCACTGCGCACGCGTGCTTGGCCAGTTGTTCGACAAATGAGTTTCCTGTCTTCATGACATCATTCGGTTCATGCCTTTGTGAATACCCCGTAGCCGTGTCCAGTGTGGGCGCCAAGGGCGAGGCGACCTTCACAGAGGTCCGCAGTGGCGGCTTCGAGTGCGGCCAAGGCATCTGGAGTGGGCGTGCCACGCAGTTGAATCCTTAGAGGCATACTGTCGATGTTGGGCCGCAACGGCTCGTCATTGAACAGCGCGCTGTCTTTGGCCCCGCCCGTGAATGGATTTATGGCGACATGATTCTGCACAGGAGCACGGTATTGGGCCGGGTCAGACTTGCTATCGGGGCCTGATGGCATGTCGATCCACATATCGTCAATAAATACCTTTCCAGGCGTGCCCGTGTCGCCTTTCATTTTTCCGAACAGTTCGTCCATCCACGGCTCGATATCGGTCTGTCGCTCTTGGCCGATGAAGTTCCGACCGATACGGTTGGCGTGGAAGCGGATGCGGTGGACAAGCGCGCCCTTGATTGCGCTGCCTGGGATAATCCAGACGGGCTGCACGCGGCCTTGATTGCCCTCCCAGACGATGCGTGTACCGCTAACGGGGGCGGAGTCGGCAGAATCGCTAGCGCCGCCGCCGAACATCCACAAACTGTCGGCGCTGATATTGTCGTGAAAGATGTCGCGGTGGGTTATGGACTCGGCTCGCTGTAGGCCCACCAACTTGAGGCCTCCGAGACCGCGGCGGGTTTTACCGCCGAGGCGAAGGGCTTGATCATGCAGGATGTTATCCAGGTATTGCCAATGGGCCGCGCCGTCACTGTCGCCATCGGGCACTGCCAATCGAAACTCCACCGTGAAGCGATGGCCGGCACTGACCACGAGTTCGTCGAATTTGCCGCGCTTGGCGGCCACGCCCCGCTCGGTCAGCCGAACGTGATCCCGGAGCATCGGGCGGGCTGCATCCCGCAACACGTCATCACGATCGCGCTCCGCCGCGGTGAGACGCTTAGTCACGGGCTTGTTGTGAGAGTCATGCACTCTTCCCCAGCTCACCCAAAGCCGGCCACCGCGACCAAGATCATCCTCTCCATTTGGGAGTTTGCGACCACCACCTCCCGCCCAGCCGAAGATCTCCTCGCTGACCCTTCCTCCAGAGGCCTCCTCACACTCTGCGCGGAGCAGACCCTGCAATGATGTGCCCGGGATGCCCGGCAGCCCATTGAAATCGCGCACAACACCGGCGTCCGAGAAGCCATCCGGCTCACCAGAACCGAGATGCAAAGGTGAGGTTAATTCGAACACCAAGGAGTGCTCTTCGTAGGTGATCTTTGGCGGGGAGCTCATGGTAGAAGAAGATTAGTCGCGCTCACGACGGGTTTGGGCGGCCATCCGGTGGCAGGCGGCGCGGAAAGCCGCTAGCGTGAGGCGTTCCTGCTCCTGAGAGAGTTGACTGAGCGAGTTGAGAATCGCTTCGCGCAGTTTCTTCTGATCCTCCTTTGCCCACTTTCCATGGCCGAGTCGGGTCTTTGGCCGCCTTGTATCCGCGGCTCCTGTCCCAAGCAATTGTTTGAGTCTTGCGAGAGTGTCGGCGTCGCGAGCGGCTTCGTCCAACCCACCCCACTGCGAGGCGCTGACTTTGCCCTTAGCACGGCTCCAGTCCCGGCACCAGTCCTGGGCAAGTTTGTTGGCCGTGACATCGAACTGCTTTTCCCGGTGGCGCTCTGTGATCCAAGGCGTCAGGTCGTGGCCGAGGGGCGTTCCCGCCGGTGCTTCGGGGGCGCGCGGCTTGGCGTCGGGATTGGCGAAACGAGGGTGTTCGTCGTTCTTGGTCCCCATCCAGTTCTCCGCCTCGAGGATGTTCACCACACGCGCGCGGCCCAGGCCTTCGGCCTGGCCGAGGCCGACACGGCGCCTGGGCGTGCCTGTCAGGTTTCCGCCCTGGCTGACGAACACGAGCACACTGCCCTTGCTGATGACCTGCCGTTCGACGTCCGGGCTGCCGCGCTTGGCATTCCAGAGCGAATAGCGGCGGAAGCGCAAATAGCTCCGCTTCTCGGAAAGGGACCAGTTGCCACCGAGACCGAAATGGCGCGGCTCCGGCCGGAGCGTGGGGAAGCCGCTTTCATCCAACAGCGCAAGGTCGCTCTCGGCCAGCAGAACGAGGGGGCTGGCCGAAACGGTGGCTTCGCCCGAGCCTGCCGCGCGGGCCTGTCCAAGTGGTGTGAGCTTGCACCTGGCGCGTCCGAATTCGGTGCCCTTGGACCTGCCCAGCCGGATGGTCTTCCCATCGAAAGACTCCCGCAAGGCGGCGCAAACGTCCGCGTCGGTGCCCTTTAGCTCGATGCGAGAGATGAAGCGGCCGCCCTTGGCAATGGCTTCGTAACCGTAAAGGGCGGATTCTTTAGCGGTTTCGTATTTCGCCACGGCAGTATCGATAGCGGTTTTGAGAGTTTCGGTGCGCCGCACGGAAATAAGGCGCCCGGCGGTATGATCGAGCCAACCTTCGCGCATCTGCACGGGTTGCCGCCGGTTTGGCGCGCCGATCTCGCTCTCCTCGTATCCTCTGGCGGCCAGGTTGGAGACCCTTTGCGACTGCACCGAGTTTTCCAGTACCCCTTGTTCGTCCTTCGCATGGTACCAGGACAGCGGAGTGGGGACGGTCGCCACGCCCCCGGAACCAATGGGCACGCCGTTGCCAAAAGAGATCGCGCCCGTGAGTAATGCCTCCGCTCCCGTTTGCTCGGCGGTGGCGAGGTCCTTCTTCCGCAGCCTCTCGAAATACTTGCGCGCGAATGCGCCCATGAGAGAAGAACCGGGGACATGGTCCAGCGTGCGGTGGCCGCCAACGGTTGCGCTGTTGGCCGAGAGGACCACGTCGTCGAGCAGTTCGAGCTCGAGGTCGAACGCCGTCGCCTGCGGGTCGGCGGTTCCCGCGCCGGAAGGGGTTTCTTCACCGCCGGCGTGCGACGCCTGGTCGTCAGCGTGTGGATCGCTCAATTCCGCTTTGCACCATCCAAAGCCGTCGTGCTTGCCCTTGCCGATGGCGCGCACTTTGCCGACGAGGTCTTGGAGGTCCTGCCAAGTGACTCCGCGTAGGGCATCCTCCTCGAGTGACACGTCCGCAATGGCGGTGACGGGCACGGCATACCGGACGCGGCGCAGAGTGTTGGGTTTGGCCGCCCCCTTCTCCAAGGAGGTGCTGGCGATGTCCTCGAACAGCGCGGGCGCCATCGCCACGTTCCTCTTCTGCTCCGCCTCCGAATCGCCCTGCGCGAACTCCCGGCGGCAGTTCAACGCGAACTGGTCGCGCATCGTCGCGCTAGTAACGTGAAGCCGGCCCATGGAGTCGAGGTTGCGCGCGTCCTCTTGCCCAAAGAAGGCATCCAACCGTGCATGGCCCCAGCCCGCCTCGCGCGCGGCCCACTTGAGCCGGCCACGGAGGGCACGGCCCGGCACGTAAGGCAGGCCGCAGTCTTCCACCACGGGCAGCAGGTCCACGTCGCCTTCGCCCGCCTGGCCGCTGCCGCAGTGCCAGTAGTGTTCAAACGTGATGGTGATGGCGCCGTGTTTCATGATGTGGCGGCGGGAGTGGGTGTCGGTTGAAAACTGCGCGTCTGGCCGCCGGAGAGACGGCTATCCTCCTCCTTGTCGCGCACGGCGAGGAGGGTGAGAAGGTCGCCAAGCGGGCTGGCCTTTCGAGAGGCGTCAAAGAAACGCAGGTCGCGCCAGTCTCGCTCCTCTTTGGCCTCCTCGTTCCCGTTCCATCCGCAGAGGGTCTTCCAAGCCGTCGCAAATTCCCGCCATGCTTCCTTGCGACGCCCTCCGTCGCCTTCGCGAGAACGGGCGACTTCCTCCATCCGCTCGACAGCCTCGCGCACATGTCTGGGGTCGGCCAGTGTCCGCTGGAGGTTCAATATTCCGCGCAGGGCCGATCCAGGAAGTCCGATCTGTTTGTCGCGACTCCGGTCATCCCGGTGCGCGGGATCCGCGACCATTCGGGGGCGCGCCGCCATGTAAACCTCGTTCAAATGCCGAAACTGCGGCTGCAACGCGCCATCCACGAAGTAGGGCCCGCCGGTCAGCAACATTCGATCCACGCCCGCGCCACGCAGAATTCCTCTTGTGAGTTCATCGAACTCAGTCGGCGCGCTCGCACCGGTGATTCGGACGAAGGATAGCGCGGAGTCCGGTGTCGGTTTCGCCCTTCCCTTCGCTTCGTTCTTTGCGGTGCCTTTCGATCGTCTTGCGAGGTCTTCACAGAGTTCGTAGGCCAGTGCGAAGGGGTAATGATCCGTGCAAAACACGATGCCGGCACCGGCTGAGAGCTCCTCGGGAATCGCTTCCTCAATGCCCGGTTCTTCTTTCAACTTCCGCCAGAGACCGTCATAAACGCGGAGATTCTCGGCTTCGTCAGCATCGGACGGAAATTGGTTATCACGCAGCCACTTCAGACGTTTGCGCATCTCCGCCCGGAACGTTTGCAGGAAGGCCGTAGTGAAGGGCAGGCCGAGATCAGCGCGACAGACGACGGTCACATCGTCTCCAGCGAGCACGACGGGTGCAAACGGCCAGGCTTCCGGGCGTCTTGGCACCTTGCGCTGCCCGAATTCTTCCGGATGCTCCTGCGCCTGTGCTTTCTGCTCTTTGACGGTTTCATCGATCTGCCGGCGGACCGCTGACATGGCCGCGTCGGCCGCGACTTGCGTTCCTCTTGCGACAACCACTTCGGAAAGATAGCGAAATAGCGCAAGCGCCTCTTTGTCACGTTCCGGCCCCAGCTTTTCCAGCGCCTGCCCGACTCGAAGGAACATTTGGCCAAGCCCGTTTCCGTCGGCATGTATCACGGCAAGATAAGCATTCCCGCCGGATACCTGTTCAAAGTCGTCGGGCAGCTGGTCCGCCTTTTCAAACCCAAATGCTCTCGCCACCGGCGGCAACTGCTCCGCATTCCTCAAAGCCTCACGTTCCTGCCGCTTTCGCTTGCTAGCGAGGTCGATTAGTTCCTTTTCGGCTGCGTAATCCACTTCGACTGCCGGCTCCCCTGCGCGCGGAGCACGTTTTGCAAATGGTCCGGCTTCCGGCATGCACGGCGCAGGGAAGTTGCGCTTCCGTTCTAGTTGTTCGCCCGTAGTTCTTGAGATTTGCCCGTAGCTCTTCCCATCCCAAGCTTCCAAATGCTGGACCACCTCGAGGTCCGGTGCCCAGGCGTGGCACCAGAGTGGCCAGAGCGTGGCCACGGCTTCGGCATGGGCCTTCTCAAAAAATTCAAGTCGTGCGGAGCCAGCAGCGGCCTGGAGGATGCGGAACCCGTTCGGCGGCGGATCTGCTTTCGACTCACCCTTGTCCGAGGTCACCTCCACGAAGCCGTGGTTTTCCTTGAGCCACTTTGAAATCCACTCCTTGTCTGACAGCTTGTCGATCAACGACGTCGCGCCCACCATGTCGCGCAGCTTGCCGCCACGCATGATGTACGATTGCAGGCTCTTGGCGGCGAAACAGAATAGGTAGGAGGTCTTCATGGGCCGATGGCAGCGATACCGTTCCGGGACAACGCTGATTCCTGGCGGAAGTGGACCTTTTCTCCAACCTCTCGACCGCCGAGGAACTCGCGAATCTTCTCCGCCGAGTCAGGTGGTCGCGGGGACGACTTAGAGAAGAGGGATTGCCACGCAGCATCCGGGATTTCGCAAGCTGGGGTCCTGGCCCGGGCGCCGCCGTCGGGTCGAATGATCTCGGTCGTTGGCAGCGACCCCTCGTATCGGATGATGGTGAACTCGAAGGGCGGCGCATCGACATCGCGATACATCAGCCAGAGGTTAGGATGCAATTGCGCCAGCCCATGAGCGGCGAAGGCCATCATCCGATTACCTTGCGTAACATTGAAGAGCACGATGTTGCCCCCCGCCAGGTCGCTCTCCAAGGTTGCGCGGATTCGAGCCTGCACTTCCGCCAACTCGACGTTAGGCTTTTCCTCGGAAAAGGCTGGTTTCACGCATACCTTGGGGGGAGAGTCCGTCCAGAAACCCGGTTCGAGCAGTCGCTCAATGAACTCGGCGGGCTTGGCCGAGACATCCTCCCTGCTGTGCCACAAAACCAACCGCCGGGGTGCGGCGAGCAGGAGGCTGGCCAGAACCGGTTGCCAGGCACCGCTCGTGAAGCTGTGAAGCACGCCCAGGTCCTGGGGCCAATCGGCCGTCCCCCCTTCCACGACGCCGCGGTTGGTGAGGAGCGCCCAAGCCGCCTCCACCGTCGCTGGGAACCGCGTGGTCCGCAGCCGGTTCCCGTACCCAAGGCTGACACGGCGATTCACAGCCGGGCGATTGTCGGGTGGGAACATCCAGCGCCGATCACACCTGATATGACATTTGTTCCCTATGGCGACCGGCTCAATAGACAAGTCACGCCGCACGTCGCCGGTCACGATCCAATCGCGAGCGAGCGAGCGGCGAATCCCGCATCCGTCAGCATCGCTGAGGGCGCGGTGCGCCAAGTGGGCGGCCAGGGTCCATGAACGCTGGCTGATCGGACGGCCGTTTGCGGCGGCAGGATAGGTGATAAGGAATACAGAGTACTGCTCGAATGGGATGCCAGCGTCCGTCCACTCTTGGATGCGCGCGGAATGGTCGATGCCGACATCCAGCCGATCGGTCAACCAAAGCAGGCACCAGGGCGGCGCCGAACCGGGCAAGCCAACGCTGTCGTCGGTGGGGAAAGCCGACGTGGCAACCCGCTTCCCTCGAAACGCCCCAAGACGCGGTCCACCCTCGAATGGATGCGAGCCATCAAACGCTGTCCAGATGGATTCCGGGACGTTCAAGCCCCAGGACTGCGCCAGGAGAATCTCGCGGGCCACGGCGGAGCGCCAGTCGGCTGGAAGGTCCGCGGCAAGGCATTTTAATAATCCTGTTTCGACCTCTGGCTCACCGAGCCGGTCAGCCAACTCGCCGACGCGTCCTAACAGGATGGCGTCACTCACGTTGTCCTCGCCCTTCAAAGCGCGGTGCCTCGCGAGCAGCGGCAGATTTTGCGGCGGCGTTTGGTTCATTTCGGGTCAAAAATCAGGATTAACCAGTCTTCCCAGCGGTCGATGGTCTTGCGGCATTCTTCCCAATCGCAGCCCACGGCTATCGCGACACCGTCGTGCACGTAACCGTTGGCGAGGATTGAGTCGAGCGTCGGAGACAGGACGACCATCTGGCGCGGTTCGGACAGCTCCGGCACCAATTCGGACACATCCCAACGCGCGAAGGCCGAACCGGAGAAGGCGGTGGTTTGGGTAGGTTCCAGCAGAATGCAGGCCGGTTTCGAGCCTGCCAGGACGCCAACCGGGGTCGCTTGCTCTACCAGTTCTTCCGGACGGCCGCGAACGAGGACGGCCTGGCTGGCGAGGCTGCCGGGTGTCTTTGCGGCCAAGGCGATGCTGTCCTCAATCCTTTTTCGGGCGGCGGGCTGTGGGGTCAGACTCGCTCGGAAGTGCCAGCGCTCCGAACTCTCAAACCGGCCTCGACCAGGGACTTCTACGGGCACCAATCCCATCCGGCGGCGGAAACGCCAAACGTCCTGCTGCTCCTGCTCCTCCATGTCCGCCTGCCATTCCCTCAGGGCGCGCCGCGCGTCCGCCGTTGCGCTCAGCCAGGCGGCGAATTCCACAACGCGCTCCCGCTCCAGTTCCAGTTCCGGCGTGGAAGGCGCATTGCCGGGAGCGAAGTCGCGGTCCTCAGCCACGCCGATGCAGGCGTGCAATTGGCGCGCGCTGACCGGGTACTCCAGGCGGAAATGCACGACGTAATCGCCGGCCCCCGGGACGTTCACCACGGCTTCCGAGTCGCCGACGTTCTCCTCGCCCCAGACCCAAAGCGGCGTGCAGGGCATGGCGCGCCAGATGGTTTCGCCGGCATCCCGGATCGGTCCTTCGGCCAAGAGCACGTTCATCGGGCGCCACACGCGCCGGGGTTCCAGGTTTTGGCCGTTGAAAATCTGCACGTCGGCCTTGGTGGTCCAGACCTGATCGATTTCCGGCGCGACTCGTGATTCGAGATTTGAAATCTCAGGTTCCAGATTCTCGGGCGCCGGGGACTCGCGCAGCGTATCCACGGGCTCTTCGGCGCTCCGCCGGGCCGCTTCAGATCTGAGGTTTGAGATTTGAGATTTGAGATTCGGGAGGGCGAGGCGCCGCTCCTCCTCGGATGAAATCAACGGGTGCAAGACGTGGCCCGGGTCTCCCTCCGCGCGAAGCATTTCAACGGCCCGCTGGCAATTGACGCTCTGCGCGATTTGGGCGGGCAGCCAGCCGCGCACCTTCTCCGGCAGGTGTTCCGGCCCGCGCCGATAGGCTTCCAGCAGGTCGCGTGGAGGAACTTCCGGGGCCTCAAAAGGGTCGGGCCAAAGGCGTTGCGAACGCTCCAGCGCTGCGTCCAACAATGCCAAATCTCTGAAATCAACCAGGTTCATGCGTCACTCTGTTCGTTCTGATCAATTTCCAAGGGTTCCCAGCGCACAAATTCCGGTTTGCGATGAAGAAAGCGAACCCGCAAAGCGAAATAAAGGCGCCACAGAAAGTCCGCTGCCCGGCGGGTTTGCAGGGCGATTTCCACCTCGGCCTTCTCCTCCGTCCACCCATAAAAGGCCATGGCCCCGCGCGCCAATAATCGCGTCCGGCGCGGGCCGCGCCATTCGGAGACGCTGGAGTCGGGGATGCCGCTCCAGGCTTCAAAAAACGCCAGGGAGTAGCGATCCAGCGGTTCCCGGACACGCCGCCGGGCCAGTTGCGCCCGCAGCCGGTCGGCCAGGGGGCCGGGCAAAAGCGTGCAGCCGGCCCAGATGTCGAAATCGAGCAGATAGCGCGCTTCCCTCCCCTTGGCCGGATCTTCGGGCCGCTGCTCCGGCGAGGTTCGGTCACGGGCCGTCAACTCGCAGATCACGGCTTCGACGGCGGGGTCGACACGACGCCGTTCGCGGACAGGACTGGAAGCCGCATCAGCCTCATCGAGCTGCGGCGTCATCTGAACCTGGTCCGATTCCGGCCCGGCCCCGCTGCTATCGTCCGGCAAGGGCACGGCATCAAAGACCTTTTTCTCGCGGAGGATTTGCTTAACCAACCAGTGTTTCCCGGACGTGATCAGGTAACTGGCCGCTTTGGCGTCGCGTACCTCCGGGTCTTCCGCGGCAACCGCCTTGCCCGCATCGGCCCAGGCCCCTTTCCGCTCATCACGAAACCACTCTGAGAGCAGGGAGTACCCCATTTGAATGCCAGCGGGCTGGCGCCGCTGCTCGGCCAGGAATGCCGCAATTGGGGCCGTCCCGGTTTCCTGATGCGCCGTCTCAACCGGGTCGGGCCGGTCCCATTCCCCGCCGCGGCCAAACCGCTCCGTGAGTGACCTTGCCAGGTCGCGGACAACCGGCTTAAAACACTTCGGATGGACTACTTCGACCCACTCCTCGTTCGTTACGAGGCACTCCCCCGCGTCCAGCCGCAGTCTCATGCGGAGCAAGACCGCGAAAAGTCCCTGGCCCTTCGTGTCTTCGGGATGGCTGCGGGCAAATTGGAGCAGCCACTTCAGTAATTCGTCCCTGCTCACGCGCCTCCCTTCTCCGGCCAGCGGAGCAAATGCAGCAACTCGGCCAGGGCCTGTTTCTCTTTTCCATTGATCGTCCCCATCGGCCCGCCAAGGCAGTCGCGGCTGACCGGGCGGCGGTAAGGGAGCAGGAACCAGGTTTCCTCCCGCAATCCTTCGGGCGGATCACCGGGGCGAAAACATAATTCGTCTATATCCTGCGGGGCATGGCGGGCCGAGGGGGCCATTTCGACGGGGGCATAAGGCTGCGCTTGCCGGCGCGTGACGAGGGCGGGCCGGTGGGAGCTGCCTTCGGGGTGAGGACGGCGGTCGCCAAGCGCGTAGCGGCCGGCCCACCAGATTTCGCCCAGGAAAAAGGTGCGGAGGGAGACATGCTCGGGCCGTGTGCTGGTGAGATGGTCGTGGTCGTCATCGACGTTCCAGTCGTGGGCGCCCGGACCAAAGTCCTCGCGCAAGCGTCGAAGGCGCTCGGCAACACGGCTGGTTAGCGTCCGGTTCATTCTGACGGTTCCTCGCTCGAGCGTCACCAGAAAATCAAAAGCCAGGCCGGTCGTCAAGGGCAATCGCGATTTTTTTCCGGCGGTTCCGTCCGCGCAGAGCACGAACAACGGAAGGGACGCCTGGCAGCCGGCCCCAACCACGGGTGCGGAGAGCCCCCAAAGAGCACACGGCAGCCAAGGCGGAAAAAGAGAACGGCGGGCCTGGCCGTGAGATGCGGGGGCGAGGCCCGGCGCTCCTGGTTGAGGGCCGCCTTGCGCTCGAAGGGGCGGCCCGCGCACGCGTGACTTTGCTGACGGTGTTTGTCGTCACCATCTACTTCAAGCAGCCAACCCAGTGTTTTTCCGGTTTCCGGCGACGATTCTTCTGCGCCGTGAAAACGTGAATAGCAAATAGTGAATGGAGGATGGCGAATGCTGAATAGTCCGACGCGCAACGGAGGCGCGCCAGCCCGCCACGCGCCCTCGCCCGGCGATGCCGCCGCCGCTGCCCAAGGCCTTCAAAGCGGTCGAGCCAGGCGAGCGAGCAGTTCGCGGGGCGTTAGGATCTGAATTCCGAAGGGTTTTCCCAGCGCCAATAAATCGAGGTCACGCGTAACAACGACCTTCGCTCCGGCTCCCAATGCGCAGGCCAAATAGGGGTCATCCTTCACGTCACGGCTGCGTTGCTTGCCCAGCGGTGCCGGCTCAACGCGCCTGACCTTGTCCTGATACCAGGACGCGATTGTGGTCGGCGAATGCTTCGCCCTGCTTCCGCGCTCCGCGAGCAAGTGGTTGAGTTCCTCGAGAGTTTCCTCAGTGGCATAGGCCAGGACCCGGCGTTGAGCCATAGCCACCAGGCAGCGGTACGCCTCGCCACGCCATCCCGCGCCTGAAAACACCACGCCCGCGTCAAAGACGACCTTCATGCCTCCTTTTGCGGCGGGCCTTGATACTGGCGTAGATTTCCGCCATCTCCTGGTCTGAAGGGTCGCCTGGTGGCGCGCCGCTAATGGCCTCTTCTAAAAAGGCCACCTCTGCCTGAATTTGCTCCTGGCGCCGCCTGCGGATAAGGTCACGCATATACTCGCTCATCGAGTCAAAGGCTCGCGCCTCCGAGTCCGCCCGCGCAAATTCCGCCAGTTCTGGATTTAGCGAAATGTTGATGGTCACCGCTCTCATGCCGCTACGTTACGCGGTTGGCGCACTTTGTCAAGCCTTGCCAATCTTTCCAACGCTAAGCGGGGACATGAGCCGGGTTTGGCGGCAGGCCCTCGGGAGCTTCGCCTTTTTGCTCTTTTTCACCCTAACCCATGGAGGGCTCGTGACGTCTCAAACGCCATGCGCTCATCCTTGACGAGTCTGATGGCCGGGCTTGCCACGCGCGATCTCCCGTTCCAGCCGGATGAGCCAGTTGGCATCAGCGAGCAGGTTCATGGCGCTTCTTGGGCCTGGTCGGCCGGATTTCACGTCTAAGCACTTCGTCCAACTCCTTGCCGAACAGAGCCAGCGACATGCCTTTCTTAATCACGTCCGAGAAACTCTCGCCCTCAAACTTATGACTCTTGAGGATGTCATAGGCTTCCTTGTCGATACGGATGGTCTTGCTTGCCATGCAAAATACACTGCGCGGCTTGCAATCGGGGCGCAAGGCTGAATGCGAGGACCTTACTCCGTGGAAAGCGGGCCTGGCCTGCTTTCCGCGGGGACCAGGGCCAACACGAAGTCGTAAGCGGCTATGGCGGTGTCCAGAGGGCCGCCCGGTGCGTTGGCAACAATGCGTGCAGTCTGCAGGTCGTGCAGCGCCTTGGTGAGCCACTCACGCGTGAGGTTGGCCGCCGGCTCATCCATAGAGCCTGCGCCCCCGCCGCACGATCTGATGCTGGACGGACGCGGGCACGTGGCGGTAGCTCTCGAATTCGGCGCGCGTCTGGACGAAGATGTCCTTGCTCATATCCAGGTCTCCCAGGCAACGATGCGCCCGCTGCATCCGCTTGATGGGGGGCTCGGCGCTTTCCCTCACGATCACCATCAGATCAACATCGCTGCTCTCATGCGGGGCGCCCCAGGCGTGCGAGCCGAAGAGATAGATTTCCTCCGGCCGAAATTCCTCTTTAAGCCGCTGAACCGCTTCTTCCAAGACCCCGGATGGAATAGTCTTCACCCCATTAGGCTAGCATCCCGGCGGCCCTCTTGGAAGGAAGAGTTTTCCCCGGTTTGCCGACGCTTTGTTCACGGACAGCAGCGGGACGTTATCGCCCATCGGATTGTGTGCAACCCCGTGGGCCACGGGATCAAGCCTCGGTTTGCCATCCACCGGAAACAGACAAACCTCTCAACGGGCGCCAGCACCCACGCCTTCTGCGGCTCCTCGGCTGACGAATTCGTCGACGGCAACGTGTCTCAACGGGCGCCAGCACCCACGCCTTCTGCGGCCACGCAACGAAAAGTATGAAGAAATTTTTAGGTCTCAACGGGCGCCAGCACCCACGCCTTCTGCGGCATGGGTAGTTCTTCGTAAACAAAAACCTTCAAGTCTCAACGGGCGCCAGCACCCACGCCTTCTGCGGCAAAGTAACATCGGAGATGCATTAGGCAAACTAGTCTCAACGGGCGCCAGCACCCACGCCTTCTGCGGCTTTGAACGCAACGAACCAGAGAAAATGGTTGGTCTCAACGGGCGCCAGCACCCACGCCTTCTGCGGCAATAATCCGGGCACGTCCTTCTACCTTTCCTACGGTCTCAACGGGCGCCAGCACCCACGCCTTCTGCGGCCTCCGGTCACATACTGGTTCAAGGATTGAGTGGTCTCAACGGGCGCCAGCACCCACGCCTTCTGCGGCCTGTTTCTTCTCCTGATCACTAGCCCCAACGTCTCAACGGGCGCCGGCTCCCACGCCTTCTGCGGCCCTATGTTCGTATTTGTTTGCGTACGGCATTGTCTCAACGGGCGCCGGCTCCCACGCCTTCTGCGGCTTGAACAACAAGGAGGATCGTTCGCTATTTTTCCGTCTCAACGGGCGCCGGCTCCCACGCCTTCTGCGGCGAAAGTGAACATAGCATGTTCGCATATCTAAGTCTCAACGGGCGCCGGCTCCCACGCCTTCTGCGGCTTTTGAATGAAAAAAATGTTTGCGTGCCTCTGCGTCTCAACGGGCGCCGGCTCCCACGCCTTCTGCGGCAAAAGTCGGACAGTTCTTTATCTTTATGAAAAGGTCTCAACGGGCGCCGGCTCCCACGCCTTCTGCGGCTCTGCCGCAAATTGGCTGTTGTCAGTGAGGGACTTACGTCGGTATTTCAAAGACCCTGCCCCGATTTTCGGGCGGAATTCGCAAAAGGCAGGGAGGGTATGCAAAAACGGGGAGAATTTGTCAAGCGCGGCGTTTGGTTTTGGGGTCGGGCGCGGGGTCAGTCCTCACTTTTTCCGCGGTGGGTGGAAGGAGGAGCGGTGGAAAAAGGCGCAGGACCGACCCCGGCGCCCGACGGTTCTAATCACACCCGTTTGGGTTCGGCCTTGCGCCAGGGCGGGATGGGATGGGAGTGGAGGTGGAGCTCGAAGCCTTGATCGACCCAGAGGACGAGGTGTTCGACCTGGCGTTCGAGCAATTGGCGGAGGGTGAAGCCTCCATCGCCCGCGTAGGCGGTGTCGAGTTGCTTTTCGAACTGGAGGATGAGGGCGCGCCAGCCGTCGGCGGTAAAGCCCCAGCGCCCGTCGGCGTCCAGGGCGGTCAGGGCCGGGACAATGGCGCCCTCGTTGACCAGCCAGACGGCGAACCGGTCGAGACGGGAGCGGAACGGCTCCATGAGGTCGTAGATGAGAGACGGGTAGCGGTTTTCCGGGCTGTGGAGGAAGCCCAGCCAGGGGTCGAGGCCGCGGCTGCGGCAGGCGGTGTGGAGGCGGTTGAAGAGCAGGAAGGAGAGCGTGTCGAGCAGCAAGTTCCAGCGGTCTCTCCGTTCGTGAGGCAGCCGGCCCGCGCTGGACCAGGCCCGGTCGGCCAGGCGGGCGTTGACCCACGGGAACAGGCGCCGGGCGGCGGCGCCCTCGTGGCCGCGGATGGCGTCGATGGCCGCCGCGGCATCGGCTCGCGTCACCTCGGCCCCCGCTGCCGCCCAGCCCCGGCGCAAGCCACGACGCAGCGCCCGGCTGTCGGCGGCCGGATGTTCTTCGAGCCAGGCCAGGTAGTTGGCGAGCTTGGCTTGGACGAGGCGGGCGGCCTGGAGGGCGCGTCCGGGCAGGCCGAGTTGCTCGTGGCGGCGATGGTGGCGGGCGATGCGGGCATAGGCGAGGCGGGCATCCGGGTGCAGCGTGCCGGAATGGCGGCCGGCCTGGTTGCAGAAGCTGACGGGGATGCCGCGCTGGAGGCAGCGGTCGATTAGTTCGGTGGAAATGCCGCCGGCGCCCAGGAGCACCAACTCGCCCACGCGGTGCAGCGGCACGCGTTGTTCCAGCTTGTCGCCTTGGCGGAGGACCACCGCGCCATTCTCGACTCCGGCCCAGGTCTCGGGCCGGATGAGGTAAAGCGCCCGGCGCAGGGGCGCGCCGCTTTCCTTGCCGGCCCGCTGGTCCAGGCCGAAGGTCAGGCCCAGAAATCGGAAGGAGTGGGTGGGCCCCGGGTCGGCGTTGGGGTCAGCGTTGGGGTCAGCGTTGAGGTCAGCGCCGGGGTCAGCTTTGGGGTCGGCGTTGGGGGCGGCGTTGGGGTCAGTCCTCACTTTTTCCGCGGTAGTGGAGGGCGAAGTGGCGGAAAAAGGTCCAGGGCTGACCCCGGCGCCGGCAATGGAAGGTGTAGGTGCGGAAAAAGATGCAAAACTGACCCCGAGGCCTTTTAGATCGTGGATGGCGGTCTTGGCGGGGTTAAAGCGCAACTGGAGCGGTTCGAGCAGGGCGGTGGCGTCTTTGAGGGCATCCTGCACGGCGGCTTCGGAGTTGGCGAAAACGCGGATGTCATCGACGGCGCGAACGAAGCGCCAGCCGCGGTGGCGCATGCCGAGGTCCCATTCGTGAAGATAGAGGTTGGCCAGGAGCGAGGAGAGAGGGCTGCCCTGGAGGACGCCGCCGCGGCGAACGAGGGCATGCCCCTGAGGGTCTCGCAAAGGCTGGCGGACGCAGGCCTCGACCAGGGCGAGCGTTGCCTGGTCGGCCCGGGGAAAGAAGTCATCGAGCTGGCGCTCCAGCACCGGCCAATCGACGTGGTCGAAAAAGTCCTCCACGTCCGCCTCCAGGACGTATGTGCAGCCGGCTGCCAGGGCGTCGTCGATGAGCGGCCTGGCGTCCTCGCGGGAGCGCCCTTTGCGGGAGCCGATCGATTCCGGCAGGAACAGACGTTCCAGCACGTGTTGCAGGAGGCGGTGGAGCGTGAAGTGGATGAATTGTTCCCGGTCGGGCAGGGCGGCGATGAGGCGCTTCTCCCGAGGTGGTCCGGCGGGCGCCGGCGCTCCGAGATTTGAGATCTGAGATTTCAGAGGCGAGGAAGCCCGCGATGCCTCTGAACCGGGGTCTGAGCGGCTATCCGCCGGCTGCGGCGAGCCGGTAGGACCGGCGGGTTCCTTCTTCGGCACTTCACAGAGGGTGGCGGGGGCCAAACTGATGTTCTTGGCCGCCGCGCCGGCCGCCAGTGCGGGCAAATCACTTTCGCTCGGCGCGCTTGGCCTCGGCTCCTTGCCCTTGAGCGCCTCCCGACGCCGGAATGCGGCCAGCGACCGTTCCCACGTTGCCGGTTGGGCCAATTCCGGGTCGAAGAACTGCCTGCCAAAACAGAGCCGGTAGCAGCCCTGGCCGCCGGTGGTGTTGCTGCCAAGCTGGAGCTCGGAGCAGAACAGCAGCGGCTGCCACAACGCCGGCCAGTCCCCCCGCAGATAAACGGGGCCGCGCAATCCCGACAACGCCTGCTGCGTGTTTGGCGAACTTTTGGAGTGATGCGGATGACCGGCCACGACCTTGACGAACTCGGCCCGCACCCGGAAAGCCGGCAGCGGAGAATCCTCCGGCAATTCGGGAAACCCGAGGAACAAGGCCAGCCGATGGTGCAGCATCCGCACCAGGCGCCGCGCGTCGAGCCGCCACCGCTCGGGTCCGGGCCTCGCCTCCCAGCCCAGGGGCGTGAGGAAGTCGAGGCAGATTTCGTCAAGAGTCCAATCCGGCGGATTCACCTCCGACTCGAGGACGGAGAAGGAGCGCCTTTCGGGAGATTGAACCGACTCCAGCGCGAAGTTTTCCAGCGGGGTGCGAGCCAGCCGCTCCACGAATTGCGCGGCGGCTCCGGCTCCGGCGAAGAGGACGGCAACCCGGTAAAGCCGCCCCTTCTCCACCCGATCGGGCCAGGTTTCCGGCTCCGCCGGATGCCAGCACCATAGCGGCGCGGGTGCTCGCGGCTCCGAGCGAACGCCGCGGAGGAGCAAGGCGTGCAAGACGTGGCAGGGATGTTCGATGCGGCCGTCCATCCGGCGCGTATTCCGCAACGCCACGATGACGCGGTGCCACGCAGGCTCCGTCGATTCAGCCTCAGACGACATAGGCGTGGTGCTCCTCGGCTAAGGGATTGGCCGGCGCACGCCCGGCGGTGTGCCGGCGTGCCCCTTCGTCCACGCGGTAGAGGGCGACCCAGCCTGTTTCCAGGCCGAGCTTCTTGAGTTGGTTTACCAGCCCCGTTCGGTGGACCTTCGTTAGCCTGACCTCGAACGCGCTTTTTTGCACCCGCACGCCGTAATGCTCAAGAACGGTGGCCACGCGAGTGCGCTCGCGATCCTCGGTCACATTTCAGCGCTGACGAAGCGGTCGAGGAGTTCCGCTAAAGCAATGATGTCAGCGGGGGTAACAAGCCTTCGGGGAGCGGGGTCTTCTGACATAGGGTCGCCTCGAGATCGGCCTGGTAGCGTTTGTCCGCGGCAGCCTTGTAGTCTAAGGCCAGGTCGTGGAGCTGCGCTGTGCCGCACTCAGGGCTGCGGTCCTTGAGGACGCTCAGCAGAACCAGCACGTGGTTGGCGTAATCGCCCATGCTTTTCCAAATGCGGGCGGATTCTTCACAATCGGCGGAACGTTTGACGAGCAAGCCAGCAGCCTGGTAGGTCTGCTTAAGGAGAGCCTGCACAGCAGCGACCTGGCGCGAAAAGGCCTCCCGGCCAGTCCGGTCGCCGGGCACAAGGCTGGTCCCCAACCGGGCCATGGCATCCAGCGGCGCCTGATTGAGGCGCGTCAGGTCATCCAGGCCAAGAGCGGCATTCATCTTCGCCAACAGCCTAACATTGCCGCCACAGAAGGCAATTGAGATCCGCCCACCACATGAACTCTGATTTCTGGATAGGCTGTGAATGACCGTCGCGCGGGCGGCAGCGTGGCGCTGCCAGAAAGCAGCCGCCAGGCTTGTTGGAAACAGATGCGAACGAGGCCGGGCATGAATTTGCGGAAATTTTCGCGTCGGGCCGGATATCCGCTAGCACGCCTGCTTCAACAATGGTGAAGAGAGATGAAAACACAAATTCGAAGAATACGAACTATGAAAGCCAACAATAATTCTCGAACGGCCCAGGGCTGCCAACAGTGCCAGGGGATGACCTCAAAATCTATACTCGCCGCTCTGTGCCTTCTCGCCGCTGTCGCGCTCGCTAAGGCAGCGCCGGACCCTGCCGCGATCCTGGACCCCGCACTGTTGGCCGCCGGCACCAATGCGCCGGCCATGCTGACCAACTCGGTGACTGCTCCCAACACGAACGGCATCCTGGGCCGGATTCAAGCCGACCTTGGAAACGTAAAGGGCGAGATCCTCGCCGCCGTCAAGCAGGCACGCGATGCCCTCCGCGCCAACCCGGACAAGCAGACGACGGTCGTGACCAATCTCGCGGCGCGGTTCCGCGCCCTCGCGACAAATGACCTCGGCCCGAGCGGGCAGTTCCTGGGCGGCTTGGATGAGCTTTTGAAACGGATGCGCGCGCAATACCAGGAGGGCCTCAAGCACGCCTCAAGCATCAAAGACCCCGCCGCGACCATTTACGGCCCGGCGCTGCCGAAGCTTGAGGAGGAGATCCAGGCGCTGGAGGGCAAACGCACTTCCATCACCGTGGTGCGCGAACAACTCATCGAAGAGGCCAAGGAGCTGGAGGCCAAGGCGGGGGCCGTTGGCTGGCTCGACAGCGTCCAGCAGACGGAAGCGGCATCCAAAGCCATGCAGAAGGTCATTGCGGACCTGATCGGCTTCGTGGGGCGTGTCCGCGCCTCCCTTGACCAGTTCGCCCAGGCGCCGCTGAACATTGACTGAGGGGCAGCGGCGCTGGGGCCAGCCCTCACTTTTTCCGCGGTAGTGGAGGGCGAAGTGGCGGAAAAAGGCGCAGGACTGACCCCGGCGCGCCGCCAGCCGCCCCTACACTGGCCTTGGCAGGATTGGCCGATGACTAAATGAATGGAAAGCCCATGAAAAGAATCTTAATACCGGCTGTCACACTGATTTCCGCGATCAGCGTCTTGACGCGGCTGCCTCGAGGATCGGGCACTCATGCCCCCGGCACGAACATCGACCTGAACACGCTGAGCAACACCGTGCTCAGCACGAACGTCGATCTGGCGACGCTGTCCAGTTCGGTTGAGGGCCTGGTGCAGGGGTTGAGAGCCAAGGTGGCGGATGCCATTCAGCAGACTATTGATGACCAAACTCTTGGAAGCGAGGGCCTTGGAAAACTCCTCAAAACCGTGAACAACGTCGAGGTCAGCCTGAGACAGGTCAAAATTGGCCCGAGAATCCAGAGTGTCGCGCAAAGGGTTGCCTCCATGCGAAAACGGGCCGACGCCCTGCTCTTGGACCCCGCAAACAGGGAGTTGGCCACCCAACTCAACCTCCAGCCTTGGCTTAACAAATTGGACTGGGAAGCCGCGCAGGCGGCTATTCTCCAACACAACCTCGATCAGCTTCGCGCCAGTCTCGAGGAATTGCAACGTTGGGCGCGCGCCTGGGAGCCGCTGGCCCCCGAGCAACAATTGAGTACGGTGCTCCGGCAACGGCTCACTGAGGTGCTGGCCAAGGACTGGCTGCCGGGCAAGGCGAAGCAGGCTGCTGGAGTTGCGAACGCGGCCGCCGCCATGCATGAACCGGCTCGGCCGCTGACGGGCGAAACCCGGGCATACGTGGCGGCCGGTGCGCGACGGACGGCAAGCACTCAGCCGCCTCTGCCCATTGCAGGACCTCGCGCCCGATCGAACGTGCGGGGGGTGATCAAGATGTTGAAGGCCGGCGTGGCGGAAGGGGTTATCAGGGAGTGGATCAAGACGCGGAACACCCCTTTCGACCCCACCAGCGAAGACGCGGAGGCGATTCGTGAGATGGGGCTTTCCTGGCCTTTATGGGCCATGCACGCCCGTAACGAACAGATACAGGCCGCGCGGCAGGATCGTCCGCCCGTTTACTACTACGACCCATAGGAAGGAAGCACTTGCCTTGGGCGGAATCAGACAAGCGTCGTCCTCCATGGCCTCCGCGATTCTCGGTTCGATTTTCAGTTCTCTTTTCTCATTTGTCAGCAGGCCGCGCTCCGGATCGTCTATCACCCCGTCAACCAGGACTCCCTCAACGACGGTGCCATCGAGGGTCGGTCTCCATTGCCTTTCGGCGTTCACCGCGTTCCCGACTCCAGAAACTTTGTGCTTATGATTAAGCACGATGTCTGGTGTCTCCATTGCCTTTCGGCGTTCACCGCGTTCCCGACCTGAAACAGGTAGGCGATGGTGTCCGGCGGCAGTTTGTGTCTCCATTGCCTTTCGGCGTTCACCGCGTTCCCGACTTTACTGATCAGGGATGGAGGTCAATTCCAGGTCGGGTCTCCATTGCCTTTCGGGGTTCACCGCGTTCCCGACTTTATGCTTGGCGTCATAGGTCAAACTGAAACATACGGTCTCCATTGCCTTTCGGCGTTCACCGCGTTCCCGACGTTATGGGTCAGCAGCAACTGGCCCAAGCGACCTCGAGTCTCCATTGCCTTTCGGCGTTCACCGCGTTCCCGACGCGGACGTGGAGCAGAACGGCCGGGAGAGCGGCTATGGTCTCCATTGCCTTTCGGCGTTCACCGCGTTCCCGACCCCAGTATCAAGGGGTATTTGCCACCCCTTGTCATGTCTCCATTGCCTTTCGGCGTTCACCGCGTTCCCGACACGGCCAAAGCGCGAGAGTTCATCGCCCGCCTGAATTGTCTCCATTGCCTTTCGGCGTTCACCGCGTTCCCGACTGGAAGTATGTATGGGCGAACGCAGAGCCGCGTGTCTGGGTCTCCATTGCCTTTCGGCGTTCACCGCGTTCCCGACCGCACGTGCGGAGGTAGTGCAATCGCAGCACAGATCCGGTCTCCATTGCCTTTCGGCGTTCACCGCGTTCCCGACTCAAAGAACCTAGTCCTCTTGGAATATCGCTCCGCAAGTCTCCATTGCCTTTCGGCGTTCACCGCGTTCCCGACTTCGACTACGGTGACATGGCATCGCCCCTCATGCGGATAGGTCTCCATTGCCTTTCGGCGTTCACCGCGTTCCCGACCCAAGAGCATGCTGGACCTATTTACCCAACCGCAGTGGAGGTCTCCATTGCCTTTCGGCGTTCACCGCGTTCCCGACGGGATCGGCAGAAAGGTGGTTTGGCAAGCCGCTTTTCAAGTCTCCATTGCCTTTCGGCGTTCACCGCGTTCCCGACTGGAGTTGGCCGATAAGAAGCTGCTGATCGTCCCCGATGTCTCCATTGCCTTTCGGCGTTCACCGCGTTCCCGACCCCTGGAAGCACTCCTCTTATAGAACAGTATCAATTCCAGTCTCCATTGCCTTTCGGCGTTCACCGCGTTCCCGACACAAGGGCAGCCATGTCCTCACTATCTTCCGGGCAGAGTCTCCATTGCCTTTCGGCGTTCACCGCGTTCCCGACCCCAGTAGTCCACGCCCTAAACGATGATGACTGGCTTTGTCTCCATTGCCTTTCGGCGTTCACCGCGTTCCCGACGACATGGGAAGAAGATCACTTATCCGGGATCGATGTAGTCTCCATTGCCTTTCGGCGTTCACCGCGTTCCCGACATTGCCATAGTGCGGAGTATAGTAATTCGGAGTACCACGTCTCCATTGCCTTTCGGCGTTCACCGCGTTCCCGACTGCTGGGGTTGTAAACCATTGTGGTTGAGAAAGCAAGCGTGGCAAAAGGTCCGACGTGGGGGCGAGCGGTGTTCCATCTTGTCGGAATCGGAAACGCCGGCCCCCGGGATTCGAACGTAACAGGCTGAATTGCAGCGGGTTGGGCAAAAGGTCCGGGCCCCGGCATTTCTGGCCCGTGATGAGCTCGGACCTTGCTCCCGGTTGGAGTGTTTTTCGTGGGGGGATTACAGGACATAGTGGCTCCGTTTCTCGGAAAGAACGGACAGATTACCCGCGATGCGCCGTCGGCGGGCGGCGGCCGAGTCAAGTGTGTAGGCCAGGATTTGGTCTTCGCGGGGCTGGATGGTTTGCTGGAGACGGGACCAGAAGGCCTCAAAGCGGTCTTCATCGAGCCAGCATTCGAAAACGCTCTTCTGGACCCGGACGCCGTAATCCTGGCAAACTTCGGCGACACGGCGGAGGCGGCGGGGGCAGGCAATATCGTAAGCGATGACTCGGAGCATTTCTTCAGCGCCTGGCGGGTGGGCATGCGGATGGACGGGCAGGAGGTCGTCCCACCAGTCCCCTGAATGCGGAATGGGGAATGTGGAGTGCGGAATCACCGAAGTGCGGAGTGGGGAATGCGGAGCGCGGAATCATTCGAATGCGGATTGCGGACTCATCGTCGATTGTCACGGGCGGTCTTGATGGAGGCAACGGCAATGGCGGTGAGCTCGCCCGCCTCGCGAAGCAGCGGGGCCGCTCCCAGCGCGGGCACCTTGTTATCGTCCACCAGCAGCTCGAGCCAGTAGGCGCACTCGTCGGCTTCTTCTTCCACCACGCCCATCTTAGAAATGAAATCGGCTTTGGAGCGGGCTCTACAAGCCGCTCGATAATTGGCGCCAACGGAGGTCCCGGCGCGGAGCAATTGGCGGCCCAGCACCCGGCATGTTTCGCCGGCGGGTAAGCCCTCGATCAGGTGGATGATGGCAAGAGCATAACCTTTGGTTCTGCGTTTGAGGTCTTGATTCTTCATAAGCGCGGATTGTGCATGAAGGAGCGCCGAACGTCGAGCCGCCGAGATGGTCCGGCCCCTCCGCCGCCTTCCGCACTCGGCACATTCCGCATTCCGGTGGCTCCGCACTCCGCAGTCCGCACTCGGCATTCCCCATTCCACTCAGTTGATTCTAAATGGGGCATAGGCCTGGGGCTGGGCCAGGGCGAGTTTGAACTGGACGGCGGCATTTTGGAATTGCTGGCGCAGCGTTGTGCGGCAACCGGCGTGTTCGGAAAGGAACTCGCGCTGAATACGCTGCTCGTAGTGCTGGATGAGGGTGCGCCGGCCGTCGCGGCTGAGCCAGGTTCCGCCATCGTGGGCCTCGAAGTGCCCCTGCTGAAGGATGCGGTGGGAGAAGAGGCGGAGCGTAAGCGGCTCAATGAGGGCTGGTCGGAACGGTTCCATCAAGTCCAGCGGCAGCGACCAGCGTCCGTCCTCGGGCTGGTGAAGGCAGCCGAGCGCGGCGTCGAGACCGCGCACGACGCAGGCGGTGAGCAGTTCGCCATACACCAGGGCCGAGAGGTACGAGAGGCAGGCATTGACCGGGTTGCCGGGAGGGCGCGTGGAGCGGTGTCCAAAGGGGAACTCGGCGGGCAGGAACCTGGCCCAGCCCTGGTAGAAGAGGGCGGCGGCGGCGCCTTCTGAGCCGAGCAAGGAGGGCAGGTCCGGGGCTCGAGAGGCATCGCGCTCCCGGGCCTCCATCGCGTCCAGGAGGGCCGGCTCCAAACAGCGGTGGTTGGCGTCCAGGCGCTGCAGGAGGCGGCGGCCGTTGGCGATTTTGGCGTGGACGAGCTTGCAGGCGAGTGTGAGGCAAGCGGCTGGGGTTGAGGTAAGCTGGTACTGGAGCATACGGGAGGCGCCGCGCGGCGGGCCAGGCGGCTCGAAGGAACCGAGCAAGCGGCCGTTCCAGGCCAGGAACGTCACGGGGATCTGGCGTTTGAGCAACTCGCACAGCGCCGGAGCAGACACCAGCACACCCTCCGCGAAGACCACGCGCTCCAATTCCCCGAGCGGGACCTCCGACTTTGGGGCGGGTTCGCCGGCGTCGTGGCGCAGCACCACCAGGCGCTCAGAATGGAGCGAGACTTGGGCGCGCGGAGTTTGAACACTGAGGACGGGCATGGTTAAAAACGCAGGTTGATGCGGTGGCGTCCGAAGCAGAGGCGAATGCCGGGTCTGCGGCCCCACTCCAGGTCATATTCCATGTGCCACCAGCGAGACCGGAGCACGCGGAAGAAGAGACAGCGGGCCGTTTCGGTCCAGTCCACGGGGCCGGCGTTGTGTAGGTGCCCCGAATAATCCACGCGCTCGCCGGAATGCCCGCCCCGGCACACGGCCTCCCAGCGAAGGCAGCCAGGCACTGCCGCCGAACCGAATCGGTCGCGCCAGGCGGCGGCAACACGATCCGCCAAGGCCCTCAAGATGGGGTCGTCATTTGGCGTGTAGAAATAGGCCAGCCAGCTTTGAAGCGTCTCGGCGGCCTCGGCGGCCACTGCTTGAGCGTCAGTTCCCGTGGTTCGTACGAGTTGGAGCAGTGTGTCGCTGGCCTCGGCCAACGATTCCGGGCTGACCGTGCGGACCGCGCGCCCGCCCGTATCCCGGCGGAAGCTGAAGCCAAGAAAGCGCGCGCTGGTGAAGTGACCGGAGGCGGTCTTGTTTTCGTTCAGGCGCAGTCCCAGGTTCGAGAGGGTATCAACGACCAGGTTTTGCGCCTTTGCGACGAGGCTTGGGTCTCGAACCAGAACGACGCAGTCGTCGGCGTAGCGAGCGAATTCGAAGCGGTTCGTCTCGAGTTGCTTGTCCAGGCGATCGAGGACAATGTTTGCCAACAGGGGCGAAAGCGGGCTGCCTTGGGCGAGGCCAAGGGTGGAGGGCCGGACCAGACCGCGGTCGTAAACGCCGCAGGTGAGCGAGCGTTGGATGAGGGCAGCCAGGCGAGGATCCGCCAAATCGTCGGCGAGGGCGGCGAGGGTGACCTGGTGCGGGACGGAGTCGAAGAAGTTTTCGATGTCCAAGTGGAGCAGGTGTTCAGAGCCGTGGTTTACGGTCCGTTCGACCGCGGCGAGGGCGTCGCGGGGGCCGCGCCCGGGCCGATAGGCGTAGCTGCGGGAGGAGAAGCGGGGCTCCCAACGCGGCGCCAGGATCTGCGTGGCCGATTGATGGACGACGCGGTCCATGACGGCTGGAATTCCTAACAATCTCTCCCCGCCGGATGGCTTGGGCACACGAACACGCAATAGCGGCTGCGGGTGGTACTCTCCGGCGCGCAGCGCACGCTCGAGGCGCCCCCACTCCTCGTTGAAGAGCGGCTCCAGTTCTTCGATGCTGACGCCGTCCACACCGGGGCAACCGCGGTTGCGGCGAACGCGTTGCCAGGCCGAGCTGACGTTTTCAGGTTCGAGCAGGGCTTCCATGTTCGGCGGGATGGACTCGCGCGTGTTTCCTCGCGCGCCAAGGAGATTACGGTAACCAACGAGGCATTCTTCGAGAAAGCTGTTCATCTGAATTCGGGATTGGGTTTCAATAGTGATAGAATCGGGCCGGCCCGGCTCGTCCAACCACGCGGGGCCTGCTGGGGCTCTGGATGACACGGCGGCCGCTCCAGGGTGAAGGCGTTGGCGCATACCAATGCGAAGGGCCCATTCGCGGGGTATAATAACCGCCAGTGGCCCTTCGCCCGCCGCCGAGCCCGCGGGGGACGACACGAGCAGAGGACACTGGAGGGGTGTAGTACCCGCCGAGTGATCGGGAAGGCTGCCTTATTGGCTGGGTTGGGGCGGGCCAGAGCGGACCGGCATACCCGAAGACAGCGACTCGGAGCGGATTTGCGGAGTCAAAGGTTAGCGCCGCCCGGGCTGGTGTTGGCTCAGTGATTTTAAATACCGGTATGACCGGTCCGGGAACGGATTCGATCCCGGAAAGCCAAAGTGTCACCATGCTCCCATCCGGGCCGGAGCTGGTCTCTATCCGTTCGACGGTGCCGACGAAATGAACTTCATGTCCCCTCTTGAAGGCCTTCGTGGAACCGAAGCCGAGGAGGCCGCTGACGCGCAGGCCCATGTCACCGAAGATCAGAGGCGCGAACTCGACTCGCCGGTCGCGCCGTTCGAGCGTCTCCACTCGCTGACAAAACTGGAATCGGCGTCCGGCGAACTGGTCATCAAAGGCGTTGGTGTCCGGGTGGTGAGCGTTCAACGCGGGGAAGACGCCGGAGACAAACTGGCGGGCGTCCCACTGATCCAGGCTGGAGGGAGCGGCGGTGGCCTCGCGGATGCGGCGCTCAATCACCTGGCGGTGGTGCTCGGCCGCCACCTGGCGGGCCTGGGCAACCGCCTCTTCCCGCGCGCGGGCCTCGGCCCGTGCCCTGCGGAGTTCTGCTTGGTGCGCCGCCTGGTCCGCCTCAAGTCGGGCGCGGGCTTCGGCTTCCGCGCGGATGCGCAGGCCGGCCTCGCGCTGCTGCTCCAGACGCCGCTGTTCCAGGCGCTTTTTCGGCTCCAAACGATCGAGTTCCTCCCGCGCTTGCCGGTCGGCCGCGGCTCTGGCTGCCGCCTCTTGCTGGCGCTGGAGCGCTTGCGTGGCGGCCACTTCCTGGTCGTGAAACGCCTGCCACTCGGCCATTACTTCGCGCGTGATTGGCTTGACCGGGACGCCGAGCTGCTGCTGGAAATGCGGCCGGTTGTAAAAATGCCATTGGTTACTGCCCGTCTTGATGTACCAGAGGTTGGGCTCGCCGCTTGTCGCGTCAAACCAATTGGTCTCCACCGCTGGAGCGACTTCACGGACGGGTTGGCGAACGAGGTCAGAGAACCAAAGGGCGCGCGCGGGTGTTACCGGCACTCTGGGCCGCCCGGTGACGCGGTCAAAGCCCGGTGAATAGCTCTTGTGGACGCCGTCACGCCGGAAGCTTAAATAGACGATGGGGCGCCCCTGGGCGTCAAAGTTGAAGTGGCGGGTTCGGCACCAGGCGAGGATGCCGACGCCCAGGAGAGTGCCCATAGCCAGGGCCAAGCCCCGGGCCGCGCTGCCGAGCCCCCGCGCCACGGCCATCCGGGCCAGGCCGAAGCCGACCGGAAGGATGACCAACAGGCTGAATATCCACCGCAGATTCGGCTGGATGTCCAGGTCCACCGCCAGCGATTCGAGCCGGCCGCCGAGCATCCACTTTGCCAGGCCCAGCAACAGGAGTCGGCGGGTCAGGGGAATGGCCACAAGCATGACCGCGAGGGCCAGGAGCAGGAGGACGCCAAAGCAGACTCCAAGGAGCAGCCGAAAGAACCAGGAGTGGCGGGCTGGGCGAGTGGTTGTCATATGTCAACGATCGGTGAGGTGGCGGCGCGCGGTCGCAGGCGGAATAGCCGAGCCAAGACGGAAACGCCGTGCCGTGACAGGAACCAAGCGAGGAGCAGCAAGAGCACTTCGGTTGCCGCGAGGACAAGCAGGTGCCGCAGGATGCCGCGGAGCAGGCCAGGTTGGGTTTGGCCGATGGTGGTCATATTCTCAGATGATGGGCGGTTGTTTCGGAGTCGCTCTGCGCTGGAACCGAAGCCGTTGACGCAACCGGCCCTTGAACAGCCAGTCGAGAACCACCACGGAAACGAGCGCCGCCGCGATGGCCTTCAGGGCCTTTTTCCATTTCGCAGATGTTCGGAGAATCTTCATTGCTCAACACGTAGCATCGGTCGCTTTGCATGGGGCTTTTTCAGACGTCCAGGGACGGTGAAGGGGCGCGCGGCCTGAGCAGGGGGGATACGCAGGGGCCGACCGGCATCCCCGCGCTGCCGGCGAAGCAAGGCCGAAGAAGGAGCCAGCGGATGCTGGTCGGAGACTAGCCGCCGGAAGCCAATACTCACCGGCCATCCGCCGGCGTCATCGAATTGGACTTTGAGCTTCATGCCCAAAGCGTAGCCGAAATCCTGGCGGTCCAGCCCGGAAAGGAGGTCAACGGACGTTCCGGCCCCAAAGCAGTTCTATCATCGCTCAGTCCACGAGCGAGATCTGGTCCGGCGGCAGATTGAGAGAGAAGCGCCTCGCGGCGGGAAGGAGCGGGTAGAGGAGGGCCGCCTTGGGACCCGCGGAATCCAGCTTGCCCCGCAGTTCGTTCTTTGCTTTCACACAGAAACGCTCAAACGAGGCGGCGTTGAAACTTCGCGCGGCGTCGTGCCGCCAGTCATTCCAATTGGCGGGGTCCGCTTCGGATTTGATCCACGCGGAGAACCCGTTGAAATCGGTGAAGGCCGCCGCGTAGCTCGGAAGCGAGGATTCGCGCTTCACCGCCCGCTCGGCAAGAAACAGCACATAGAGATGCTGAGTGACGCTAGGGAAGTGGCATCGTCGGACCATGCTGAAACTTCCTTGCGGCACATAGTGAAGCGATTTTGCCTGTCGGCGTTAGCCATTTCTTCAACTCGTCCGCTAGCCAGTTGTCGATCTCGCACTCTGAGTGATGCTGGACTCCCAACAACATGTACTCCGGGACCGTCGGGGTGGAGCGTTCAACATGTAACCAAGCGCTCGGATTTACGCTGATCGGCGCCAAGTCCTTGACCCGGCCGTACTCGTACGGCACCCACATAGTGCCCGCCGTGTTGTCTGTCATTACAGCCAGCAGATGACTGCAGTTCAGCAGTGCCATTTCGATGATGAGGGCCGTTGCTAGCGCTTTCTGAGCTTGGTTTCCTGATCCTGACACGCCTAAGGCACGCAAAGATGGGTCCAGCACATCGAGCCAGTAGTAGAACCCGACGTGGCAGGCGCGGTCGGCTATTCGTAACGCATACTTGGAATCACTCTGACGGTGAGAAATAAACAGTCTTGGACAGGACAGCGGCTGTCGAGGTGAACGGCGCGCGGCGCGCTGGAAATTCTCGATCTGTTCACGGATTGGCTCGCCTTCGTTCACATTTGGAAGGTGGGCAATCACCCGATTCCATTCCTCGATCCCGCCTGCTCCTTCTGGAAACTGGTCGCGACGGTAGTTAAATGTCGAATCGTAGCAGTAGAAATCGTGGTGCTCGTTATTCATAGTCCTGCGCCCATATTAGCCGATTGCTCTCGATGCCGGATCCCGGAGTGACTTTGAGGCTTCAATGTTCACGTCTGTTGAGGATCCGTTCTACCCGTCCCCGATACAAAAACCATTTGTCAAAGAGAAGCAGGTGAATACCAGCGAGGAGCCAGCCGAATAGGGCCAAGCCCAGACCGAGAGCGACGCGTGCAAGCGTCTCCCAGTAGCGCAATACCCGCACCACCGTTTTGCCCACGATCAAACCGGCGAGCGCAAAGAGTAGAGGCACGGCGATGATCCTGACCTGCAGCAAGGGCTGATCCCAGTGGGTGACGCACCACCAACCAACGACCGCCAGGGCCGCCAATCCGCCCACAACCGCCAGCACTTTCAGAAACAACGACAAGCGCCAGACCTTGAACGCGGGACTGGCGCCCACTTCCAGCAACCTGGCTAGAGTGGCGTGCGCCTCCTCGCAACCCTGCTTCTGTTTCATCGGCTGCTCAATAGCCAGGAACGACCAGGGCTCGGAGACAGTCTTTGCGATTGGAAACCCTTCAATCGAACGGGCGAACTCATGCTCGGCCATGCGGTAGCCGCTGGTCATCAGTGCATAGGCTTCGACCTCGGAAAAGGAGTCCAAGTCGGTGCGGATGGCGGCCAGCCGCCTTTGGATTTCTTCGAGGATGCCATAGCTGGTCAGTTGTCCGCGGGCGGGCCTGTTGGACGGGTCTTGCGGGTCCTCGCAATCGACCCAATCCACCGTGTTGACATCAAGGTCCTTCTTCAAATGCAGGAACATCAACCCGCGCAGTAGCGAGGCACCCTCCCGGTCCTGCAGGTCGCAATACTGAGCCTCGCGCACCCGGGCCATGAGGATGCTGTTGGCCCGCAAGGGCACGCCGACAACTCCCCGGCTGGGATTCGGCTGGCTGTTCATCTGGCCGGAGGCATCACTGACCAATTGCACGGTGCAGTTCTCTTCTAGCAGGCTGGCGGTGCCTTGGTTGTCGTGGACCCCCCCGTCCACCAAGCGGATGGTGCGCTCCGGGTAAAGCCCGGCCAGCACCAGCGGATCGAGGAGGCCAGGCACGCAGGCTGAGGCGGCGACCGCATGGCCCAGCCGGACGCGGCGATGGGCCGGCGGCGCTTCGTAGTAGTACATGCGCCGGAGCCATTCATTGCCATCGATGGCGGTATTAATGTCCCCGGGCGGCTCGCCCATCCAGGAGGCGGTGAATTGCCAGACGTGGCCGGTGTTGAGTGTGGTTGCGTTGAGCACTAGGATGGGCACCTTAGCTTGGCGTCGCCAATTATCGTATTTGGGGGCGAAACCCGGCGGTTCATCCTTCGGCTGGACAAACAGGTCATTGAGCCAGCGCGGCCGCCGGCCTTCCCCGTCCTGCACCCGCGAGAAGATCTCCTTCTCGAATAACTCGCCGGCGCGCTCGGTCCGCGAATAGTTGCCGAAGATGACCATCTTCACGTTGGCCCAGAATGAAGCGGCGATGCGGGTGCGGATATTGCGCTGAACGCCTGCCAGGAAATCGGCTTGCACCCGCTTGACCAGAGCGATGTAATCTTCGCGCATGATTTCGGCGTCGGGCTTTTGCTGGAGCAGCTTGCGAACCTCCAGATAGTAATGCGCGGCGATGACCGCCCCTCCGGAAACGCAGGAAAGCACTTCGACATGCCGCAGCATGTCCAGTTCGGCCAGGCGTGCCAGGACGCCGAGGTGAAAGAATGACGCTCGGAAGCCGCCGCCCGACAGCGCCAGCCCAACCTTGCCGGCATAGGCAGTTCGCACGCCAGCTTCGTTCTCGCCGAGAAATCGGGTTAGGGTTTTCCAGGCGGGGGTGGTTTCGGGGGCCTCGGCCACTCCGTCGCGCTCAGCCTGCAAGTGCGCCAGCGATGCCAGTTGACGGGTGGTGCTTTCGTATTCCCAGGGGGCAACCTCTGTCAGGGTCGCAGCCCGCTGCAGCCACGAAAGGGCTTCCTCGTACCGCTGCAAGCAGAGATTTTTTAGGGCCAGATAATTTGACGGCGTCGCCGTCCATATTTCGGTCACGACTTTTTCACCCCCCTCTAGCTGTAAAATAAAATATGGCGGTGG
>JAJYHY010000037.1 GCA_021784555.1 bacterium
GAACGTCATGATGACATCCGAGAGGCCATAAAGCGATATGGAGCGGAGCGTGATCATTCGAGGGATGCCGTTCATCTCGACCTCGATGGGAACGGTGATGAGCCGCTCGACCTCCTCGGCGGCGTGGCCGGGCCATTGCGTGATGATTTCGACCATCGGCGGCGAAAGGTCCGGGTAGGCATCGACCGGCAGGCGGTCGAGCGACCACACGCCAGCCCCGGTGAGCAGCAGCATGAGCAGAACGACCAGGAATCTCTGGCGAAGGGAAGACGCGACAACACGGTTGATGACTGACCGTGAGGGGGGAGGTTGCTCCGGCAGGGTGATTGTAGGGTCTGTCATTGGTTTTTGGATGCGATTGTCGGGGTCAGTCCTCATTTTTTCCGCGGTGATGGAAGGTGAAGTGGCGGAAAAAGCTGCAGGACCGACCCCGGCGCCTTAGGTTGGTCAGGCAGCGTAACGTTGGAGTCGGTCATTGGTTTTGCAGAAATTGGACAAAAAGCCCGCCCTCGGTGACGATGTGTTGGCCCGGCTTCAAGCCGGAGGTGATTTCGTAAGAGTTGCCTGCGCGATAGCCTTCAGTCACGCGCTGGCGGGCGAAACTGCCGTCAGATTGGGCGACATACACGAAGGGAAGGTCCTCGTCATCGCGCAGGATTGCCGAGACGGGGGCGAGCAGGCCGGTGCTGGGTTTGCCGGCCTGAATGAGCACGCGAACGTACATCCGCTTCTTGAGCAAGTCTCCCGGATTCTGGGCAACGACGCGCACGGCCACCGAACGCGTGTCGGGGTCCACCAGGGCCGAGATGTTATCGACGGTGCCGGCGAAGGGCTGCGCGCTGACGTCCGTCTGGATTTGGACGGGGTCGCCGACTTTGACGGAGGCTATGTCCGAGTCGAACACCTGGGCCATAATCCAGACGCGGGAGAGGTCGGCGACCGTGAAGCAGGCCGTGGCGCCGGCCTGGAGCAACTGGCCCGGTGTGACCAGTTTCTCGACCAGCGTGCCGCTGATGGGCGCGCGAATTATGCCTTCGATCTTTGAAGGCGGGTGGCCATCCTCGATAGCCTTGATGGTTTGGTCATCCACCTTGAGCGAGCGGAGTTCTTGAAGGGCGGCATCACGGTCGGCCTCGGCGCCGGCGGCGTCGATCTGGGCCTGCTCGGCGTCGCGCTGGCGGATGGCGCTATGTTTGAGAAGCTCCTGGTCGAAATCGGCGATGCGGCGGGAGATTCGGGCCGTGGCCAGCGCCTTCCGGTAGGCGCTGATGGCGGTGGCGAAGTCGGGGGAATCCACCGTAGCCAAGGGCTGGCCCTCCTTAACCTCGGAGCCGAGGGAGACGAGCAGGCGGGCGACGGGGCCCGAAAAGGGCGCCAGGATGGTAGTGGCCTGGTCGGCGTCGAAATCGACCGTGCCGGTGGTGTTGATGACCCTGCGGAACTCGGAGGGCTCGACCGTGTAAAACTGGATCTGGCCGCGTTGAGCGGCGGTCAGAGTCACATTGCTGGCCGTAACGGATGATGCCGGTGGATCGCCGCCCGCTTGGGGCGAACAGCCGGTCAATGAGACGACCGCAGCCAGGCCTACAGCGAGGAGAAAGGAGAAAGGGGAACCACGGAATACACGGAGCACACGGATGGAGCGCGCTAAGCGGCTGCCGCTGGCGTGGACTACGCTTTCAGGCGGTTCACCGCCCTTGCCCCGCCTTTTCTCCCAGCATTCTGTGGTCCTGCTAACGAGGGAAACTTCAGACCACTTCTCCCGTCTTATTGAGCATTGGGCATTGGGCATTGGGCATTGGGCATTGCCAATGAATAATGGTAAATGCCCAATACTTAATGAGGAATGCCGCTGCGTGCGCCTCAGAAGCAGAGCGCCTCGCACTCGCCGCATACGCAGCAAGACTTGGCCCGTCTGCGACATGTTTTGAGACTTGAGGACTCTAGCTAATTCTTTACTTTTCATTTTCATTCCTGGCGAAATCTGCGTGGTGCCACCATCCGCCTCCTAAAGCTTGAAAGAGGGCCGCCGTGTCGGTGTAACGATTTGCCTGGGCCTGGACCAGGTTAAGGATGGCTTGTTGATAAGTTTGTTCGGCGTTGAGGAGTTCCAGCGTGCTGGCGATACCGCCTTTGATTTGCCAGCGAGTGAGATTGAGGGTCTTCTGGGCGGCGGCCTTCGCGGCGGCGGCGGCTTTGAGCGCGTCCGCGTCCTGCTCCAGCGCGTTGAGCGTATCCGCTACGTTTTGGAAAGCGGCGAGGACGGCGCTGCGATATTGCTCGGCGGCCTGGCGATAGGCGGCTTTGGCCGCGCGCTCCTGGTGAAGCAAGGCCCCCCCTCGGAAGATCGGCTCGGTGACGCTTCCGGCCAGCGTCCAAAAGCCGCTGCCGGAGGCGAACATCTGGCCGGCTTCCAGCGCGGCGGAGCCGGCGTTGGCGGTGAGGGTGATGTTCGGCAACCGGTTAGCAATCGCAATGCCGATTTGGGCGCTGGCGGCGTGCAGATTCTCCTCGGCTTGACGGACGTCGGGGCGCTGCTCGACCAGTCGCGAGGGGAGGCTGACGGGGAGCCGCTCGGGCAAGCGCAGGCCCGAAAGCTCGAAGCGCTCCGCTGGCGCCTGCGTGGGAAACCTCCCGGCCAAATCGGCGAGCAGATCCCGCTGCTGCGCCAACTGCTTGAGCAGCGGCGGGAGCGTGGCGGCGACCTGTGCCAACTGCGACTGCTGGGCGGCGAGATCCAACTCGCTGGCATACCCTTTGGAATACTGGTATTGGAGAATCTGCACCATGTTGGAGTTGATGCCGATAATCTGGCGAGTGGCGTCAATCTGCGCGCGGAGCGAGGCCTCCTGAATCGCGGCGCCGACCACATTGGCGCTGAGCGTAATATAGCTGGCCGCCCAGGCAAAGCGCGACGCCTGTTCCTGGGCCTTCAAAGATTCCATCGTCCGCCGATTCAGCCCGAACACGTCCGGCACGTACGACACCGTCACCTGCGGCGTGAATAGGCTGTAATAAAACTGGTTGGCGTTGGGAACGGGCGAAAGCCGCGTGGAACCTTTATTCCGGCTGGCGGAAAAACTGGCGTCGGCGCTGGGCCAAAACGCGCCGCGCTGGGCCAGGTAGTTCTCTCGCGCCACCGCCAGCGCCGCTTGCGCCGCCTGCACGTCGGGATTATTCGTGAGCGACCGCTCAACCAGGCCGCTCAGGGCCTCGCAATGAAAGAGCGTCCACCACTCCGCCGGCAGCTTCATTCCCTCGACAAATCGCTGCGATTGGCCGCCGGCAACGGTGGTCGTGCTGCTGGTGGCGGCGAGCGGACCAACCGTGTAGCCCTTGACTGATGGCGGAGGAGGGGCTTTGAAGTTCGGCCCGACCGCGCATCCGCCCAATCCTAGCAACGAGGCTACGCCTGCGAATTCAACTACTGACGCCGCGCGCGTCGCGGCAAAACCGCGCATGTTCGATAACCGCATGGAATTTCTAGAGGCGCGGCATTGCAGCCTGCGCCAAAGGTTCACGACAAAGAAGGGACAGCCGGCGAACAGGACGCCGGCACAACTGGAAGAATTGGCTAAACGCCAGGAGGCGCGCGGCTGGGCGAAAGCCGGCAATCGACGGCAACGTTTGCCACCGTCTTGAGCGGCGGCAAACGGAGAAGCACCACGACCACGATGAGGACAACTTCCGCGGCGACGGTTCCACACGTCAATTGCCCTTGCGCCAGCAAGCTCACCACACAGTGGTGAAGCGGCGAATCCGCATCGGGGTGAATGACCTTGTGAAGCACAACCGATGAAGCCAGGACCTCAACCGTCAGAAACAAAAGCAGGCAAACCACCGCCCAGAACCGCCTTATTCCGCGGTCTCGGAGCATAAATGGTCTTATTAGTGCCGGCATAATGCTTCTATAGTAGCTCTTAATATCTCGCAGAAGTGTCTGCTCTTTGCAAGTGGTTTTTGGCCCGACGCCGGGCGCACGACACGGCCAGTGACAAAGTCGTAGCGCAGGTCTCCGAACCGACGAAGAGACCGTCGAGTTGATGCGCCGCTTGGCCGTCCATCACCCCGACACGGTCATCGCCGGCGTGCTCAACCGCCCAGGCAGGAAGACAGCGCGTGGGGAAGGCTTCACCGCCAGTCGCGTCGCGAGCCTTCGCAACAACTGGAAAATCCCGTGCTATCAAACGCCGGCTACGCCTCCGAAAGGCGAGTTGCTCACCGTCGATGCCGCCGCCCAGCAACTGGGCGTGGCCCCCTCGACGCTGCTGCGGTGGCTTAACGACGGGTTTATTGGAGGCGAGCAAGTCACGCCGGGAGCTCCTTGGCGCATTCGCATGACAGATGAACTGAAAAAGTTGATTGTGCCTGAGGTCCCGCCCGGTTATGTCACGGTTTTTCAAGCCATGCGCATTGTTGGGGTATCGCGTCAGACTGTCATGCAGCGTGTAAAGCGCGGAGAACTCTCCGTGGTTCACGTGAGCCGGGGCAAGCAGAACGGCTTGCGCGTCAGGGTGTTAGACGATCAATGGCAACTTTTTGACGAACCTTCAATAACCAGAGTGTAGTATGAGTATGGATCCAGTGGCCGGGAGGCTTGCAATGCGGAGAAGCCAGGAGCATGATGTGGGTGGAGCAAATGAAAGAGAGCGGGAAAGGACAGCGAATTGAGCTGGGTCGGTTCGTCGTGGCGGACCCAGGGATATGCCATGGAAAACTGACCTACAGGGGTACGCGCATCATGGTATGGCAGGTGCTGGCCATGTTGGAACGTGGCGAGTCGTGGGACTATATCCGCGAGGCGTGGCCAGGCCAGATCACCGATGAGGCTATCGCTGAGACACTCCGTCTGGCCCGCGCTTCCCTGTTGGATAACCGCGGTCGCTTAGCCAAAGGGCCTGCGGAGCCTGCATCCGTCGGGTGAACGTGCTGGACGAGAACATCGTTGCCCAGCAATGCCAGCGACTGGAACACTGGCGCATTCCGTTCCGCCAAATCGGCCGACACCTTTCGACGCGTGGCGCCCTCGACGAGAATCTAATTCCCCTTCTACACCGGTTGCCCCAGCCGACGTTCTTTACCCACGACGAGGATTTCTTCAAGGCATCCCTTTGCAATGCCCGCTACGCCCTGGTGTATCTTGACGCGGTGGACACTGAAGCCGCAGAGCTCGTAAAGGGGTCGGTTCTTAGTATTGATAACTCTCCAGCTTCCGTGCCGACGGGTTTCCAGGTGAGTTATCAATACTAAGAACGGACCCGTTTACGGCTCCGGGGAGCAATGTTCCAGGTGCGATTAAATGTGTCGGGCACGGAAGGCGCCGGGGCACTGGCATTGAATTAAGCAAAGGAGCTACCCGCGTCTTGCTCCTGCTCTTGCTCTTGCTCGTGATCCTGCTCCCCCAGAGCAACTTAGAGAGCAAGAGTAAGAACATGAGCAAGAGCAAGAGACAGGGAACCACCCCCTAATTCAATGGCAGTGAGGCGCCGGGGTCAGTCCTGCACCTCTTTCCGCCACTTCCTTTCCTTCACTGCGGAAAAAGTAAGGACTGACCCCGGCGCCTGACGGGCTACCGCACCTGAAGCCTGAGCTCACCGAGGTCCAGGGGCTGGGCAACGGCGCCGTTGGTCGTTTCAGGGATGTCGATTTCGCGTTGAATTGAACCAACGAACCGCCCTCCCGTGGGATTCTGGGAGCCTGTCTCCTGGAACATGAAATTGAGGTTATAGCGGCCAGGGGGCACGTCTTCGATGTGAAAAGTGCCGTCGTCGTTGAACTGCGCCGCATAATAACGGTAATTGGCCCTGGCCTGGCGGGCTTCGGGCGAGTTGTACCAGGCGCGGAGCTCTTGCGGTGTGACAGATGAGGGCGGGCGGGGCTGGATCGTGCCAAGGATATGGTATCCTGACTGCCAGTCGATCTTCTGGTCCGCGTCGCTCAAAACGACTTTTCCGATTACCCGCCTGCCTTTGCCGCCGTAGGTGACCCGGGTCGCTTCGCCAGACTTAACCTCGACCGGCTCGATATGGCTCCACGACCAACCGCGCTGGACCTGGTAGAGCCGCACCAGGAAGCGTTTTCCGGGCGGGACGTTTTTGAACTCGAACCGGCCCTGGTCATCCGCCTGAGAACGATAGGTGTCAAAATCGTATTGGAGTTGCATGCTTGGCCCGCCCGTTTGCGGCGTCACCATCACCCATTGGTTGGTCGCCGGCTCACAGCCATTCTTCACGACGCCCTCGATGCGGCCCCAAGGCTGCAAAGTCAGGTTCAGGACGCAGTCGAGCCGTTGTAGTTTGGCCTCGGCGTATCCGTCCGGGCTGACGGCGACGAGTTCCGTAGCGTAGGCGGCGGGCAGGGAGAACCGGCCATCGTGGTCGGTTCGAACGAGTGCGGAGGCGCCCGCGCGACTGTCCCGCGCCTGGAGTTCTCGCCCTTTCAAAACCATGTAGCTGCCGGTCAGGAGCGCTACCTGGACTTTCTCCGCCGGCTGGCCGTCAGGCAGTCGCACTACGCCCTGCGGTCCATGCCCCTTCTTCAACTCAAAATTGCAGGTAATCGCCCGCGAGGCATCCTCCAAGGGCGAGAGCTCGGGCAAATAACCAGGGGCCTCAACCAGCAGCCGGATTTCTTCCTGGCCGTAGTTGGGCTGGTTTTCGAAGGAGAACCTGCCGTCGGTTCCCTGGATGGGGCTGTACCGCTCCCAGTAGATGTCGTCGAGTGTCCCGAAGGAACGGCCAATAATGACGTGGAATTGGTCGATGGGTTGCTTGCTCTGGGCATCCACAACCCTGCCGACGATCATTCCACCCTGGTCGAGCAGAATGACCTCCTCGGTCTTGCTTGGCGCCAGGCCCTGCCTTACCATGGCACGATAGCCCGGAGCGCTTACCAGGTAGTCCGCTCCATCAGCAGGGGCCGAATCCCAAGTGAACCGGCCTTGGGCATCCGTCCGGGTCTCCCACTTGGGGAAGGACAGACCGTGCCAGGAGACGAGCCGGATTGTTGCCTCAGCTAAGGGCGCGTTATCGAGTCCAAGCACGCGGCCTTTGAGGGGCTTGGCAGGCTCGAGGCGGAACGCGGCGGCGATGGGTCCTTCAGAGGCCGGCAGGTTGGTGGCTTGAGGCGAGAAGCCTTTGGCGGCGACGGCCAGGATGCTTTCGCACGGCGCCATCAGCGTCAGCTTGAAATGGCCGGAGGCGTCGGTTTTGGCAAAGTGCAGACCTGAGGATTCACTGTTGTCGCTGCCTTGGTTGTTTTCGCGAAGGCAAACGTCGGCGTTGGCAATCGGCTTGTCCCCGGTGTCAGTTACCAGGGCGCGCACTGCTATCCCCGGTTTCATTACCATGACCGCCTTAGCCGCCAGGAGGTCGGATTTTGAGACCTCTTCTTCCTCGTCGCTGACTTCGTCCACCGCGTAGTAATCAGCCGGACGGAAGTCCTCGTCGGTCAACTTGAAGGTAAGGATTTTGAATCCGGGTGCCACGCTGCGGCTCGACCACCGGCCGGAGGGGTCGGTCACGCACGAATCAATCTCGGAGGCCAGGGACTGTCCGACGGCATCCTTGACAATCCGGTTGACACTGACGCGAGCGCCGGCGATGGGCTTGCCGGACGGGTCTTGAACAATGCCGCCGATTCTGACGCCGGGCGTGAGCACAAACTGCCGTTCGGCGGGCAGGTTGCTCGGAGCGGCGTTGGTGAAGCTGAGAGTTGTGGCAACGAAGTCCGGCGCCCGGACGTCCGCCCGCAGCTCGAGCACCTGTTGCGCCGGATAATCCAGAACCATCTCCCCCCGCGCATCGGCGCAATTGGTGCCGAAGCCGTAGGTCCGGTTGGTGTCAGTGAGCGTAAACCTGGCCAAGGCCCCGGTCACCGGACGGCCCTCTTCATCCACGAACCGCAGCTTGAGCTTGCCGACATAGTCCGAGTCCTGGTAGGCGGGATGGGAGGGTGCCGGGAGCAAGGGCTTGGACGGGTTGGTTTGGAGAGAGATGGCCACGACGACCGGTGTGGCCCGGGACAGCAGGGAGACCAGGTCGATGGCCTGGATTTGCCGCTCCGGGTAAGGGTTATCGAAAACGGTTTTGTACAGGCGCAGGTTGAAAGGCGGCTCGACCGACGTCCAGGCCACGGCGGAGTTCGGGTCGCTCACCGCGCTCGTCTTTTCCGCGGGCTCGCGCCACCAGTCGCGCGTGTTGACGCCATACACAATGTAAAGGGAGGCCTGGGAAGAGTCGGCGTAGCGCAAGACCACCTCGGCGATCGGCGTGCCCTCCGGCGCGTTGAAGCCCGTCCCGGTCAGGAGATAGAGCCGCTTGGCCTTCCGGGCGACTGGAATCCCGGCGATGCGCGTGGGAAAGAACTTGCTGTCGGCGCGGGCGGTGCCCAGGCCGGTCAACTCCAGATAGACATCCATTTTGAACGGCACGCCGTCCAGCGTTTGCAGGCCATGGGGCACCCTGCTCCAGCAGTCAGAGGGCAGCGCCTGGTCCAGCCGTTTGACTGAAAATGGCGTCAGGTCAAGCGTTTGGAAGCCGCTCCCGGCCTGGCCATCGGACGGAGCCTCAAGCGCGAAAGCCGGAACCGCGGTGAAGGCCGCCAGCACGCTCACGGCCAGCCAGCGGGTCGAAAGAGACCTTAGGGTATCGAGTAATTGCATAAGAGAGTTCATCCTCAGAAATGATGAATGCCGCCCAGCCCCGCAGTCTGAGCAGGAGCCTTCCGCAGATACACCCAGACCCACCCATGCAGCCGGGCGGAAGTTTCCCCCCTGAAATAGGAATAGTCTCCAACCACCAGGTCCGGCCAGCCGTCCCCATTCCAGTCCGTCACGCAGATTTTGGCGTCCAGGGCGCTGCGTTTGGGGTGGTCGAAGGCGTCTTCGTTGCGCAGGAATCGGTCATCGAAGGGTTCGACGAGTGTGACGCCGGGCGCCAGTTGGGGCTTTCCTTTCGTGCCAATGTTGCGGAACCAGACAACCCGCCCGGAGGCGCATCCCACCAACAGATCGAGCCGGCCATCACGGTCCCAGTCGGCCACACAGGGCCCGGCCATGCCGCCAGCGGCAACGATGGGCTTGCCGTCCGCCGTGAGCTGCTCGATCCGCCTGAAGACCGGTCTGCGCCGGGTCCCTTCGTTCGGGACGATATAGACGTGGCCGTCGCCCACGCCGATGAAGAGGTCCAGCCTGCCCCGGTCAAACCAGTCGGCCATCGCGACCGCCGAGGGAGCACCCGCGTTGATGACCGCGGTTCCCGTCCCAATCCAGCCGCGCACCTCCCGCTTGAGCACCTCCGGAAACCCAAAAGTGCCGTCCGGCCTGCGCCGGTAGAGATATACCTTCCCTGAAATTGACCCAGTCAGAAAATCCAGCCGCCCGTCGCCGTTATAGTCCACGCCGTATGGACAAAAGCCTCCCGCCCCTCAGCCACCCGGCAGGCTGGCATCCACCCCGCCCGCCTTAAACCAGGCCGAGGCGGCGAACTTGCGGGCCTTGGCGGTCCCGAAATTGCGGTAAATGCGCAACTTGCACTCGCCGCGCTGTCCCAGCATCAAGTCGGGCACCCCGTCGCCATCGAAATCGATGACGAAGGGCGCCGCGTTGCCCATCCGCATATCTATGGGCTTGCCATTTGCCTCAACGCGGAATGGGGCGGCCAAATCCGCTCCCACCGCTGAAACACAGAACCCGCCGAGGGTAAACAACACCCCCAAAGAAAACCTCCAGTCATGCCTCATAACCCGTTTCATAATGGCCGCATTTAACATTGTTCCTCCTTAACTTGTCAAGGACAAACTTAACGAAAGTCAAAAAAGATTGGACGGATCCGACCGGCAAAAAAGAAGAGGGCTGCGGGCGAACCCGCGGCCCTCTTTGAGAGTTACTCAGGATGCGACGCCCTTACGGGTTGGAGACCCTGAAGAACATGGCGTTTCCGGACATCGGAATGGTGGCCGGGTTGGCCGTGCCCACCGCCGTCCAGGTCCCGCCCAAGGCGGGCGTGGATTGCAAGGTGCCGCCGCTCGGCGCCCAGGAGATGACGATGTTCTGGCCGGAAACGATCGCCGTCAAGGCCGGCGCCTGCGTCACGGCCGGGACGAGCATGAAGAAGTTGACGTTCCAGCCGCCGGCGTCCTCGTTGAGCTGGAAGGTGGAGACGGCGCCGCTATTGGTGACAGTGACGAGGTTGCCGCTCAGGTCCACCAAGGGCACAAAGGTGTAGTTCTGGTAACCGCCGGTGAGCGGGACGTTGAAGACGCCCAGCAGGTTCGTGGTTTGGGTGGCGGTGCCCACCCCGCCGGTGACGCGCCAGAGGCTGGCGGCGTTGGTCTGCCCGCTGGGGGTGGTGGGGCTGGAGCCGCGCATGAAGACGTTAAACGCGCCCTTGGGATAGGTGCGCGTGTAATTGGCCCAATTCCCGGCGGCGGTCCAGCCAATGTCGTAGTCGTTGGTGCCGGCGGCCAGATATTGGGTGCGCGGGGCGTCGCCGGTGACTTCGTTGCCCAGGTCGCTCCCGTCGCCGGCGGGGCGGTAGGCGGCGCCGCCGCCGCTGCTGCTGAGGGCATCCACACCAAGCGTGGCGGCCTGGCTGATATAACCGTCGAGCTGAGGGTTGTCGATGAACTGGCCGCTGTTGTAATCATAGTCCTCCGCCTCCCAGGTATAGTTGCTGGAACCGAAGGTGTCGAAGGTGAAGGTTTTGACAAGCGCGTCGTTGTTGGTGGTGTTGACCGTAATGCTCGCGGCGTAAGAGGTGTTAGGCTGGAGGTGAGGCCAGCTTACGCTCAACGTGTTCCCCGAAGCGCTGGTGACCAAGCCGGAGAGGACCGTCCCGTTGAGTGTCACTTTCAGCAGGCTGGGGTCCAGGCCCGCGGCCGAACTCACCTTAAAGGCCAGCGTGTTGGTCGGCTGGAAGATGAGGGCGCCATCCGGATAAAGCTGGCTCAAGACGGGCCTGGTTGTATCCACCGGGGCAAGCATGAAGAAGTTGCCGTTCCACCCGCCATTATCCTCGTTCATCCGCAGCGTGGTGACCGAGCCGCTATTGGTGATGACGGCGGCGTTGCCCTCCGCATCCACCATAGGCGCCCACGCGTAAGTCTGCCAGCTACCGGTGTTGGGAACATCGAACCGGCCCAGAGTGGTGGTGCTTTGGTCGGCGTTGACCCGCAACAGGCTCACCCGATCGTTGCCGCCGGTGTTGCCGGCCGCGCGCATCAGGACGTTGAACTCGCCCTTGGGGTAGGTGCGCGTGTAGTTGGCCCACTCGCCTGAGGCGGTCCAGCCGATGTCGTAGTCGTTGGTGTTGGCGGCCACATATTGCGCCCGCTTGATGTCGCCGTTGACCTCGTTGCCCAGATTGCCAGCGTTGCTGCTGTCGCGGTAGGCGGCGCCCGCGCCGCTCTGGTTGTTATTGGCATCGACGCCCTGAATGCCACTCAGTCCGGCGTAGGCATCGATCTGGGGGTTATCGAAGAATTGGCCGCCATTGTAGTCCCAATCCTCGCACTCCCAGGTGTAGTTGTTGGTGGCGTAGGTGCCGAAGCTGTCGCTGAAGGTGCTGGAGCCGTTGGCATCGGTCAGCGTGATCACCGCCGCATATGCTACGTTCGTAGCCAGAGGGCAGCTCACGTTCAAGACGTGGGGCGAGCCCGTGGTGGTGACGCCGTAGGCCGGAACCCCGTTCAGGGTCACCACCACGTTGCTCGCGGCAATGCCCGGAACCGAGTTGGCGGTGAAGGTCAGCAGGTTCGTATCGGCGAACATGACCTTGGAGCCATCCGGGCTGAGATCGCTGATGAAGGGCTTCGGTTTGTAATTCGGGTTGACCGGCATGAGCATGAAGAAATTGACGTTGTAACTGCCCTGGTTGACCATGAGGGTCAGGGTTTGCTGGCTGCCGTCGGTATCCCACTCGACCAGATTTCCGGCGACGTCCGTCAGCGGCACCCAAGTGTAAATCTGGTAGGTGTTAGCCGGCGTGGAGGTGTTGGGGACGGCAAAACGGCCCAGCAGAGCTCCACTCGGCCCGCCCTGCTTCAAGTCGGCGCTGTCAGTACTGGCGGTGGCCCAACTGGAAGCGCGGACGAAAATATTCCATTTGCCGGCCGGATAATGCCGCGTGTAATTGCCCCACAAGCCGCTGCCGGCGTTGTTCCAACCCTGATCGTAATCCTGCAGGCCGGAACTGGAATATTGAATCCGCGGGATGTCACTGCAGTTTTCGTTGCCCAGGTTGCCCTGAATAACGCCGGCGGTGGGATCGACAGGACGATAGGCCTGGCCGCCCTGGTTGGGGTTGTAGGCATCCACGTTCGTGTAGGCCACCAGCCCCGCGTAGGTATTGGTCTGGGGATTATCGATGAACTGGCCGCCGCCGTAGTCGTAATCTTCGGCTTCCCAGGTGTAAGAGGGCGTGATGGTATCGAAAACGTTGGTCTGGACGAGAGTGCCGCTGCCGTCAGTCGCCTGAATAATGGCGGTATAGACGGTGTTGCTGGTCAGCGGCGTGGTCACCGTCGGACCGGAGGCCGGGCCGGTGATGGTCAGGCCGTTGGTGCTGGTAAGAAGTTGCGAAGAGCCGGTGCCGTCCAGGTTGGTGGCGGCCAGTTGGATGGAAATATCCCCGGGCGTCACGCTGCCGAAACTGGGAACAAGGCTGAAGGCCAGGGTATTGGTCGGCTGGAACTGGACGGAACCGTCCGGGTAAATGGTGCTGATGGCCGGCTGAGCTTGGGCGGCGATGCCAAAGAACAGAGCACACGCCGCTGTGAGAGCCGGGCCGGCCTTACGGAACGGAAAAAGGGTTGGAAGAAGGGACTGGGGTGAGCTTTTCATATAGGAGCATGGTTTCTACTGGTGTTGGCCTGAGGAGGGTGCAACGTGCGTCCTCCGCCTGGACAAGACGGAGTATCTTTGTTCGACAGTCATTTCAACTTCAAAACACTCGCACAAGCGGCGCCATGCGACCGAAGTCGAGGCGGTACCGTGTCTCAAGAGCTAACTGAGCCTAGTTCAGCAAAATGATCACGGAATTGCAACAAAAATCTTGCGAATCGGACGGATCGAGGTGTCGGGCCGGGAAAAAGAAGAGGGCTGCGGGCAAACCCGCAGCCCTCTTTGACATTCACGCCATCCTTGAGAATGACTCAAGATGGGCCGCCCTTACGGGCTGGAGACCCTGAAGAACATGGCGTTTCCAGACATTGGGACCGTGGCCGGGTTGGCCGTGCCCACCGCCGTCCAGGTCCCACCCAAGGCGGGCGTGGACTGCAAGGTGCCGCCGCTCGGCGTCCAGGAGATGACGATGTTGGCTCCGGAGAGGGTCGCCGTCAGGGTCGGCCCGGGCGCCGGTTGGATGTAGTTGCTGTTATAGCCGTCGAAGGCGGACGTATTCATATACTTGGGATACGTCGTCGGATCATAGTACGTGGCCGGATCGATGTGGGCGGTCACGGCGATGCCGACGTAGAGCGATGCCGGCAGGGCGTTGGAGTCGCCCGCCTGCGTGGCGTCCTGGGTGCCAAGGAGTTTCCAACTGACCCCATTAGTGGAGTAGTATGAGTTGAACACGTTGCCTGTCCTTTTGAGACGGACCCAGGCGTTGGGATAGGCCGGCGCGGGCTGGCTGGCAGTGGCCCAACCGGCAGAGGTGCCGCCAGTGGCGGTACGAGAGTTGGCCTCGACCAGGCTGGCGCCGTTGCCGCTGCCATCCGCCGCCGCAATGCCGTCGGAGGAGAGCGGGTCATTGACGATGTTCCAGTCGCGGCTGCCCATGTCGAGCGTCTCGCGCGCCATCAGGCCGCCCTTGGCCCAATTATCGCTATGGGTGATAGACTCCTGGCGCACCACCACGTCGAAGTCGCCCGACTTCTGCTCGTAGAGGAAGCCGCAGCCGTCGTTGGCGTTCCAGATGTCGCTGCCACCGGAGGTGATGGTATAGGCGTTGGAACTGGTGACAAACATCGTGGTGGGCAGCAGCGGGTCAACGCTTGGCGTGCCGATGTCCGTGAGGGTCAGAGGCACCTGTTTGACCGGAATGGAGGCGCCCGCGGCGATGGGGATCTCCGAGAAACTCTTGACCCCGCTCACGGACACCGAGGTGGGCGTGCCGCTAATGGTCAGTTCAACCGTGCGAAAGTCATTGCTGTTGACGGTGATAGCACTGACGGTGGCGCCGGCCACGGTGTAGTTGGCCATCTGCAACAGGCTGGCCAAATCCATCCGCTTGCTGAAGGCCACATCGACAAACGTGGAGGAATTGCCCGAGTTGTCGAAGGTATTGACGTAGGTCGCCGCATACGCAAGGGTGGGCGGCACCGTATCGGTGACGACCGTCAGGGTAGCCGGTTGGCTGTTGCTGAAGGTCTCCAGGCCGACGGCCCGAAGCCCGCAGGTGAACTGGGCGCCGTTATCCTGGGGCAGGAGCAACGGCGTGGTATAACTGGAATCCGTGGCCCCGGCAATCGCCGTGCCGTTCTTGAACCACTGGAAGATCATGTAGTTTGTGAGGTCGGGCAGCCCAATGCCACTGACGCTGATGGTGGAATCAGAGGTGCCGGCGGCGCTGAAGCTGGCGGTGGTACCGCTGGTGGCGGAGGCGTCCTGAGGCTGCTGGGTGAAGGTGACGGTCACGTCGCCTGGCGCATAGAAGGCGATGACATTGCCCTTGAGCGTCGTATCGTCGCCATTGGCAATGGTCGCGGCCTGGGCGGTCGTCAGAGCCGTCACTTCGACATGATCGCCGCCGGTGCCCTCCTGGTGAACCGCCTCCATGTAGTACTTCTTGCCGGCGACCAGCGGAATGCCGGAGGCATAAGGCGTGTTGCCGTTGGCGTCGGTCCACTGATCGGAGCGTTTGCTGCTGGCATTGCCGCCGTTGGCGGTTGTCCACTGGTAATCGTTGCTCCAGCCGGTTTCCTGGGCGACCAGCCGTTTATTGGCGGGAGTGTCGTCGGTGCTCACGAACAGGTCACTCTGGTCATCTGAGTCGACGAAGAACACGTAGTTGCCGCTGGTTGCGGGGATGAAGAGGCCGCTAACCCGTTCGGTGTAGTAGTCGCCCCGCTCAGAAGCCACGCCGGCTTCAAAGGCCGGCACGCTCGTGACCCACGTTGGGGCGCCCATCGTTCCGTTTTCCACGCCGGCCATGCTCTCCGCGGTACTCCAGAATTCATCCTTGACACGGCCCAGTTCAAGTGAGGCGGGCACCACGGTCAACGTCGCCACGGAACTGGTAATGGACAGGCCGCCTATGGGGGTCTGAGCCGTAACAAAGATCTTAGCGCCGCTATCGCTCAGGGACGCGGGGCCAATCGACAAGGCGGTTCCCGTGGCGTTGGTAATGGGCTGGCCGTCACGATACCACTGGTAGAAGGGCTGCAGCTCGCTATCGGTGGCGACGGCGGCGGTGAACGTGGCCGTGTTGGCTTGAAATACGGTCGTATCGGCGGGCTGCTGAGACCAAGTCAGCGTCGTTGGAGGGGTGGACATCAAGGCGATGTCCTTGTTCGCGGCGGTGAGGAGGCTCGGGGTGCCGTTGGTGAAGACCGTTGACCAGTCCGATGCCATTATCTGAGTCTGGGTTTGGTAGGTGACACTGACGGGGTCTCCACCGCCGCCCTGGTGATGCACCAGCTCGATGTAATAGCGCTTGCCGGCTGTCAGGGGCGTGCTCTGGGTCCAGGCCGGCGCAAAGGTAGTGGGGTCTGTCCAGAGGTCGGAGCGCTGCGCGACGGTTGCGGCGCCGCCGCCATCAACAAGCCAGCTATCGATCGGGCTCCAGGACGCTGCCTGGGCAATAATCTTCTTGTTAGCCGGGTTTGAGTCGGTGCTGAGGTAGAGGTCGGCGTCGTCATCGACGGCCAGGAAGAAGACGTAAGTGTCCGAGGTGGGCGGGATGAAGTAACCGCTGTAACGGGTCACGTAGTTGTTACCCAGGCCGCCGGGTTGATCGAGGTTGGGCACCAGGGCGATATAGGCGGCCGGACCGACGTTGTCAGACTCGACCTGAGCGCGCGAGGCGTTGGCAAAGTACTCCATCTTGAGCCCATTGGTATAGACCGTGGAGGGGTTCACCGTCAGGGTGGCGGTGTCACTGTCAAGGCCGGACACGCTGGTGTTGAACGGCGGCTGGACGGTGGCGGTGCAGGAGAACTGGGCGCCACTATCAGCGGCGGCGGCCAGGAAGGTGTAGGAGGTATCGGTGGCGCCGGCAATGGCCGTGCCGTTCCGCTTCCATTGATAAGAAATAGCGCTCGGAGGAAGATACACCCCGGAGATGCTTCCAGCACTGGCGTTATTGGTCGTGTTGAAGCTAAAGGAGGCCTCTCCGCCAACGGCGATGGTCTGGTTGGCGGGCTGGACGGTCGCGCCGATGACGGTCGGCGGGGAAAAGCCAGGGAAGGTGACCGTCAGATCGGAGATGGTGGCAACGCCGCCAACTGTGTCCGCGTCATCATGGGCCGTCACCGCAACGCCAACGGCGACCACATCCGGGAAACCGGCCTTGAACGTCGTGCCATTGTCGGCTCCGGGTTGTTGGCCTGCCGTGGTATCGACGACCATGTTGGTGGACCAGACCACGTTGGCGAAGGTGGCGGAGTTGGTGCCCGAGAGCAGGGTGAACACAGTGCCATTGCGAATCATGCGCAGCCAAACACCCGGACCCGGAGTCGGATCCGAAGTGTAATTGGGCGTCGGCGCTCCCGCGGGGACCCACTCGTCGGGGTTGCCTCCGAAGACGGTGCGGGCCTGCGGCCGAATCAGGTTCACGGGGGCTGTGCCGTCTGAGGGGGTGGCGTTGGCATCCTGCGTGGTCATGTTCGCGAAGAACTGGTCTGGACCCTGCGGCCCGACAACTGTGGAGGAGGCGCGGACCATTAGCTCGCACTTGCTCCATTGGTCAGGGCCGACGAGGTTGCGCACGTGGACATAGGCATCCCAGTTGCTGCCGGAGGCCCAGGTATAGTAGTAGTGAAAGTTATCACTGGTGTTCCAGATGTCATTACCGCCGCCGACGATGGTGGTTGTGCCATCGGCGTTCTGGGTGACCGATCCGTGAAGGGTTGGTGTGCCCACGTCCTGGTCAACGAATATGGGCCCGGCAGCCTGGAGGCCCCCTGCTATAAGCAGGAGGCAGGCGATTCCGAGTAAGGGTTTGTTTAGTTTCATCTGTTTGAGGTAGGTAGGATGTTTATTTGCATTGGCTTGAGACGCCCGTGAGGTGCTTGCTCTGTCTGGACAGGATAGAGGATGTCTGTTCCATAGTTGTTTCAACTTCTTAACACCCGCACAAGCGGCTCTGGCCCGGCAAAAGTCAGGACTGAACCGTGTCTCAAGCGCTAATTGCGCCTAGTTCAGCAAACCCATCACGGAATTGCAACAAAAATTTTACAAAATATTTGAACGCGAGCACGGCCCAACAACAAGGTCGTGGCGGAGGACTGCAATCTCGCCGGGAGTGATTGTTTATTGCGATACGAGCTGGCGCTGGCACTTGGCCGCAGCGTGGTCCCTCTCGGCGGGGGCCTTTCTGACTTTCGATCAGCGCCAAGGAAAAATTGCCACGCTCATGGGGATGAGCCGCTGGCCCAGGCGCAGCCCCGGGCTTTGGCTCAGCTTACCGGCATCATGGAGACGCGCTCCCCTTTGTCGTTGCGGGTGATGCCCTGGGCGCGAGGGTCGCGCTGGGCGCAAAGCAACTCGAAGCTCTCATTCGGCCTTGGCGGGGACTGCGTCCGTGGTATGGTTACACACAAGCGACACGCTATTGGCCTTATTCGCCTGTATGTTAATCGATTATATCCAGCACGCATTGCGCCATGCGAAGTACGAACTCATGGAAAACGGCCGCTACTATGGACACATCCCGGAATGTCCAGGAACATGGGGTGACGGAGAGACTCTCGAGCAATGCCGCGACGAGTTGCAGAGCGTGCTCGAGGATTGGCTAATGATCGCTTTCCGCTTTGGAGATCGACTCCCCGTCATTGACGGCATCGACCTGAACCCCCAGGCGTCCTATGCCAAGGCCGATTAGCCACCGGGAGATGATTCGGCGCCTCCGATTGCTCGGCTGGGAGGGTCCCTTCCCTGGCAAGCGGCATCCAGTCATGCGGCAAGGAGTTCGCAAGCTTCCGATTCCCAATCCGCACGGCCGTGATATTGACTGGTCGCTGGTCAAACGGCTGCTCGACCAATTTGGCATCGATCCCGACCAATGGGAGCGCCTGTAGTCCGACGGCTGGGAAAGACGGCGGGATTCCCCGGCTCAGCTTACCGGCATCATGGAGACGCGCTCGCCTTTGTCGTTGCGGGTGATGCCCTGGGCGCGAGGGTCGAGGGTCAGCGCCCCATCGACCAGGAAGGCATAGCGATGATGGCCATGGGGCAACTCCAGGGTGAGCATCCAGGCCCGGTCCGGCATCCGCTTCATCGGATGCGCCGCCGCCTTCCATTGATTGAAGTCGCCGACCAGCGCCACCGCCTGCGCCTGGGGCGCGTTGCACACAAAATTCACCGGCCGCAACGTCCTTTTTGGAGCAAAGGAATGCATCGGATCACTCGGAACGGCGGAACCAGCGCCGGGCGGAAAGCGGTCCGGTTGGCGGCTTCGTACGCTCCATGCCTGGCGAAAGCTCAAGCATCAACATTATTCACCTTAGCGTGATCTGGTCAAAATGGCGACCGGAATTTGCGGGGGACGGGACCACGAAATGCGCGAAATACGCGAAAAAAAGGACTCTAGTGCCCAATGCTCAATGAGACTGCAGCTTCGTACGCGGAAAAAAACGGTCCGAGGCCCTGCCTCACGGGGCTACCAGTCCATCGCTCCATCACCCCGCTACTCCACCACTCCATCACCCACCATCCACCAATCCCTCATCCAGCATCCGTTGCCGCACGGCTCCCCCAAGCGACCGCCGCCGCCTGCCCCAGCGCGATGCCCCCGTCATTGGGCGGAACGCGCTGGTGCCAATAGGGACGAAACCCGGCTTCGGCCAGTCGATGAACGGCGCGCCCGGTCAGGTAACGGTTCTGAAAGCAGCCGCCCGAAAGGACGATGCGCTCCTGGCCAACCCGCCGGGCCACAGCGACGATGGCTTCGGCCAGTGCATTGTGAAAGCGGACGGAGATTCGCCCAAGGGCAAGCCCGGCTTTGAGGTCGGTTAGGACTTCCTGGACCAGCGGTGACCAATCAAGGACGATGCGAGGCGGCCGCGAGGCAGGGCTGGCAGCCGCCTGCACGCCGCAGCTTCGTTGCGGTTCGGAGGGCGCGGATGGAGCGCCGGAGCTCGCCTCCGCGAAGCCGCGCGCGCGCGGGTTGCCCTGTCTGGCTTCCTCACAAAGCCGGATTTTGTAGGCCTCAGAACTCTCGAAACCCTCCAGGGCGAATTCAAGTTCCATCGCCGCCTGGCCCTCAAACCGAACGGTTTGGCGCAGATCGGCCAGGGACCCAACGGCGTCGAAGAGCCGTCCGGCGCTGGAGGTCAGGGGCGAGTTGAGTCCGCGCCAGAGCATCGTCTTGAGCCCGGATAACTCCGCGGTCGAGCATGCGCGCAACGGCGCCAACTCGCTCATTTCGAAGACCGCTTCCCCGAAGATCTCATACAAGACTCCGAGGGCCGTCCGGCGCGGCTCGCGCACGGCTTTGTCTCCACCCGGCAGCCGGAACTGGCGGAGAGAGGCCACTCGCTCGCACGCGCTTTCCTGGATGAGGAGGAACTCCCCGCCCCAAATCGTTCCATCCAATCCGTAGCCCGTGCCATCCCAGGAGACGCCTAAGACCGGCGGCGCCAGCCGGTTCTCCACCATACAGGACAACACGTGCGCAACGTGATGCTGCACCGTGACGCACGACGGAGACGCTTCACGGGAGTGATAAAAACCGTCGGGCGCCGGGGTCAGTCCCGCGCCTTTTCCCGCCACTTCCCTTCCTTCACCGCGGAAAAAGTAAGGACTGACCCCGCGCCCGCGGGCATACCGGCTGGAGAGATAATCCGGGTGCGCATCGGCGGCAACGACCGTCGGCCGCGCCTCATACAGCCTTTCAAAATCGCTAATCACACGCCGGAAGGCCTCATAAGCCTGGTCAGTCTCCAGGTCGCCGATGTGCTGGCTGATAAAGACCTGAGAACCGACAGTCAGGGCGATGGTATTCTTGAGGTGCGCGCCAACCGCCAAAATACAGTTCTGGGCCGATCCGCCTCCATGATTCTGTCTGTCCCGCGGGCTGACACGAGAGGTTGCGTCCAGCGTAACCGGCAGCGGGGCATAACCGCGTGCCCGGCGCAAGACCAGCTCGCGTCCCATCATAACGCGGACAATGGAATCATCCACGTGCCGAACGATGGGCCGGTCATGCACGAGGAACAGGTCCGCTGTGCCTCCCAGCCGCGCCACGGCCTCGTATGCGTCAATGCAAATCGGCTCGTCACTCAGGTTCCCGCTGGTGGCCACGATGGGGAATTGCAGCAATGCCAGCAGCAGATGGTGCAAGGGGGTGTAGGGCAGCATCACACCGAGGTTGGGATTCCTGGGGGCCACGGCCTCGGCAATCGGCGCTGGGCCGCCCCGCGATCTCAGACGCCGCAGCAGGACGATGGGCGATTCGGGCGACCGTAGCAACCGCTCTTCTAGCGGAGAAATCTCGCAAAGTGCCTTCGTGGAGGCAATCGTTGGGCACATCAAGGCGAACGGTTTCTCTTCGCGGTGCTTCAACTCGCGCAGGCGGGCGACCGCCTCCCCCTCATGCGCCGCCACCACCAGGTGAAATCCTCCCAATCCCTTGACCGCCACGATCCGGCCCGAGCGGAGGGCATCGGCGGCCGCGGAGAGGGCCTCGCTGTCCCCGCAAACGAGGCGTTCGCCTTTTTTCCCCCACAGCTCCAGGTGTGGCCCGCACAACGGACAGGCGTTGGGCTGGGCGTGAAACCGGCGGTTGAGCGGGTCGTGGTACTCGGCTCCGCATTGCGGGCATTGGACGAACCGCTTCATTGAGGTGTTGGCGCGGTCGTAGGGCAGGCTCTGAATGATGCTGAAGCGCGGGCCGCAGTTGGTGCAGTTGGTGAAAGGATAGAAGTAGCGCCGGTTGCCGGGATCAAACACCTCGCGCAGACAATCCGGGCAGGTGGCAATATCGGGCAGGACCAGAGCGGTCTTGCTGCCGCCGGTGGCGCTCCGTCGAATCTCGAAGCCCTCAAATCCCAAGGGGTCCAACCAGGAGGACTCCAGGCTCTGAATAAAACTGCGCGGCGGGCGTTCCGGTTCGATTCTCAGCAGGAATCGTTCGAGGTGCTCCGCCGCTCCCTCGACCTCAATGGATACCCCTTGCGCCGAGTTCTCCACCCAGCCGCGCAGGGCCATCTCATGCGCCAGACGGTAAATAAACGGACGAAACCCCACGCCTTGAACCGCTCCGCGAATGGTGATTCGCAGGCGGTTGAGTTTGCCGGTGTTGGCCACTGCCCCTTCCGTTTTCACTGCCTTGAGTCTCGCCTTAGCACTCACGGAAACTGCAGACTGATGGCAAACCGAGAGCCATTATGGCACCGAAAGAATCGTCAAAGCGGTCGTTGCTGCTTGTTGGGGCGGACCTTCAGGCCAGAGATGAGCAGCGACGGCAGGATGTATTCCGTTTCGTCATCCGTCCAGACGCTGACGCGCCCGCCAGCAGGGGAAACGTGAGCGTGATGGCGGGTCGGCACGTCGTACTCGCGCCCATCGGCTGTATAGACTACAAACGGCAGGAATTGTTCCGCGGCGAGCCTCTCTCGAATGTCCTTCGTCATTGCTAAAATCTATCAGCAACGTTCCACAGGCGCAACACTAGCCGCCGGGCTGCCGGGCGCTTATGGGGACATGTGTGTTATGGGGCCATGCTCGTGTGAAGGTCCGGTTCGGGCTGATTTTGCCGGCATCGCTGATGGCAGCATGGCAGACCATCACGATCAATCGGCAGCGATCGGCGAGTCTTTCTTGCCGGGCGTGCTTCCAGACTGGCGAGCGGGCATTGTTGCCGCCGCCGCTGCTGTCGGCCAGAATCATCTTCAACGGCGCGGAATCCTGAAGGGTATTTTAACCGTTTTGTGCAGGAAACCGAAGAGGGATTTTTTCTTCCGCTTCTCGCCCCCGAGGCGTTCGCAGCGATGGCTGCACAGGGGGCAGAGCAGGAGCGCCTTGCCTCCGCGGCGGCGCAACCGGTGCAGACATTCTTCGCACATCAGCTCCCGGCAGTTGGTGCATTGATGCGTCGCCAATGCTTGCGGATGGCGGGGGCAGATGATCGCGCCATTTTCCAGCACCACCGGCGGGGCCGGACGCGGCAAATCGAATTGGGGAATGGCCACGCTCACCTCAGTCTGCTCGGCATAAAGCCTGACGTCCCCGAGTTGGAGGACCTGGCCCGAGAGGAGCTTCGCGTCTCGAACCCGCCGCCCGTTGACGAAGGTCCCGTTCGTAGAACCGCAATCATGAACGAGTACGCCCTCGCCGGTGACGGTCAACTCGCAATGTCTGGCCGAAATGGTCGGGTGTTGAAGCTGGAAATCGTTCTGAGGGCTGCGACCGATACGGTTCACTCCCAGCCTGAGTTCGATGACCTCTTCGGCCAAATCCTCTGATGTGATGAGCAATCTGGGCATTGGTTCCTGGCTCCTGCCGACTATCAACCCATAGCTGGGTTGCGGCGAAATGTCGATACAAAAAGAGGACGATAGATAGCTTGACAGCTTGCCATCATTACGGTTACACATTGTGAGGTATGAGCAAAGAGGACGAAGTCATGCAGTTTCTAAGCGAGCGAGTATTCGATCCGGTGTTGCGGTCACCGGACGCTTCCGACTCCATCAAGCAGGGAGTTCGACTCACTATGATACGGATGCGCCGCCTAAACGCAGTAGGTATGATTAAATATTATTGGTCGGCAATCGCTGGCACTGAGCGCAGTCCTGGATTCGCCGCGAAAATGCGCGCGGAAGGGTTCACTCGTTTCGAGGAGGTCATTGATGACTTTCGCGCTCGATTCACCGACGAGTGGATCAGCTCATAGTCTCTGGTTCATTAATAGTCTCAACGGCCGCCTGGTCCCCCCAAGGCCGCTAAGGCCCCAGCGCGTCGGAGCCCGCAAACTCAAACAATGCTCAAAGTCCCGGCGGCAACCACCAATCCTCCCGGCATTTATTTGTAACCTTTCAGGTCAAGCTGCCAGGCGCACGCGATAGGAGCGCGGATGCCCTCGCCCGCGACTGCGGCTTTCTGAGGACGCGGACGAGGGCGTCCGCGCTCCTATCACGACCTGAGCAGTCACATTTGTTTTCACGACTCCCTCGCCACCGCCCCCCCGCCCGAAAATTCGCCAAACCACCTGAAAGGGACCTTCCCAGAAGCGCCCTGAGCCGGTAGTCTCGCTCAATGACAAATCTCCGTGGTGTTCGTTCGGATTGCCTCGCGGGCCTGATTGCGGGCGCCTGCCTCTGCCTGGCCGCCAGCCATGTCTCAGCAGCCGATGCAGCCGTTTCCAAGAGCGCATTGCAGCCCGACCCGCAGGGCTGGCTCAATATTATGCCTCCGCCGAGCCTCAAAGGCTGGTATCGCGTGCCGGTGCCGCCGACCGGCAAACTGGGGCGACAGCAATGGCACGTGAACGCCCAAGACGACGTGCTTATTTGTGACGGGGATGGAGGCCACGATATGCTCCTGTTTGACAAGATTGTCGGCAACGCCATCTTCCATTTCGAGTTCCGCTACACCCGGATCGAAGGCAAGACCGGCTACAACAGCGGAGCCTACATTCGCAATTCAAAGGACGGCGCCATCTGGCACCAGGCCCAGTTCGGCGACGCCAAAGATGGATACCTCTTTGGCGAGACCCTTGCGCCAGACGGCAAGAAAAAGTTCTTCACGCTCAAGAAGGAGGTTAAGGACATGCGCGTCAAGCCCGCCGGCCAATGGAACACGATGGAGCTGACCGCCCGAGGCAAGACCCTGACCCTGTGGGTGAATGGCGCCGTGACTTGCCGTTTCACCCAATGCGGCCTGCCCGAGGGCCGGGTGGGTCTGGAAGCCGAGCACTACCGCATCGAGTTCCGAAACCTCCGACTCAAGCTGCTGGACAAGTCCTCGATTGGTCCGATGCACTTGCGTTGCGAGTACCTCAAAAACCCGCTCGGCATTGACGCGGTCCATCCTCGGCTGAGCTGGATTCTGGAAGCTGAGCCAGGCGGTCCTCGCGGCCAGCGCCAGACCGCCTATCAGATCCTGGTCGCCAGTTCCCGGCGCGGCCTGCGGGCCGACAATGGGGACTTGTGGGATACGGGCCGCGTCAACTCGGGTCGCTCCATTCAGATTCCGTACCGGGGCCAACCGTTGAGCTCGGAACAGCAATGCTATTGGAAGGTGCGGGTCTGGGATGGCAACGGCAAGCCCTCCGCCTGGAGCGCACCGGCACGGTGGAGCATGGGCCTGCTCGAGCCCTCCGATTGGCACGCCCAATGGATTGGCCTCGAGGAAAAACCGGGCCGCATTGCGGCGGCGGAAGGCCGGCGTTTGCCGGCCCGCTATCTTCGGCGCGAATTTGAAGTCGAGAAACACCTGCGGCGCGCGACCGTCTATATGTCCGGTCTGTGCCTTTCGGAACTTTATCTTAACGGGCAAAAAGTGGGGAATTGCGTATTGTCCCCAGCGCTGAGTGACTACACGAAGCGTTGCTACTATGTTAGCTACGACGTGACGCGGGCACTGAACCGAGGCCGCAACGCCGTAGGGGTTATCCTGGGCAACGGACGCTTTTACGCGCCAAGGACGAAGATTCCCACGGGCACGGTTTCCTACGGGTTTCCAAAGCTGCTCTTCCAGATGAACTTGGAATACTCAGACGGCTCGACCGAAAGGGTCGTTAGCGATGGAGGTTGGAAGCTGAGCACCGACGGCCCGATCCGCGCCAACAACGAATATGATGGCGAGGAATACGACGCGCGCCAGGAGATGGACGGCTGGAGCAAGCCCGGCTTTGGCGATTCGGACTGGCAGCGGGCGCAGGTGGTAGCGGCTCCAGGCGGTGTGCTTGCCGCCCAGATGATTGAGCCGATTCGCGTCACGCAGACGCTGAGGCCAATGGCCATGACCGAGCCGAAGCCTGGCGTCTATGTGTTCGATATGGGCCAGAACATGGTTGGGTGGTGCCGGCTGAAAGTGTCGGGACGGCGCGGCACGGTGGTTTCGATGCGCCACGCCGAGACGCTCAAACCTGACGGGATGCTCTATGTGGCCAACCTGCGTTCGGCCAAGGTCACGGATACTTATATTCTCAAAGGCCAGGGCACGGAGATCTATGAGCCGCGCTTCACCTACCACGGGTTTCGTTATGTCGAGGTCACGGGCTACCCAGGTAAACCGGACCTTTCTGACATCGAAGGCCGCGTCGTGGGCGACGACCTCCGGAGCGCCGGCACTTTCACCTGCTCCAATCCGTTGGTGAACCGCATTTACAATAACATCCGCTGGGGTGTGCGCGGCAATTACCGGAGCATCCCAACCGATTGCCCGCAAAGAGACGAGCGCCAAGGCTGGCTCGGTGATCGCTCCGCCGAGTCGCGCGGGGAAACTTACCTGTTCAATACGGCGGCCCTCTACAGCAAGTGGCTCCAGGATATGGCCGACGCCCAAAAGCCCAGCGGCAGCGTGCCCGACGTCTGCCCCGCCTATTGGCCGATTTACTCAGACAATGTGACCTGGCCCAGCAGCACGGTCATTATTCCCGATGCCATCCGCGACCAATACGCCGACCGGAGGATTATCCGGGAGCATTACGACAGCGCCAAAAAATGGATCGAGTACATGAGCCGGTTCATCGAGGATGGCATCATCTCCCGCGATTCCTACGGCGACTGGTGTGTTCCGCCCAGGGACCCGAAGCTCATCCATTCTCGGGACCCGAAACGTCAGACCAACAAGGCCCTGCTTGCCACCGCTTATTTCTATTATGACCTTGACTTGATGGCTCAATACGCCGCCCAGCTCGATAAGCCTGAGGATGCCCAACGCTTTTCCCACTTGGCCGAAACATTGAAGGCCGCCTTCAATAAGAAGTTCCTCAACACTCAGGCCGGCCAATACGACAACGGCTCACAAACCTCATGCGTGCTGCCGCTGGCCTTTGGTCTCGTGCCACCGGATGATCGGGCGCGGATCTTCGAGCACTTGATCGAAAAGATTACAAACGAGACCCACGGTCACATCGGCACCGGCTTGATCGGCGGCCAATGGCTGATGCGGGTGTTGACGGATAACGGACGGCCCGACCTGGCATGGACGATTCTCACGCAGAAGACGTATCCAAGTTGGGGATACATGGTGGAGAACGGGGCGACTACCATCTGGGAGCTTTGGAATGGCAATACCGCCGATCCGGCGATGAACTCGGGCAACCATGTCATGCTGGTTGGCGACCTGGGCATCTGGCTATTCGAGGACCTGGCCGGCATCAAACCTGATCCCGAACAGCCGGGCTTCAAACATGTCATCATGCGCCCGAACCCGGTCGGCCATCTCCGCCATGTTCGCGCGACCCACCGCTCGCCCTATGGCATGATCAAGAGCGAGTGGAGCCGGAACGGCGACCTCTTCAAATGGAACATCACGGTTCCGGTCAACACAACGGCCACGGTGTACGTCCCCGCAAAGGACCAGCAAAACGTGACGGAGAGCGGCCAACCCGCCTCGGAAGCGCCGGGCCTTCGGTTTATCAAAGTGGCCGATGGCCGGGCAGTGTTCGCGGTCGGGTCGGGGACCTACCGCTTTGAATCCAAGATGCGCTAAGCCGCCTGCAATTTGGTGATCAGCGCGATATCGACGATTCGATAACTCCCGTCGTCTTCGAAGATGACCATCGTTTCACCTTTCGGGTGGACAGCGGCGCTGTGATCGCTTTTGATGCGCACCAATTCCCCATCGGTCAGTCGGACAGAAAACCGGCGAAATGGCTTTCGCTCCAGGGCCTTTCTCAGTACTTGCCGCGTCATATCCTGGGTGAGGATACGGGCTGGACTAGCGGCGTTCAAGTCCTTTCCACGGGTTGGAGGGGGCTCAAACCAGCAGAGTCCGGTACAGCTCCGCCAGATCGCGGGCGGCACGTTCGAGAGAAAACCTTTCCGCCACCCGTGCGTGCAGTTTCCATCGCTCCGCCATGTCCAGGGGCGGTTTGCGCGCCCAAAGGGCCATCGCTTCCACCAATTCCTCCACGGACCCCGGCTTGATGAGTTGGCCCCAGCCGCCAACCGCAAAGGCCTCGGGGATGCCGTCCAGGTCCGAAGCAATGACCGGTCTGCCGCAGGCATGGGCCTCGCAAATCACTCCCGGCAGCGCCTCTGTGCCGACTTGGGGCAGGACCAGGCAGTCGATCGCGTTCAAGGCCGCCGGCATGTCGTTGCAATAGGGCGTCAGCCAAGCCAGCCCGTTCAAGCCCAGCCCCGCGATTTGGGCCTGGAGTTTTTCCCGCATGTTTCCCCGTCCAATGATGAGGAAGCGCGTGTCAGGCAACCGAGGATGAATTCGTGCCGCCGCTTTCAGGAACTCAGGCTGGCCTTTTCCACGTGGGAAATCGTAGCCCCCGGCGACCGCAAACACGTAATGGCTTTCGGCCAGGCCCCAGGCCTGGCGTTGGGCAAGGTTCTGGCCGGGTCTGAATCGGTCCATGTCAAAGCCGCCATAGACCACGCGGATTTTGGAGTGATCGCCAAACATCGGCGGGCGATCGTGCCGTTCGGGATTGTCTGAACCCGGATCGGCATGGCCCTCTCGCAGCACCTTTGCCACAAACTCTGAAACCGCCGCCATCGCGTCGCATCGGCCCAGAAGAAAGCGCCGGCTGACCCACGAACCGGGGCTCTTGGCCAGGTGCCGGCTCAAGACGATCTTGGGCCGTGCGCCGGAAAGCCGGGCTGCCAGGATGGCGGGCCAGTAATCGCGCCCGTGGCGGGCATGAAGTATTTGAATGCGTTCCCGCCGAATAAGTCGAGTTGTATGAAGAATGAGCGGGAGCTTCAGAGGTCCCTTGGCGGGTATCGGCTGGAAAGGAAGACCAAGACCGGCGGCCACGGCGGAGAATTCGCGTCCGCCCGGTCCCGCCAGGCATACGTAATGGCCCAGCCGATGCAGAGCGTATGCAATGCGGACCGAGCGGTCGTCGGTGCCACCGCCCGTCAGCATGGAATTAAGATGGAGGACACGTAGCGGGCCCATAACCGCCACTTGAGGGTGGCGAATTGATCGAAGAGTGGCAATGCTGGAGCGGTAACCGCAGTCGGTCGTCGTCATTGCGCAGGTTGCCGGCCGTCGCTATATTTTGTTTATGCAGGTTGAGACACGACATCGCTTCAATGTGAGCGATTATTATCGGATGGCGGAAACGGGGGTATTGGACCCTGACGCACGCGTAGAACTGCTTGACGGCCAGATTATTGATATGTCTCCCATCGGTACATTCCACGGCGGCGTAGTGAACCGCCTGAATCGCCTTTTCACAGAGCCCTCGCCAGGCCGATGGCTCGTCGCGATTCAAAACCCGATCCACTTGGACGATTACTCTGAGCCGCAGCCGGACTTGATGCTGCTCAAGCCGGCTGCGGATGACTACACTGGTCATCATCCGGGTCCGGAGGAGATTTATCTGCTGATTGAGGTTGCCGACTCTTCGCTGGCGAAAGACCTCGATGAAAAATTGCCGGCTTATGGCCGGGCCGGAATCCCGGAGGTCTGGCTGGTTAACCTCGTCGAGGAGACTCTTGAAGTCTATCGCGAGCCGAATCTCACTGGCTTTGGCTCAAGACAGGTTCTGCGCTCCGGTGACACGGCGCGTGTGGCGGCGTTTCCCGATATGGCTGTGGACGTCGGTCAACTCCTGCGGCACTGAGCCTGCCACTGGCAGGTTGGCAAACCGGCGCCGTTGCGCAGCGTGCGATTCCCAAGTAGGCTGCCTTCATGCCGGTTGAAACACGACATCGCTTCACGGTGAGCGATTACTATCGAATGGCGCAAGCAGGCGTGCTGGACCCGGACGCGCGCGTCGAACTGCTTGACGGGCAAATCATTGATATGTCCCCCAGTGGTCCCTTTCATGGCGGCGTGGTAAAGCGCTTGATTCGACTCTTTGCGGGTCTTTCTAAAGGCCGGTGGGTGGTCGCCGCCCAGGACCCTACACACTTGGATGATTATTCCGAGCCGCAGCCGGACCTGATGCTGCTCAAGCCGGCTGCGGATGACTACACTGGTCATCATCCAGGCCCGGGGGATACTTATCTGCTGATTGAGGTTGCGGACTCCTCGCTGGCAAGAGACCGGGAGGAGAAATTGCCCGCTTATGGCCGTGCCGGAATCCCGGAGGTTTGGATAGTCAATCTTGTCGAGGAGACGATTGAGGTTTATCGCGAGCCGAATCTCACCGGTTATGGTTCGAGACAAGTCCTGAGCCATAGGGACACGGCGCGGGTGGCGGCTTTCCCGGAGGTGGCAGTGGACATTGGCGAACTGCTTCGGCGCTGAACCGCGCGGCCGAGAGGGGGCGCTCTCCGGCAATTCCGAGCCACGCGCTCCACTTTCTTTGGGCGGACGACGGAATTCTTGTCTTGCGCCCGCTCCCTTTTGCCCGCTGATTACCGGCTTGCAATTCGGCCGGCGAGGCTATATGTACGCCGCATGACCTGGACAGAGATCCTCGAGGACAAAACTTTGGCATCACTGCCATATCGCATTGAGAGCGATCGCTGGGGCAATATCGTTATGAGTCCGCCACCACGAAGCCGGCACGGGGAGTACCAGGCTGCTATCGCGGTGCTGTTGCGGGAACAGAAGGGCGGCGGCATCAGCCTAACCGAGTGCCCTGTGCAAACGGAGGAGGGCGTCAAGGCTGTGGATGCCGCCTGGGTCTCGCGCGAGCGCCGCGGCTCTCGCCAGAACGATCCGGTGTACGTCATTGCGCCAGAGATTTGTGTAGAGGTGGTTTCACCTTCGAACACCGAAGCAGAGTTAAGCGAGCGCAAGCGCCTCCTTTTTCAAAAAGGCGCGCTGGAATTCTGGCTCTGTGGACTGGACGGCGAGATGGTGTTTTTCGATCCCGGGGGTCAGATCCCGCGCTCACGCCTTTGCCCAGCTTTCCCCGGGCACATCGCGCTCGATTGAGCCCCGGCCAGGATGGACCATCCACCCCCGCTAGCCGGGACGGCGAGGTTGAGCTTGCCCGCGCGGGTGAACCGCGGCTCAATTCCGTGGCTGCCCTACGCCATTCTCGTGGTGATTGCCGCGTGCCTGTTCGGTATCAGGCTGGCGGCGCCGCCGAACCTGCTCGACCAGGACCAAGAGCGGCCTGCCGCTTATGTATTGGACGTGGTGAAGAACGGGCACTGGCTCTGCCAGACGGATCTCACAGGTGACATCACATCCAAGCCTCCCGTTTATACATGGCTCTCGGCGCTGGTGACGCTGGCGTGCGGGCGGATCAGCGAGTTCAGCCTCTATCTCCCAGGGGCGCTGGCCGCGCTCGGGACGGCATGGCTGGTTTTTGGAGCGGGCCGCAAGCATTTCGGGACGAAAGCGGGCTTCGTGGGAGCGGTTGCCGTAATGCTCTGCTCGGCTGGATTGAAGGAGTTCGGGCTGGCGCGCACCGACGGCATCTTCGCGTTTACCGTCACCGGGGCAGCTCTGGTGGCGTTCCGCGCCTGGAATCGCGGTCGAGGCTGGACGTGGTTTTGGCTGATAGCGGCGGTGGCTACGCTAACCAAGGGACCGCTGGGAGTCATCCTGGGCGGTTGCGGTCTGCTGGCGTGTTATTGGGAACGGAAATCCGGGCATTCCGCGCGACTGGAGGGTTCACACGCGCTGGGCCTGGTCCTCTACTTCCTGGTGAGCGGGGGCTGGTTCCTGCTGGCTTACAGCGAGGTGGGGGAACCGCTTATCCACAAGATGATTTTCAAGGAACTGGTCGGGCACGCGGTATTCCACCGGAAGTTCTATTTCCCGGGAATGTTCGTATGGCATCCGCCGCTTTTCTACCTGGCCCGCGCGGCCCCGTGGAGTCTGCCGGCGGGCTATGGCTTGTGGCGCCTGTGGAAACACCCGGCGAGCGCGGAGCTCGAGCGGCGGTTTGAGCGTTTTCTGTTCTGCTGGTTCCTTGGCGGGTTGTTTATCTTCGGCATGGTTCCTCACCAAAGGGCTGACCTGCTCTGGCCGCTCATGCCGGCAGCCGCCCTGATTGGAGGCCGGGAAATTGCCAGGTTAACGCGGGAGACACGACCCGCCTTGTTTGCCGGAGCCTTTGCCGCCAGCGTGGTGATTGGAACCGCTGGGTTCGCCTTCTGGTACTTTGTGCCGCATGGGCGGACGAAGGTTGTGGAGCAAACCGCGGCTCTGAAGCGACTGGCACTGCAGCTCGAGCGAAGAGGCGGGCCGGAGTTTCCGCTCACGCACGTTGATGATCCGACGACACTTCAGGTTTATCTCGACACGCGCCGGCCCGCGGTTTCGGTGCAACGCGCCGCGCGGCTGCTCCGGGGCCGTGAAGCGGCGTTCTTGGCGGTCAACAACCTGGAGATGCTCAAGGCGGCCAGGCGTCCCGGAGATCCGCCGTTGTTCATACTCTTGCCCTCAGCAGCCGACCGGCCATTAAGTCCGACCCGAATTATCTCGAATCGCCCTGCACTGGAAGATGACGTTCCGACCGCCTTTTGCTTCGGGAGGCTCTACTTTCGTATGTACGGCGCGCGGCTAGTGAAGGCAACTGAGAGGGAATTCCTTTTCGCGCCCACGCAGCGGGGCGCGAATGTGGTGGTCGTCAACGAATCATCCGAACCACGCAGAGTTAGCATCCGTTCGGCGCTACCCCAAGGGCCGACGCCACGGCAGAGATTGCTTGGCTGCGACCAGACCTGGAAAGTCATGCTGAGTTCTCCAGCCCGGCCCGGCCTGAAGGCGCGTTAGGCTGAGGGGCGAGGTTTGGGACGCAAAAAAACCGCCGGATTGAAGAAGAAAGGGGTTGACAATATGGCATCATATACATATTTTGTATGGCATGAAGATGACCATGTATATTGATGATGCGCTCTTGGCAAGAGTCATGGACGCGGCGGGGACCAGCAGCAAAACAAAGGCCGTTGATCTCGCCTTGCGGGAAATGGACAGGAGGGCCACGCTGCTGAAGATCTCCTCCGAAGGCCTGGGCCTTGGCCCGGACGAACTGAAGGAGACCGTGGATCCGGCCTACGGCTTGGAAGAAATGCGTTGTCGGGAAACTCCAGTCTCGTATGGCCGCAAGCCCCGTTCTCGTTGATAGCAGTTACTACATCAGCCTGCTCCGGCAGGGCCAGGACCCCTTGCGCGCCCTGGCCCCTGCTGCGGCGACGCGGGATTTAGTCATCTGCGGTGTGGTGCGATGCGAGGTGGGACGGGCACTGCGCCCGGCGGCAGTCCGGCGCCGGTTCCGCGAGTTCTGGGATGTGATGATCGATGTGCCGACAGATAATCGGCTGTGGGAAACAGCGGAGCAGACTCTATGGGAACTGGATCGCCAGGGGCTGGTCCTGCCGCTGACGGACGTGGTGATCGCTTGCTGCGCGCAACGGGTGGGTGCGGTGGTGCTGACTTATGATCATCACTTTGGGGAGATTCCAGGCACGTTTACGACTGACCATCTCGAGACATGAGTTGTTCTTTGACTTCTACGTACCGAGTGAGAGTGGAGAGGACGTATCAAGCTCGATACAGTTCAAAGAGGCGGATGATCCTCTGCCCCACGGCTCGCCGACGTTCGGCGGTTACGCTTCCGCGTCGTTGCTGAAAGCCAGTTCCCCCTTCACCGGGTAGGCGGATGCCTTGGATAGGGCGCGGTCTTCCGCGTAATCGGACAGGTTCAGCTTCCGGTAAGCTCGAGTCAGAACTCCGCGTGGAATCGGCGAGAGACTCCGGTGCTGGTCGCGTTCAACCTCGCGGGCGACCAGGTGCAGACCGTACCGGACGATTTCACTTTCGTTGCCCCACCGGCCAAGACGCAACAGGGCCTTGATCAGTTTCTTATTGCCATCCGTCAGAGAAATGCTCATATGACCACTATCTGTTAGCATCTATTGGAGTGCAAGCCCGCTGCAACAGAGACATACTACAACGCTCACAACGGACCCTTTCGATCCGTAAGTTGTTCCTTGACACTTGCGTATCGAGTCAGGGTGGAAAAGGCGTTGAGCCAGGCGACGTAGTAACCGGGCCAGCCGTCCAGGAAACCGAGACGAAGGCAATAGCCGCCCCGGACTCAAAGGGCGGTGGTTGGCTGAAGCCGGCATGGTTTGACGGACTGGGCGATCCGTTCCTGGAGCCCGTCCGCGGCCGTCTCAAGGTCGTAATGAGTCTGCAGGTCCAGCCACCCGCCAGGTCGCGTGCCGAAATAACGAGACAGCCGCAAGGCGGTGTCGGCGGTAATGGCGCGCCGCCCGCGCACAATCCGGCTCACTCGCACCGGGGCGACGCCCACGGCTCGCGCGAGGGCGGTTTGGCTCAGATGCAGCGGCTCCATGAAATCGTGCAAAAGGATCTCACCCGGATGCACCGGCGGTATCTTTCCTGTCGTCATAGCCCGATCAGTGGTAGTCGGTGATTTCAACGTCATAGGCAAAAGCCTCTGCGTTTAGATAAATCAGGCGGCAGTCCGTGCATGACACCCGCAAGACGCATGAACGCCTTGCGCCCGTTGGAGTTTCTGGCCCTTTCCAATTGATCACGGACAATGTGCCCTTGGGAAACACCGGTTCGCGCCGCCGTTTCCTCAAGCCAGGAGGCGATCTCGTCACTCAGACGAACGGAAATTGTCTGACTCATTGGCCAAAAATGTAACCGTTTTCCACCAAATCACCAAGCGAATTCCCGCTCACCACCGGTCCTCTCGAGCCGTGAGCCGCTCCTTGACCTTTGCGTATCGGGTCAGGGTGGAGAAGGCGTTGAGCCAGGCGATATAGTAACCAGGCCAGCCGTCCAGGAAACCGAGCCGAAGGCAATAGCCGCGAAAGAAGCGCCAGCTCGGGTGGATTACAAGATGAAACAGCCCAACCCGTCCTAGCGCCGATGACCGCTGTCGCACAAATTCGTCGCTGTACGGCGCTATTTTCCGCAACTGGCGGTTAATCGATTCAAAGCTGTAATGGTACAAATCGCCGTGGAGCCTGCCGACACGCCCGTTGACCAGCAGCTTGGCGTGCGGGTCGATTCCCCCCCACTTCGCATGACCGCGGCGCCAGAGACGTGTCTGGCGGTCCGGGTACCAATCGCCATGCCGGATCCAGCGCCCGCAATACCAGGAGAGGCGCGGGTAGCTGAAGGCGCTGTAATTTGCCAAGGCGCTCGGGTCTGAAAAGACGCGTCCGATCTCGTCCTGCAATCCGCGCGAAACCTCTTCGTCGGCGTCCAGATCAAGAATCCAGTCTGCTGTGGCCTTTGCCGCCGCGGAGCTTTTCTGGGCGGTGAAGCCCTTCCAGGCTTCGCGAAACACCTTGGCTCCAAACTGGCGCGCAATTCCGTCCGTTCCATCTTCCACTTCCGCGTTGAGGACAACGATGATCTCGGCGGTCCAGCCGGCAACGCTTTCCAGGGCCCGCCTGATGCGACCGGCCTCCGCTGCCGAGATCATCACGACGGAGATGGGAAGGGAGGTCATTTGAGCAGGCGGTAGTTCTTATGCACGCCCAGGGTAATGCCGGTGCAGCATTTGAGAATCAGGGCCATATCTTCCCAGAAATAATCCCGGCGAAACCGGATGAGGGGACTGCGCGAATGATAAGTCCGGTGGGAGTTGGCAACGAGTTCGCGCATCACGGCGGGATGGGAGCCTTTGAACGGCTTCACTTTTTGGTCGTCGTCGTAGAAGCTTTTCGTCCGGCCCGCCGGGGTGTTGGAGGAGTGGTCTTTGTGGTAAAGTCGGACGAGGTTGGCTTTCTTGGCGCGCATTTGGCTCGGTTCAAGCGCAAACCCATAATGAAAGTACCGGCCATCTGAGTTCTTCACTCGCACCTTTTGGCCAGTAAGGGTGCGAAAGCCCTGCGCGTCGCCCACGGAGCGGATGTTAGCATCTCGGCGCACAACGCGGACCTCCTTGTAGTACCAGCCAAAGGAATAGACGCAGGTCCAATAACTGCCATAAAAGTGTGTATAATCCACCAGCAATCCCTCGACGGCGGGATTGGGCAGTTCGCGCGCCATGGCCGCGCGCATGGCGGGAACGGAATCCTCGTGCAGGACTTCATCGCCCTGGATATAAACGCACCAATCGCCTTGGCACTGGTCCAGCGCGAGGTTGGTATGATGCGAAAGCGCGCGTCCGGCGACGTGGTTGCTCTCGTCCCATTCGGATTCGACAATGCGGATTTTGGAGTCCTGGATCACCTTCACGTTCGCCAAGGTGTTATCCGTCGAACGAGGCACATTGACGATGATCTCATCGCACAGAGGCAGCAGCGAGCGAATGGAGGGAACGAAGGGATAGCCCAGCGCGCATCCATTGCGAATGAAGGTGAAGCCACTGATCTTCATTGGCTTACAATGGGCCGTTTGAAGGCCGCCGTCGAGACGGGAATCGCGGGATGCGTGCCCCAGCCGAGTGACAGAGTGCGTGTCTCGATGGTTTACGCGGCCGCCTAACCACGTGACGCGCCCGCCTACTCCCAATCCCACTCCTTGAACAGATCAGCCGTCGGGTAACGGAAGCCCGGAAGGAGTGGCTCGCCGTCCAGTTCCCCGCCGGGGCCGATGAGGCGATGCTGCGCGAGGGAGCGGCGTACCTCAACGCTCTCGTTTTCGGGATCGATTATCCAGGCCAGTTGAGTACCGCTCGAAAAAAAGTCGCGCAGCCGGGCGTCTGGCTCGGCCCGCGTGTTGTTGGGAGAGAGCACCTCGACAGCGAGGTCGGGGGCGCCTGGAAAGAACCTGCGAGTCCTGGGATTGAAACCCAGCCGCAGCAGCCGTTCTTTTGGAATGAAAGAAATATCCGGCGCCCGGCAATTCCGGTTGAACATCCAGAACCCCGTGCTGGAATCAAGCACCACGCCCAGCCGATGTTTCCGGTTGAACTCGCGCAAGGCGCCCGACAGCCGCACACAAATGTCTCCGTGCTCAAAGTTGTTCATCGGGCTCAGAACCAGTTCGCCATCCACCACTTCGTGGATGAATCCATCCTCGGGCAGAGCCTCCAGTTCCGCCTCTGTCCATTCTCGCTTGCCGATTTCAGTCGTCGCGCTCATACCACAACAGTATGTTTCCCGAGCTCCGTTGTCGAGGAAAACGCACCAGTCTGGAATCGCGCAGCAAAGCGCAAGCAGAAAGCTATCTTGCGCAAGTGCATGTGATTTTGCGGCAACTCTCCGCTGAACGCCGGCGTGAGCAACGTCGTCGGGCCGCTCGTCCAAGCGTTACCGCTGAGATCAAGGCCACCCTGGGGGCCGCCTAGCCATCTGGAGACCACCGGAAGCACCCTCTGCCCTCGCTCTCGTCCAGCGTTGGGGTCAATCATAGGGCCAGCAACTCGCGCGTGTTCAGTCATACCGCCAGCCGCCCTGGATGCGCCTGATATGCAGCGTGGCTCCGAACCGGCGCCGCTCCGCCCGGCGCCAGAACAAGATGCGGGTTCCTTCGCGCAGGCGGTCGAAACGGCGGCGAAACCAGTTGAGGCTGTGTTTTTTGCGAAAATAGTCCCGGTTTCCGAGTCTGCTACTCTCAGAGACTCCGCGAGCGGACTTGACACTCTTCTGGGTCACGGACCCGAAGTGGTGCAGGAAAGCTCGTCCGGTAATCGCCAACTGGAATCCGGCCTGGCGAGCTCTGCGGAACAAGTCCTCGTCCTCATAGCCGGCCTGGCCGAGTTGTTCGTCAAACGTCCCGATTGTCTGGAAGACGTTCCGATGCACCATGAAGCAAACGCCGGAAGCCACTCCCCGGCGCACGGCGCGGGACATCTTCCTCAAGTACTCCGCGGCGAAATCGTCAAAATCGTAATCCAGGTCGCCCTCAACCATGGCCGGACTGACGATGTCGCAGCGGGACTGGGCGGCGAAACCGAGCAAACCCTCCCGAAGGCCTGGCGCCACGACCACGTCGTTATTCAGGATAACGATCCACTCGCAGCAGGCGCTTTGCGCGGCCTCAACCCCCTGGTTCCAGGCGGGCGCGCAGCCTCGGTTTGTTTCGTTGGAGATGACGCGCAGTCCTGGTTGGCTGGCCAGGAATTCACGGGTGCCGTCGGTGGAGGCGTTATCAATGACGACAAGGTTTCCAGTGGGCACGCCGGCGCGTCCGAGACTTTGAAGGCATTGCCGCGTATAATCCAACTGATTGAGCACTGCAATGACGATACGTAAATCCATGGCAATTTGAAAAAATCCTACGGATGAAGCCGAGCAAGGGCAAGAGCTATAGGGTGAACTTGAATCCGACACGTCTCGCCAAAAAGCGCCCAAGTTGATTGCCAAAATGTGAGATTTAATCTCAGCTCCGTGCCTCTCACCGCCGCTCGGCTATCGCCACAAGCACGCGGCGTTCTCGTTCGCCTCGAATCATAGCCGAGCTGAACCCGGCGCTCCGGAGCATGCAACAGACTTCTCCGGCGCTGAACCAGGTCTTGTTCACAGGGGCGTGCAGGCTGCCCTCTCGCGCATCGAAGTTGAGGAAATCGAAGATAAAGAATCCGCCGGGGACCAATGCCGGGAGGACGGCGTGGAGAAAGGCCTGGCCTTGTGCCCGCCCGTAATGTGAGAGCAGAACCCCTCGAGAGAGAATGGCGCCGGCCTTGGGACACAAGCCGCAGAGTTCAAAGCAGTCCCCGACAATGAGCCTGGTCGCTGCTGACGTAGCCGGCGGCTTGCAATTCGCGGCCGGTGGCCTCAAGCACGGCGATCAACTGGCCCTGGCTTAGGTAATCAAACCGGACATTCCCGTCAAGGCCGCCATAGCAGAAG
>JAJYHY010000372.1 GCA_021784555.1 bacterium
CACGATGGTGAGGGTTGCCATCTTTGGCGCGGTCCTTCCGCTGGCCCTGTACCTGGCGGGCTGGAGCTGCCGCTGGCAATTTAATTGGCGCCGGCTCTCGGTTTGGCTGTTGCTTTGGTTCCTCGGCTGCTGGTCGGTTCCTTTCCTGGTGGGCGCGCTGCTCGGTGACCCGCGTTCGTTGTGGACCGTGACGGAGGGCTTGCTCACGTTCACTGCGATCTCGCTCGGGCTGATGTTGCCGTTCCTGCTTCTTTCCTTTGTTCACGGGTGGTTCGGGGAGCGGCTGAAGAAGGCCCTGTGCCTGAAGTAGAATCGGTGCGGCTCGATTGGGCTTGCCCGCCCTCCGGCCGGAGGCTAATCTGTCAGGGTGGATTGGTTTACGGATCGTCATGTGTTCCTGCTGGCCGTGCTTCTGTATGGGCTGAGCATGGTCTATTCGGTTTTCCTATGGCGCAAGGGATTCCAGAAGGATAACCACGTCAATTACTTCCTGCTGCTGGCCGGTTTCGGTTTCCACACCGCCGCGATGCTCCTGCGCGGATTCCGCCTCAACCAGTGCCCGATCACTGATCTGTTCGAGGCCACGATCTTCGTCATGTGGACGATTGTCGCGCTTTACCTGGTTATGGGCATCTGGTCCCGGCTCCGTTTTCTGGGCGCGTTTGCCTCGCCGGTGCTTTTTTGCATGGGGGTGTTCGCCCTCATGCCGGGCCTGGATTTGGTGCATGGCACGAGACCGGACGTGCCGGAGCCGCTCACCAGCTTTCACGCGGCGTTCATGGCGCTGGCATACGGGGCCTTTGGCCTTAGTTTTATCGCCGCCATGATGTATGTGATACAGGAGCGCAATCTGAAATTCCACAAGTTGCAGGCCGTTTTTTCCCTCATGCCCCCGATTCAACGGCTTGAGTTGGCCGTGGGACGCCTGTTGGTGACCGGGTTTGTGCTGTTGACAATCGGCCTGGTGATCGGCGCCTTTGGCCTGATGCAAGTGAAACATCCGCAGGTGTACCGAGGCGACCCCAAGATCGTTTGGTCGGTTCTAGTCTGGTTGATTTACCTGGGCCTGATTGTGATGCGCTGGAAGTTCGCCCAGGGCGGGCGCCGGTTTGCGCTCGGCGCCATCGGGATATTTGTTTTTGTGCTGCTGACCTTCTGGGGCAGCAACCTGTTGTCGCCGCTTCATAACCCGTGAGAGTTCGCTCATCTTAACGGCATGCCCATCGTCGTTCTTGGCCTGAGCCACCATACTTCGCCCGTGACCGTGCGGGAGCGATTTGCTTTTGCCGACGCTTGTGTGCCGGCGGCCCTCCAGGCGCTGCGCAGCTCCGGCCTTGCGGATGAGGCGGTCATCCTCTCCACCTGCAACCGGGTCGAGCTCTATGCCGCGACTCCTCTCGACAACGCAGCGGCGATTGAGAAACTGCGGGCGTTTCTGACTTCCTGGCACGGCTACCATGAGCCTCTGACCCAGGAGATTTACGCCCTGACCGAGCCCGAGAGTCTTGAGCATCTGTTCAGCGTGGCCTGCGGCCTGGATTCCATGGTCCTGGGCGAGACCGAGATCCTGGGCCAGCTTAAAAGGGCATACGACCTTGCCCTCCAGGAGGGGCATACCGGCAGCCGCCTCAATAGAGCCTTTCAACGCGCTTTCAATGTTGCCAAGCACGTCCGCACCAAAACCAACATTCAGCGCGGTAGTGTCTCGGTGGGTTCCGTGGCCGTCGAGTTAGCCGAGAAGATTTTCAGCAGTTTGGCGGAGCGGGACGTCATGGTTCTCGGGGCTGGCGATACGAGTGAAAAGACCGCTCGCGCCCTGCTCTCCCGCGGGGCCCGGCGCCTGCTGGTCTCCAACCGCACCCCGGAGCGGGCGGTCGCCCTGGCGGAGGCCTTGGGCGGAATGGCCATCCCCTTCGAGAGTTGGCCCCTCAAATTTGCGCGGATTGATATTGCGATTACGAGCACCTCCGCGCCGCATTACCTCCTTGACCGCGCAGCCCTGGAACCGCTCATGAAGCCGCGTAGAAACCGGCCGCTGCTTCTCATTGACATCGCCGTGCCTCGCAACATCAACCCGGACGTCAACTTTGTAGAAAGCGTCTATTTGTTCAACATCGACGATCTCAAGCTTATCGCCGATGGCTACCTCAAGCAACGCCAGGAAGAGGTCATCGTGTGCCAAGGCATCATTCGGGAAAAGGTTCGAGCCTTGATCGGCACCGCGCCGTGGCCTGGTTTGGGAACGGGTTCGGGACAGCCGGACGGCGCCAATTCCGCTCCGGCCATGAACACCAGCCTGGACTTGGGCCGACTCACGCGGAGCGCCACGAGAGCCGCGCATTTTGGCGTCGGTTCCAAAGCGGCGGCTGGACCCGAGTGCCTCAAGAGTTGAACCATGCCCTTGCCATCCACAACCATCTCCATCGCCACTCGCGGAAGCGCGCTCGCCCTTGCTCAGGCCAACCAGGTCCTGGCTCAATGCCGCGCCGCCTTCCCTGAACTCCTGTTCGAACTCCGAATCGTCAAGACCACCGGTGACAAGCTCCAAACCGCATCGCTGGCGCAGGAAGGTCAAAACTTGCCCAAGGGCCTGTTCACCAAGGAACTGGAGATGGCCCTGCTCAAGAACGAGGCCGACTTGGCCGTGCATAGCCTTAAAGACTTGCCCACCACGTTGCCCGATGGCCTCATGCTCGGCGCAGTCGGACGGAGGGCCGATGTTCGCGATGTCCTCATCTATCGGGATGGGCAAGATAACGATGGCGCCGGTGCCCGGAAGCAGGCCGACGGCAAGGCTTCAAACCATTCTTCGAAGCGCGGTTTCCGGCCCAGGCTCCGGATCGAAGGCCTGCCCCCAGGCGCCGTCGTGGCCACAAGCAGCCCGCGGCGGAAGGCCCAATTGCTCGCGCGCAATCCCGAACTGAAGACCCCGGACATTCGCGGCAACGTCGCTACCCGGCTCCAAAAACTAGCCCAGAGGGCTGAACTGGACGCAACGGTCCTGGCGCTGGCCGGCTTGAGCCGGCTGCACTTTGCGATCACGCCGGAGGGCCGCCTCGCAGGAGACGGCGTTCCGGACGGATTGCTCGCTACTATCCTCGAACCGGAAATCATGTTGCCTTGTGTGGGCCAGGGGGCGGTCGGCATCGAAATTCGCCAGGAGGACGAACGCATCGCCGCCATCTGCGAACGGCTCAACGATTTCAATACGTGCCAATGCGTCACGGCTGAGAGGGCCTTCCTAGCGGCCATGGGCGGGGGTTGCCAGAGTCCGGTGGCCGCCTACGCGGAAGTCAGAGATGGAGAGATTCACATCCGCGCACTGTCGTTTGTCACCGGCACGGTGCGGCGAGCTGAGGTTCGAAAACCGATTGGTGAAGCGGCCCGGCTGGGTGAGGAGGTCGCCGCCCAACTCAAGGCCTGAACAAGGATGCAGCCCTAACTCGAACCTTTTATGCCACGAATAACACGGCGACAGTCTGCGGGTAGGGCGCGCAGTCCTCTGCGCGCCGCAGTCCGCACAATCGGCAGCATTCTGCGGTATTGCGGCGCGCAGAGGACTGCGCGCCCTACCCGCGTGTGAGATATGCACGCCAAAGGCATGGTCTATTTGGTCGGCGCCGGCCCCGGAGACACCGGATTGTTGACGTTGCGGGGGGCTGAACTGCTACGGCGCGCCGACGTGGTGGTTTATGACGCGCTGGTGAACCCCGACCTTTTGACTCTTGCCCCCGCCTCAGCGGAGATCATTTACGGCGGCAAGCGCGGCGGCAATCACGTAATTCCCCAAGCGGAGCTGAACCAGCTTCTCATTCAAAAGGCGCGTGCCGGCCAGACCGTCGTCCGGCTCAAAGGGGGCGACCCGTATGTCTTTGGGAGAGGCGGTGAGGAGGCGGAGCAATTGGCCGAGGCGGGTATCGGTTTTGAAGTGGTACCGGGTGTGTCATCGTTTGTGGCGGTGCCCAACTACGCCGGAGTGCCGTTGACCCATCGCGGCTTTTGCTCCAGGCTTACTCTCATTACCGGCCACGAAGATCCGAGCAAGGAAGCCGCGACGATCGACTGGGAGCAGGTCGCCAAGACGCCGGGGACGAAGGTCATCATGATGGGCACCGACCGCATCGGGGACATCGCCCGCATGTTGATCGAGCACGGCATGCTTGCCTCCACGCCGGCGGCCATGGTGCGCTGGGGCACAACCGCCCGGCAGAAATCCGTCGAAGGGACGCTGGCCACAATCCGCCAGGTTGCTGAGAACGAGAAAATCGGCCCTCCCACCGTGGCTGTCATTGGGGACGTGGTAAAGTTGCGAAACAAGCTCAATTGGTACGAGCAACGCCCGCTATTCGGGCAACGGATCGTGGTCACGCGGGCGCGCGAGCAGGCGCCGGCCCTCGCGCAACCGCTGCGCGACCTTGGCGCTGAGGTCATTGAGATTCCAACCATCCGCATCGATCGGCCCACCAATCCGCAGGACGTGGTCGATGCCTTGCTTAGCCTCAATTCCTACGATTGGCTGGTGTTCACCAGCCCCAACGGCGTCACGAAGTTTTTCGAGTACTTCTTCAAGCAGTTCCATGACATGCGGGACCTGGGCGGCGCCCGCATCGCCGCCGTTGGCCCCGCCACCGCGAACAAGCTCAAGCAATTGCACCTCCAGGTCGATTTGATGCCCGACGAGGCCGTTGCCGCCAGCCTGGCCGAGGCCTTTGCCGAATATGAGAGCATTGAAAACCTGAAAATTTGTCTGCTGCGCGCCGAAGTGGCGAATCCCGAATTGCCCAAGGCCCTTGAAGCCCTCGGCGCGATAGTCGATGACGTTGCCTGCTATCGCACGACCCCAGAGAGCGAAGATCGGGCCGGCGTCGCCGCTCGCCTGCTCGAGACCGGCGCGGAGTGGGTCACCTTTACCAGCGGCTCTACGGTGGAACATTTCCACACTCGTTTCAATCTGCCAGCGCTGATTGCCAAGTTCCCTGGCATGAAGCTCGCCTCCATTGGCCCTGAAACCTCCAAAGCGGTCCTGGCCCTGGGCCTCCAGCCTGCCCTGGAAGCCAAGGAACACACGATGGAGGGTCTGGTCGCGGGGCTCCTGGCCGCTCGCCAAGTGCCGCGCGTGGGATAAGCCTGGGATGTCTTCGCGGTTAGTGTAACTGCTCAGGTCAAGCTGCTAAACGTACCCGATAGGAGCGCGGACGCCCTCGTCCGCGTCCCCAGAAGGCCGCTGTCGCGGGCGAGGGCGTCCGCGCTCCTATCACCACCCGAGCAGTTGCCGGTTCATTCATTTATTCGGGAACGAATCAGTTTGACTTTCCTGTCAGATTAGGACTGGATATGCCTTTGACGAAAGGGACAGCCCATTTCTGTTCCTGACGGCAATATTCCCTATGCAACTAGCAACCTGCCTATCAGAGAGCCGCTTGGTCCTACCCGCTCCGGGCGCATTCAAAGCTTCAACCCTGAGCACTTGTATGATGAAGCATCGTTTAATTCGACAACTCTGTAGCGCGATGCTCCTGCTCGCCGGCGTATCGGCGCGCGCGCAGACCTTCCAGGTGCTCCATCAATTCACCGGCCCCGGGGACGGCCGGGTTCCGGAAGGGGCGCTCGTCCAGGAAGGCAACGGGCTTCTCTACGGAACGACCTACAGCGGTGGAACCGGCAACGCCGGCACGATTTACAAGGTCCGACCCGACGGCAGCGGTTACGAGATTCTGCACAGCTTTGCCCTGTTCACCGACCTGAACGTGCCTACCGGCGGTTTGGTTCAGGGGTCGGATGGCACGCTCTATGGGGTCAGGTTTGCGGGTGGGCCGAAGGGGGGAGGGCGGCATTTACAAAATCAATCCGGATGGCAGCGGTTATTCGGTCCTGCACTATTCCGGCATCATGCCCCTGGCCGCGTTGCAGCAAGGCGCCGATGGAATGCTCTATGGCGCGGCGGTCCTTGGTGGCCCCTCCTTTAGTCCAAATAACCCCACCAACAACCTGGGCGCCGGAGTCGTGTTCGAGATCAACACCGACGGCGCCGGGATGACCGTCCTCGACGATTTCAGCACCAACCCGCCGGTCCAACCAGCGTAAGGTCCGGAGGCAATTGTTTCGGGAGGAGACGGCAGCCTTTACGGTGTGTCGGTGTGGAGCAGCACCAACCCGGTCGCCGGTGCCTTCGTTGGGATCGGCTGCGGAGATGGCGCCGTCTTTAGGCTCAACGCGGATGGGACGGCGTTTTCGACGTTGGTCGATGGGATTGGTGGCGGCGCAAACATCAACGGGTTGATCCATGGAAGCGACGGCGTGCTTTACGGCGTGTCACCGGATTGGGGGCTCAACGCAGATAACGTGGCCGACGTGCGGTGCGGCGCCGTGTTCAAAGTGAACACCGACGGGACGGGTTTTGGCATCCTGCATTCGTTTGACCCGCAGCATACGCCCGGCGACGCGTATCACCCGCAGAATGCGATTGAAGGCCAGGATGGGCGGCTGTACGGGGTCGCGGCCTGCGGCGGGACGAACAACAGCTTTGGCGGTGGCGTCGTTTTTGCTCTGAACACAGATGGGAGCGATTACACGGTTCTGCACACGTTCGACCATCAGTTCTTGAACGGCGCTTCGCCGGCCGGACAACTCGCCCTCGGGGAGGTCATCGGCGATGGCTATAGCGCCATGGGTCCGCTGATGCAGGGGCGGGACGGCACGCTCTACGGCACGACTGAGGCCGGAGGCCGATTCGATCTTGGAGCGTTCATCAGCGGAATTCAACTCCGTCCGTCCGGCGCCACGCTCAATCTCAACGGCCCGCCGGGGCTGGAGTACCAGGTGCAAGCGGCGACCAGGCTCGCGAATAACGCGTGGGCGACGATCGGCAGCGTGACGATGGCGACCAACGGAGCGGCGCCCTTTGTGGACACCAACGCCGCTTCCTTCGCCGCACGGTTCTACCGAATGACGCGTTGAGTTCTGGCAAGCAATTCTCGCCGGCCGAACTCACCTTATCAGCCAAGGAAGGTTTTCGCGAGAAACTCCTTCGAGAATCTCTCGGCTTCCATGCATCTCCTTCGGACCTCGTCCCAACCTGAAGCAATCGCATCCTTCTTCTGCTCGTAGTACTCCCAGAGCTTCTTACCGCCGCTTACCAAGCGCTCCGCTTCCGGTTTTGCCCTCGGCAACGAGCGCGATCCGCAGAACGTCAGACATCCGGAACTCCCCCTATCAGCCCGTTGACCCACATCCGGGAAAGCGTCCAACCCTTCTCTGCCATTTCTCGGTGAGTATCGGTCACCTTGAAGCGACGAACTCGCGTCCGGCCTTGATTATCGCGGTCCACGGTAAAAAGGCGCACTTGATCGCTTTGCAGGGGGAGCCCGTCCAGAGCCAATGGGTTATGCGTCGTCATCAAGATTTGACGAGGCCTTTCAGACTTGAGGGTCCAATCGGACATTCTCTGAACCGCTTGTTTGACCAGCAGCGGATTCAGGCCGTGATCCGCATTGTCAATGGCAAGCAAGGAAGGTGCTGCGCGATGCAGAGTGAGCACAGCGATGAATAAAAGGTAGAGGACACCCTCATTGACATCGTTTTCGCTGAGCCAGTGGTGGTGCTCGCCGTCTTAGCAAAAGAACCTGTCTATAAACATAAGTCCATGTTTAAGGACCTCTTTATTGGCCTGTCCCAACTCAGCGACTCCAAAGCCTGCAAACCAACCGACCGCAACCTTGAGTTCCTCCAGCACCTTTGCGCCCGCCTCGTGATCGTCCATTAACTCCCGGACGGCGGAGGCCAACCGCCCACCGGACAAGCCGATGGGTTCGCGAACTTGAGCGTCCGGGACCACTGCCATTGAATTTGGGATACATTCATGCGTAAGGTGTTTTGTTGCAATAGGTTAGATTTATCTGGACCGAGCGGGCTGGTTCCCCCATTAATCTGGGGATGCAAACTAAGATTACCGAGTTCCCCCAGTACCTCATTAACCTCGTTGAGAGCTTGCGCGCC
>JAJYHY010000038.1 GCA_021784555.1 bacterium
CCAGCCGCGCCGGTGTCGATAGGCTACTGCGGACGGAACCGCAGGTTCGTCTTATGGTGGTTTTTTCATATTGAACAATTACAAGCGCAACTTCATGTCGCACACGAATGTTAGCATCGAGGAAGCGACAGCCAGGTTTCGTGAGTTGTTGGCCGCCGTCGAAGAGAAGGGCGAGACGATTCTGATCCGCCGGGAAGGCAAACCGGTGGCGGAACTCAAGCCCGCCTCGCCCCGAGCAATCGCGGACCGGCTCCAAACCTACCCGGACCTTAAGCCGCTCTGGATGGCTCCTGATTTCGACCCGACCGCGCCCCTGTCGGAGGACGAGTGGCCGGAGGAATACCGATGATTCTCCGGACATCCGCTGGAAATGGCGCCCGCCGGGCGAACAAATGTGAAACCGAAAGCCCTCAACGAGCAGGAAGTTATCCACGAGGCGATGACCGTGTTGCTGGAACATCTCGAGCCGGCCAAGGTCGCAATGTTTATTGCGGCACGGCCCATCGCCGGAGCCGATTACCTGCAACCGCGCGAACGGCTTTTCGCGGGCGAGACCGTCCAGAGTCTTGCCGAAAAGATTCGCCAGTTTGAGCGCAGCCAACCGCCGCAACCAAGCAAACCACCGCAACCCGGTGGACCGCCGTAAGCGAGCGCGTTCCGAAGCAACCTCTGACCAGTTCCTCTGCGCGCCCCGCGACACATCGCCACCAGACGAAAGCCAGAATCTCCGCGTGATCCTTGCCGGCGCGTTGTCCAAGAGCAGTACGACAATGTCCTCGCCCTCTATAAGCGACTTGCTCGGGAGCGCCCGGCAACGCTCTTCGATATCCACCAACAGCGCGGGTACGCGCACGCGCACCGGGAGTTCGCCGCCACCCTTTCCGAAAGGATCCAGGCCTTTCTGACAAAGGAATACCCGGCCTCCTCCCGCGACGGCAAGATGATCCTTTTCATCCGGGACAATGCCCGCCGGAAGTTTGTCTCCTACACGCTCCCCATCGAATAGGGCAGGGGCCGTCCCGCGGCTCGTCCTCCGTAAACCCCGTCGGGGTGGCCTGTTTGGGAAACCCGGCCCTGGGGCTTTGGCGTCTGGCTGACAGCTACCTAGCGGCGCAGACCGAGGTGCTGGAGGTTTTCCCGAAGATTGCCGCGCCGTTGTTGTGCCTAAAAAAGCCGAATAAAAACCGCCTGCGCAATCCGCGTAAGGGGCGGGAGTGACAATGAGTTAGGCGGACAATCGCCCCCCAAGGTCCCTGTCCCGATTAGGGGGGAAGATCAGTCAGAGCAAGAGCATGGCATCCGGCTCACCCCTGAAAACGCCTCCGGATCAGCGCCAAATTGCGAGTAAACAACCACCAACCATCATCCATCATCCATCATTTATTTTTCAATGAACCCTTGATACAATCCCATGTAATACGGCAGCAAGAACACGGCGCCGGAGGCCAGCTCATCCCCATTGCCGCCATAGTCCAACTGCCAGGGGTCGGTATTCCAATGGTCAAATTGACGGTTCTCAACCGGAAGCACTTTCCCGTTTACCAAATAGCCCCTCTCTCCGGGTCGATCGGGGTTGTCCAGGTCGCCCGAGGCGACGCGGGGCAGAAAGATGACATCGAGCCGGTGGCTGTTGCGGTGAGACCAGTTGAGGCGGTCCAGCGGGAGGCCGTAGAGCGTGGCCATGGCATCGGCTTGCCAGCCCGGCCACGGCTTGAGCGAGACGGGTCCCCAAGGGGTCGGCACGGCGGCATTCAGATTGCAGCCGGCGTAAGCGAAATTGAAAAATGGGTTCATTTCCGGCTCTTCATTCACCCAGTAGCGATAGAAGGAGTAACGCATCATGGCCTTGAGTTGAGCGTCTTCCGAGCAGCGCAGGAGGCTGTAATAATCCATAAAGGCCATCTCGTCGTCAGATTGGTTTCCGGAGCCGGGGCCTTGCTGAACTTTGGGATACATCGCGTTCATCGCATAGCCATCACGGTCGACGAGTTCCCGCGAGGCTGCGGCATACTTCGGATCGCCGACGACGTGCGCCGCCACGGCGAGGTAGCTGAGGATGCTCAGGGAATTGAGGCCGCGCTCCGGCCACCAGTTCGGATCACGGTTCAGGTATTTCGGGCCGAAGATCGCCCAGCGCGTGGGCCGGCCATCAAAATCGATGAGCGTGAATCCGTGCTCGATCAGATCGTCCACCGTATTCCGGACGACCTCGCGAACCCGTGCCCGTTCCGCCTCGGTGTCGGCGCAGAAATCATAATAAAGGCCATAAAAGAAAAAGTGGCCATCGAGCTCGTCGCTGCTCGTGTCGGATTTCCAATACCACCGCCCATCGGCGCTCTTGGGCCAGCGCGGTTCGTACACCTTCCAGAGCTTGTCATGCTTTTGCGCTTCCCGGTCGCTTTCTAACCGGCCCACATTCGGGTTAGGCAGGTCCACCGAACGAACCGAGCGCGCGATAAAACCCTTGGGAGGGGCGTGCGCGCAGCCTCGAGTGACCATCTGAAGGAAGCGAAGGGCCTCAAAGGCCTTCTTGGCGCGAGCCTTGGAAAGGGGATCCTTGGTGGCGGCGTAAGAGAAACATTCGCCCGCTCCGTACATCGCCGTCCAGAGGCCGTCATTATCGCTGTCCTGGGGGTCGGCGGTGGATTTGTCCCCGATTCTACGCAAATGGGCCTCGGCCACATAGCCGTATGGGGTGCGTTTGATGTAGCGCTGGATTTCTCGTTCGTAGAATCTGGCCTTGGCCGCCAGAGTCATGGGCCGACGTTCGATCCACCCCACTCCCCGGGCGGTGGCAAACCAGGCGCGCCCCTTGGAGTCCACCGCTATCTGGCTTACGTCGTCATTAGGCAGCCAAAGAGGCCCCTGGCGATAGGCCCACCTTCCATGTTCGAAGCGTATCGCTCCCAGATGCGTTCCGAACCACACCACACCGTGCCGACCGGCCCACGCACCGGTAAAATCGTTCCAGGGCAACCCGTCTTTGCCTTCGAAAAAGCGCCAGCCTTTCCGGGTCCGGCAGCCAACGCCCGCCCTTGTGGCGAACCAGGGTTGGCCCTTGGAATCGAAGGTGACCCCGAGCACGTCCCGCACCGCCCAGGCGCGGCCTCCTCCATCCAGGATTTGCACCCGTTGCCAACCGCCATTCTTGGCCTGGTAGAGGCCGGCATCCGACGCCACCCAGAGGACGCCGCCGGGGGAGATGGCCACCTGCTTCACCGCCTTGTCGCGCGGCCAATTCAATGAGCGCAGTTTGCCAGCCGACAGCTCGTAGAGCCGGTCCGCGGTGGCTATCAGACTCGTGCCGTCGAACCACAGAAGTTCGCGAACCTCACGCCAAGGCACTGGAACGGTTCGAATGCGGCCCGGCGCCTCCTGGAATCGGAAGCTGTGGTCACTCTCTTGGTTCAGGCCCGGCTCGACCTTCCAGGCGTTCCGGACGAAGGAATACCACTGGCCGTCGGCGAAGCCTTGCATACCTGTTGCTCCGGGGACGGACTGTAGCAACTGGACCGGGCCAGAGGCCAAACCTGGAGTGTGAGTCGAGGCAATTTCCTGCCGGAACCGCTGAGGCGCCGGTCTGACATCACCGGCGAGAACAAGATGAGCGGCCAGGCAAAAGGCGAGCGCTTTGAGAGGAAGAGTTGACATGGAAGGCATCCTGCCACATGCCCTTTCGCTTGGCAAGAAGCTCTCGGACTCGTCCGACCGGTCAGACCGGTGTGACCCGCCCGACCTGTCGGAACATTCGCCTGACAACCTCCGCTCCGCCTCCTATCCTTTGCCAATCATGGAACAGGAGCCAAACCATTTCCACATGACTCCGGATGAGTTCCGGCGCTGGGGTTACGCCGTTATAGACTGGATTGCGGAATATCAGCGCCGGGCGGAATCCCTGCCGGTGCTTTCCAACGTTGCGCCCGGCCAAATCCGCGCCTCGCTCCCGCCCACCGCGCCGAGCCAGGGGGAGCCGTTCGACGCCATCTTAAGCGACGTCGAAAAGCTCATCCTGCCGGGCATCACGCATTGGCAATCGCCTAATTTCTTCGCCTTTTTTCCCGCCAACAACTCCGGGCCATCGATCCTGGGTGAGCTGCTCTCGGCGGGGCTGGGGATTCAGGGGATGCTGTGGGCCACCAGCCCGGCTTGCACGGAGCTGGAGACGCTTATGCTCGATTGGCTCGCCGATATGGCCGGCTTGCCCGACCAGTTTAGGTCAATCGGGGCGGGAGGCGGCGTCATCCAGGACAGTGCATCGAGCGCGGTGCTCTGTGCCCTGGTGGCTGCCCGCGAGCGCGCCACTCGGTTCGAGTCGAATGAACAGGGCTGCAACGGGCGCTTGGCAGCTTATACTTCCACCCAAGCCCATTCGTCCGTGGAAAAGGCCGTGAAGATAGCCGGCTTGGGAAGGGAGAACCTGAGGCCGATCGAAGCGGATGACAGATTTGCGCTGCGGGCGGACGAGTTGGCCAAGAGAATCAGCCTCGACCGCCGGGCCGGACTGCTCCCCTGCTTTGTCTCGGCGACCTTGGGCACAACTTCTTCCAATGGATTCGATCCGTTGCCTGAAATCGGTCGTCTATGCCGGCAGGAAGGACTCTGGCTCCACGTGGATGGGGCCATGGCGGGCGCCGCGAGCCTCTGTCCGGAGTTCCGTCACCTCTTCGCGGGCTTGGAGTTGGCCGACTCTTATGCATTCAACCCCCACAAATGGATGTTCACCAATTTCGACTGTGACTGCTTCTATGTGGCGGACCGCGCCGCACTGATCAACTCGTTGAGCGTGCTGCCCGAATACCTGCGCAACAAAGCGACGGAGTCCGGCGCCGTTATCGATTACCGCGACTGGCAGATTCCGCTCGGACGCCGTTTCCGCGCCCTCAAGCTTTGGTTCGTTATCCGTTATTATGGCGTCGAGGGTTTGCGCCACTGTATCCGCCGGCACATCGAACTGGCCCAGGGCTTCGCCCGCTGGGTTCAAACCTCGGCGGATTTCGAGTTGGCGGCGCCGGCGCCACTCAACCTGGTTTGCTTCCGCCACAAGGCTGGCGATGATTTCAACCGTCGGCTCCTGGACCGATTAAACGCCACGGGCAGACTCTACCTGACTCACGCCGTTCTCCACGGGCGGTTTACGCTTCGCTTCTGCGTCGGCCAAACCCACACGGAAGCACACCATGTCCGCCAGGGCTGGCAGTTGATTCAAGACACCGCCAACGATTTGAGCAAGGGCTAACTCGCACGCATTTTGGCGATGAGCTTGGGTCTGGCTCCGGGATGGACGCGACAATAAAATACGCGATCGCGTATTTTATTGTCGCGTGGCGAGGGATTGGGGTGTTTGTGGCTCTCCAATTCCGAGCGCAAGGTTATCCCCAAAATGTGAGGGCTAATATCAGCAACCAGGTTCGCTGCGCGGCCTCAGCCCAGGAAGATGAGGCCCAGGCAGATAACCGCCGCCAGAGCTATGCGGTACCACCCAAACAGGGTAAATGTATGAGTCTGGATATAGCGCAGGAGCCATTTAACGGCAATGAACGAGAGTATTGCCGCCACCAAGAAGCCGAGCAGATCCATGCCCCAATTCTCCGGGGCCGCTCCCGTGTGATGGCGCAATTTGTCGTAAATCTCCCAACCCCCGGCCGCCAGCATGGTCGGAATGCCAACCAGGAACGTGTATTCGACGGCGGCCGCGCGGTTGAGGCCCAGCACCAAGGCCAGGAGGATGGTGGTTCCGGAGCGCGAGGCACCAGGAAAGACTGCGGCGATGAGCTGCCCAATCGCGACGGCGAACACAATCGGCCACGTGATCCGGTTGTGGAGCGGGCGCCCCCGGAGCCACCGCTCCACCAGGATGAACCCAACGCCGCCAATCAGCACCGCCCAGGCAATGGGGCCAAGCGCCTTGGGCAGCTTGAATCCATTCTTAACGAGGATGAGACCTCCGATGCCAGTGATGACAAAGGCCACCATTACCTTGAGCGCGTAATCCTGGGTGCTCTTCTCCCGCCATTTAAAGATGAACTGCCGCAGCCGGTCCGGGAACAGCGGCAGCACGGCAAGGACTGCGCCACACTGGATGACGACGTTGAAGAGGTCGCTCTCGTGCAGGTGCAGCCAGCGTTCGGCAATTAGCAAGTGGCCTGTCGATGAGACCGGCAGGAACTCAGTGATTCCCTCAATGATCCCCAGCAACGATACAGCAATCCATGTTGGCATACGCAGCGTAGAAACGAAAAAAGCCGGAAAAAGACAAGCCTCGAGTTGAAGGATCGCCGAGTCGGCCGGAGGTCGGACATCCGGGTTCGGAGCCGCTCATCGACGAAGGTGGCCGGCTCCCGGCGCAAGCTCTCGATGGCCACCGCCAGGTTTGGCGGCAGGTAAGCGCGGGCCAAGTCGAGGGCTGCCTCGGGCCGGCCAAAGACTTCCTTGAATAGATGGTCGTGGGGGTGATGGATGGGTTGGAAGGGGTCTTCTGGCATAATCCCGGCTCTTCATAGTCCATGGAAGCGTCGAGAGCAACTCTATTCGAGATCGGAGTAACTGCTCAGGTGGTGATAGGAGCGCGGACGCCCTCGTCCGCGTCTCGAGAGAGGCGCAGTCGCGGACGAGGGCGTCCGCGCTCCTATCGCATGACTCAGGCGGCGTGACCCGAGTAGTTACAGATGGAGCCAATGTTATTAACTTCATTTTTGGCCTTTGGCGTGTATATGTGTCCGATGAACTTATCGCGGTTTTCAGCGCCGATGGCAGCCCGGGCGTATCGGCTGGTGGCGCGGCTATGCGCCCGGGTGACAAGCGGCATGGCCGGGCTCCTGGGAGCCATGGTTTGCGCGGGGCTTGCGCTCTCCGCGGAGGGGGCAATGCCAAATACCCCGACCAACTATGTCGAAGGCGAGGTGCTGGTCACCTTCAACAGTTCACTGGATTGGAGCGCGGCCAAGAGCGCCATGGCGCGGCACTCGCTTCAAGTTGCCAAGCACTACGCATTCCTGTCCGAACGATTAGGGCGGCAGTTGGCGCTGGCGCGCGCGACCAACATGACCACGGCGGCCCTGCTGGCCGAGCTCAAGCGGGACCCCGCAGTGGCGGTGGTTGAGCCGAATTACATCCGGTGGGCGGCGGCGAGCGGGGCGCCAAACGACCCGCTTTTCGGACGGTTGTGGGGGCTGCAAAACACGGGACAGACCGTTCAGACGGTGACGGGGACCCCGGGCCGAGACATCAGTTTTCTAAAGGCGTGGGGTTTGGCCCGGCCCTCGACCAATTCCGTGGTGGTGGCGGTGGTGGACACAGGCGTTGACTACACCCACCCGGACCTGGCCGCGAATATATGGGTTAACCCCGGCGAAATTCCGGGCAACGGCATAGATGACGACGGCAACGGATACGTGGATGATTATCATGGATATGACTTCGCGGACGACAATGGCGACCCCATCGATAGCGGTGAACACGGGACCCACGTTTCAGGGACGATTGCCGCCGTAGGAAACAACGGCATTGGGGTCATTGGAGTGGATTACCGCGCCAAGATCATGGCCTTGCGCGTTTCTAACGATGGAGAAAGCTTCGTGGACTCCGCCGTCATCGAGGCGATTCAATACGCCGCCATGATGAAATCTCGAGGGATTAACGTGGTCGCCATCAACGGCTCTTACGGCAGCTCCAATTTCAGCAGCGCAGAGGAGTCTGCGATTCAGGTAGCCGGGCAGGAGGGCATCGTCTTCTGCGCGGCGGCGGGTAACCAGAGCGCGGACAACGACTCAACCCCGGAGTACCCGGCGGATTACCGGCTGACCAACATGATCGTCGTGGCCGCCACGGACCAAAACGATGCGCTGGCCGATTTCTCTAATTACGGCACTAACACCGTCGATCTGGGCGCCCCAGGGGTCAGTATCCTGTCCACCACCCCGCCGGGCATCACCTCCTACGTCCAGGTGGCCTCGGCGACCTTCTCGGCGGATGCGATGGATTACGCCGGAACCACCACGGGCACCACCGGCTCAATCTACGATTGCGGGCTGGGCTATCTCACGAATTTTCCCCCGGAAGTGCGCGGCAATATCGCCCTCATCCGCCGCGGCACCCTCTATTTCTCGGAGAAAGCGGCCAATGCCATGACGGCGGGCGCGGTCGGGGCGATTATCTTCAACAACACGAACTTGCCCTTTACCGGCACATTGGAGTATCCCAGCAATTGGATTCCGGTGGTCAGCATCTCCGAGTCGGATGGGCTCGCCTTGCAGGCCCTGCTCCCCGCTACCGGCACGATCTTCAGCGCGAAGGACCCCAGCGTGATTTACCAATACCTCAGCGGCACGTCAATGGCCACACCCCACGTCAGCGGAGCGGTCGCATTCGCCGCGATGAACTTTCCCGACGAAACGGCCACCCAGCGCGTCCAGCGCATCCTTTCCAGCGTGGACCCGGTGCCCGCGCTCCAGGGAAAGGTCATCACCGGCGGACGCCTCGACCTCTTGCGCGTGGTGGATCAGGATGGCAACGGCCTGCCCGATTGGTGGGAGCAGCTTTACTTCGGACACACCGGCGTTGACCCCAACGCCGACCCCGACGGGGATGGCATGAGCAACTGGCAGGAATATGCGGCCGATACGGACCCCTTGAATCCCGATTCCTCCTTGCGCCTGACCGGCCTGCAGGTCGCGCCCAATGGCGTGCGCCTGAGTTGGTCGGGAGGCATAGAGGCCCGCCAGTATCTCGAACGCAGTTCATCGCCCGCCGACCCGAATTCCTGGGTGGACATTCTTACAAACGAACCTCCAACAGCCGCCAGTGCCAGCTTCATCGACCTCGCCACCACCAACAACACCTATTTCTATCGCCTCCGGGTTGAACGTCCGTAGAAGGCACGGCATGGGACTCTTGGCGGCGAACTGTCTCGTTTCATAAATCCTGTAACGTATTCTCCGCCGCAACCGATTCTGTGTCCCACCTGGGACATTACATTGAAGATCGATTTTTGTCCCACCTGGGACATAGAATCGCCCGCACTTGCCCACGGCGGATACGTTAGCGGTTGCATACCGACACCGCTTTGATGAGCCGGCCCCTGGTGCTGTGGCCGAGCTCGGCGGGAGGGCCAAAGCGCGTGGCGCTGCGCTTCCCGCCGCAAGACCTGGCCGAATCAGCCCCAGGCGCGGCTTGGCGGATTCTGGTTTGTGTGCTTTCTTCAGTTGGCATGATCAAGCATTCACACCACCACGTCCCGGCCCGTGCCGGCATATTGCTCTTCCTGACGGCGTTCTCAACGCCCTTGCCGGCCGCGCCAGCCCGCCCTGCCCTGTGGGTCGATGCCATTGAGGGCGAGCCGCTGACTTTTGACGAACTGCTGGACGAGTTGGGCTTGGCGCGCGTCGTTTATCTCGGGGAATACCATTCCATCCCGCGGCATCATGCTCTTGAGACCAGGATCCTCCAGGGCCTGGCCCGCCGGAGCAGACCCTTGGTTTTAGCGATGGAACAGTTTGATTTCACCGCGCAGCCGGCGCTGGACAAGTTCAACTCCGGCGAGCTCGATTTGGAGGGACTCATTCGCCAAAGCGACTGGGACAAGCAATGGGCCGCCCACACGAATTATCACGCCTTGCTGTTGGTAGCCCGGCGGCACGGCATCCCCGTCCTGGCCCTTAATGCCCGCCAAAAAACGATCCGTGCCATTGCCTTTCACGGGCTGGGCGGGCTTTCCCCGAACCAGCGTCGTGAATTGCCCAAGAACATTCTTACCGATGACCCGCTTTATCGGCGGCTGTTGAACCGGGAACTGAGCGTCCACGTGGCCTTCAAGCCTGGCCAATTGCGCTCGGTATTCGAGGCTCAGGTGGCACGCGACGAGACCATGGCGGCGCGGCTGGTAGCCTTCCTCAATTCTCCCGCCGGTCGGGGCCGGACGGCGGTGGTTATTTGCGGCCAAGGCCATTGTGAGTTTGGATTCGGCGTGCCGGACCGGGTGGCGCGCCGGGCGCCCGGCATCTGCCAGCGCATTGTTCTCTTCAGCGAAAGTGGCGACCTGCATCTCACCGCGAAAGAACGCAAAGAATCTCGTGAGGTGGACATCTCCCACCAGTTCCTGCGCGACCTGGGCCGTCCGCCGGGAGATTTCTTCCAGGTCACTGGAATCGCCTCGGACAGAGACCGGACACAATAGCGAGGGTGAAGAATCTCGCGGCTTGCGGAGCGGGTGGCGGAGACGCGCAAGCCGCCCGGGCGTGAAACCGCTCATCTGCGCTGATACACGCTAATCAGACACGGGGGCCCTTGCAAGATTCCAGCACGCTGCCATCGGAACTGGGGCTTATCTGAAAAACAGATCGTTGAACCCGAACACGTCGTTCTTGTCGTAGCTCAGATCGTGGTGGTTCCAGGATTCGTAATGACCATCGACCATCACCATGTTGGCCAGGAGGTCGTGGCGGCAGGCAGGTTGCTTTTGGGGGACGTAGTTTTTCCAGTCGTGGGTGGTCGGGTTGGGAGGGAACGTCACGATTTCGGTCGAATAGCCGCTGAAGGGCACGTTGTCTGGGTTGTAGGGCACGCCAGTGTCGCCCATGAGCCAGACCTGGGCCGGGCGCATGATTTGACTGAGTTTGCGGCTGTGGAGCGGACGCGACGAGTTGCCGTCAAAGGCGTAACGGATGATGGTGCTCTCCACCGGCCCGTATCCCTCCCAACGAGCGCCGAAGATGATCCGGATGTCCTGGTCCCGAACCGCCGGGCAGCGCCAGACGTTGTTCGAAATGCTCTGGGAGACGATGTCGCGATTGGTGGAGAGGGTCTGCCACCACCATAATCCGCCAGGTGGGACGCCGGTGCCCGTCCACCATTTCGTGTAGAGGTCTGGCAGCCAGTCATTGTTGTCGTCGGCGTAGAGGCGGAAGGCGACGCCCAGTTGGCGGAGGTTGGAACAGCACTGGATGCGAATGGCCTTGGTTTTGGCGCGGGCAAGGGCAGGCAGCAGCATGCTGGCCAGGATGGCAATGATGGCAATAACGACCAGAAGTTCAATTAGAGTAAAGGCACTTCTCGTGACTCGCTGGAAGGCCGCCATATCTCTGAAGCGAGCCCTGTCTATCTTGCTGTTCTCATCCACGGTTCCTATTCTTACCTTGCCTGAGGCGAGATCGCCAGATCAAAACGCGCCCTCGGCCATAGGGCGCTTAGCTCGACCCGATCCGAAAAGGTCCGATCGGGTTCACTTTATCGCCCACTTCGTCGGTCACTTAATCGAGAATCAGGCAAATTCGATGAGGTGGCCGATTAAGTCACCCTTTTCGGATAGCCTCTAGCTCGACCCCGCCCCCCCCCCACTATGACCGTAGCGCCGATTGCCAATCGGCTGTATCGCCGGTTGGCAATCGGCGATACGTAACTGCTCAGGTGCTGATCGGAGCGCGGAGGCCCCTCGTCCGCCGCTGCGGCCTTGTGGAGAGGCAGACGACAGCGATTTCTCATTTTACGCTCTGGGGAGGACAGAAAACGAAAGCGGCGGTCCGCGCCGCACTCCAAACGCTGCGCGAGGTACGGGTGCGCTGGAGGAAGTCCACGGCGGTGGTGCAGGGGGGGTGGAAACCCCAGTATCTTCCCGCAAGTCCTGAGATTAAACTAAAATAGTTGTTAGTCCGTTGGCGACGGTGGCGAGCGCCGGAGCGTGAGGGAGTGGTGACAATGATTTCAGCAGCCAAGGAGTCCGGGGTGGGAGGCGGCACTCAGCCGCTTCTCGCGCCACTGAGAGGCGGCATAAGGCGTTTTTCCAATGAATACGATAGAAGATCGGGTCAGAACAAACACGAATCCGGAAATTAACCGGAAGATTGATAGTCAGCTCGAACGGCGCATGCGCTATTTCGCAACGCAGGAGAAACAGGCCATTTCCGAGCGGATAGCAGAGTTGGACGCCGAGTGGGACCTTGAGCGGGTGCTGGAGGCTAACGCGGCGTCATTAGGGCTATTGGGATTGGTCCTGAGCATTACCTCCAGCCGTAGATGGCTGGTCGTGCCGCTGGCGGTTTCCGGCTTTCTGCTCCAGCACGCGATTCAAGGGTGGTGTCCGCCCGTCCACGTCTTGCGCCGGTACGGTGTGCGTACGCGCTTTGAAATCGAGCAGGAACGATACGCCTTGAAAATGCTCCGAGGCGATTTCGAGAAAGTCGGGCCAACCGAAGGGGAACGTCCCCTGGATTCGGGGCAATTGATGGCGGGGGTCCGCACTTGATTTTGACGTAACTGCGCGGGTGGCGATAGGAGCGCGGACGCCTTCGTCGGCGTCTCGAGGTAGCCGCAGTGGCGGACGAGGGCGTCCGCGCTCCTATCAGATTCGCTCGAAGTACCGGCTTTTCTCCCAATCCGTGACGGCGTTGTTAAAGGCCTCGATTTCAAGGCGAGCGTGATGGACATAAAAATCGACCACGTCATCACCAAAAGAGGAGCGCGCCAGGGCCGAGGTGGCGAAGAGGTCGGTCGCGTCGCGCAGGGTTGAGGGGAGCCGGGGCAGTGTCTTGTCCACATAGGCGTTGCCGAGGTATTCCTCTCCGCAATCCAGTTCTTCAACAACGCCGGCACGTCCGGCTGCCAGCATGGCCGCAAACGCCAAATACGGGTTGGCGTCAGCGCCGGGCATCCGGTTCTCGATTCGAAACGAGGGGCCTTCACCCACAACGCGAAAGCCGACGGTCCGGTTGTCCAGCGCCCAAGCCATGCGCGTGGGGGCCCAACTGCCAGGTTGGTACCGTTTGTAGCTGTTGATGGTGGGGGCGTAAAAGAGGCAGAATTCGGGCGAGTATTTCATCAGGCCGCCCAGGAACTGGCGAAATAGGGTCGAGGGAGCGCCGCGCACGGAGGGACGAGCGGCGTTGTTCTGTTTGGGGACGCCACGAACCGGTTTGGGAGCCTCTCCATCCCAAAACAGGGGGCGATGTCCTTTCCAAAGGCTGATATGAATGTGGCAGGAGTTACCCGCCTCGCTTGGGGCGTACTTGGCCATGAAAGAGACGGATTTACCGTGCTGGTCGGCGATTTCCTTGACGCCTTGCTTGAAGAGCAGGTGCATGTCAGCCATGGCCAGGGGATCGGCGCACACGAAGTTGATTTCATGCTGGCCGCGGCTCCATTCGCCTTTGCTGCTCTCGACCGGGACGCGCGCCGCGGTCATGCCATTGCGAATGGCGCGCATGAGGGGCTCGTCGCGGGCAGGCTGCATCAGGTGATAATCGATGCGGTAATCGCTGGAGGGCTGCAAATCGCGATAGCCAGCGGCATGGGCGGAGTGGTAAGTCTGGTTGAAGAGGTAGAACTCCAACTCGCTGGCGCAAAGGCAGGTCATGCCGGCCTTGGCCAGGGCGTCGATTTGGCCGCGCAACACCGAGCGCGGGGCCTCGGCGACTAGCGCGCCACCCGGTTGTAACTGCTCAGGTGGTGATAGGAGCGCGGACGCCCTCGTCCGCAAGTGCGGCTTTCCCGAGACGCGGACGAGGGCGTCCGCGCTCCTATCGCGTGCGTCAGGCGGCTTGACCTGAGCAGTTACGCCCGGCTTTGTGTGGTCGCAGAAGACCAATGCCGTGCCGGGCTGCCAGGGCAGGATGCGGAGCGTGGGCAAGTCCGGTTGGAGGGTGAAATCGCCGAAACCCGCCTCCCAACTCGCCACCTTAAAGCCCTCCAACGGGTCCATCTCCATGTTCACCGTCAGCAAGTAATTGCAGCCGTGGGTGCCGTGCTCGAGGACGGAGTCGATAAAAATCTCCGCGCGAAATCGCTTGCCGACCAACCGGCCAAAGGGGTCCGGCAGGGCCACAATAACCGTGTCGATGGCTCCGGAGCGGATTTCGCTCCGGAGCGTTTGAAGCGTCAATTCAGGTCTCGGCGACATAAACGTTTTTGAGTTCGGTATAGCCCTCCATGGCGGCCATGCCCAAGTCGCGCCCAACGCCGCTTTGCTTGAACCCGCCAAACGGGGCCTCCACATGCACGCTGCTGTGCGAGTTGATGCTCAGGACGCCGCTCTCGACGGCTCGGACTACTCGGAGGGCACGGCGCAGGTCGTTGGTCCAGAGCGAGCCGCTCAAGCCGTAGGACGAAGCGTTGACCTCCCGCAACATTTGAGCTTCGTCTTCAAAAGGCCGGATGCACACAACCGGCCCGAAGATTTCCTCCCGCCAACATCGTTCCTCGTTCTTCACGCCCAGCAGCACGGTGGGCTCGAGATAATAGCCCCGGCTCTGAGGCCGTCCACCGCCGCACACAATTTGGCTCCCATGCCTGCGGGCATCGGTCAGAAACTCTTCAACCGTGGTCCGCTGTCCGGATGAGACCAGAGGTCCAAGTTGTGTCTCAGGCCGCGCCGGGTCCCCGACGACGAGCGTCTTCGTCGAAGCGACGAAGGCCTCGACAAACGGCTCGAATATGCCGCGCTCCACGAACACCCGGCTGCGGGCACAGCAGTCCTGACCGGTGTTGGCGAACACGCTCATCGGGGAGGTCGCCGCCGCGCGCTTCCAGTCACCGTCGGCGAAGATGATGTTGGGCGACTTGCCGCCCAGTTCGAGAGAGACGCGCTTAATGTCCCGTGCGGCTAGTTCCATAATCCGGCGGCCCACGTCGGTCGAACCCGTAAAGGACACCTTTCGGATGAGCGGATGGGTTACCAGCGTCTCGCCAATCGCGGCCCCGGAGCCGGGCAGCACCTGCAGCACGCCCGGCGGCAGGCCGGCGCGGTGCGCGATTTCACCCAGCGCCAGCGCGGTCAGAGGTGAGAGAGAAGCGGGCTTGAGCACCACGCAATTGCCGGCCGCCAAAGCGGGCGCCGCCTTCCAGCAGGCGATAGGAAACGGGAAATTCCAGGGGACGATGCAGGCCACGACGCCCATTGGCTGGCGCAAGGTAAAGTCGAACCCACCTCGGGCGATGGGGATGGTTTGCCCATGAAACGCCGTAACCGCCCCCGCGTAGAACTCAAACACGCGGGCGCCGAGTGCCGCTTCATCCCGCGCGTCGGTAATCGGCTTGCCAATGTGCAGCGTCTCGAGTTGGGCGATTTGCTCTAATTCCTCTCTCAGGAGGCGGGCGACATTGAACAAAACCTCCGTCCGCTTGCCAGGGGCGAGAGAGCGCCAGCCGCCTTCCCAGGCGCGGTGGGCGGACTGGACGGCGCTGTCGATGTCCTCAATTTGGGCCGCGGAGACCTCGGCGGACGCTTCTTCGGTGGCGGGGTTGATGAGCGTGGTCTTGCGACCGGACCTGGACTCGTGCCAGGCGCCATCGACAAAGAGTTGGGTGGGAATGGTCATAGCACTTCGCGGTAGAGGCTGCGGAAATCCTGGGCGGAAACCGGGACAACATTGGTCTTATGGCAGGGGTCTTCGACGGCCTGGGCAACCAAGGCGTCAAGTTGTTCCGCCCCGACCCCGTGAGCGCTCAGCCGCAAGTCGAGACTCAACGCCGCCAGGAATTGGGCGATGAACGAGATGGTCCGCTCGTCAGCTTTGGCATCGGACCCCTTGAGCACATCCAGCCCACAGGCGATGCCGACGCGCCGGTAAATGCCCGGCCTGCGGGCGGCGCAGAACCTCATCCCGGCGACAAGGCAGAGGGCGTTGGCCAATCCATGGTGCAGCCCGCAGATCGTTGAGAGGGGGTGAGCCAGGGAATGGACCACACCGAGGTCTTTCTGGAAGGCCACCGCTCCCATGGCCGCCGCCACGAGCATCTTGCCGCGAGCGTCGATGTCGCCTCCGTCCCGATAAGCGCGAGGCAGGGCCTCCCCGATAAGCCGAATCCCCTCCAGCGCGATGCCGTCGCACATCGGATGAAACACGGGACAGGTGAAGGACTCGATGCAATGGGTCAAGGCATCGGCGCCGGTGGCGGCCGTCAGCTCGGGCGGCAGGCCAACCGTTAACTCGGGGTCGAGAACGACGAACCGGGCCAGCATCTCCGGATGGAACAGCACCGCCTTCCGCTTGGTGGCGTCGAGCGTGATGACCGAACTTCGTCCAACCTCGCTGCCGGTGCCCGCGGTGGTTGGAATCGCGACAAAGGGCGGCAAATCTGACCAATCGGATTCATCGTAGAACCGGGCAAAATTCAATTCGGGCCGCTTTACCAGCAACCGCGCGGCCTTGCCGGCATCCAACGCGCTGCCGCCGCCAATCGCAACAACGCCGTCGCATCCCCGCTCGCGGAAAACGGCCGCGGCTTCACGAACATCAGTTTCTACGGGATTCGGATGCACACCGGAATATACAAACCAATGCTTGCGTTGGGCCGCCTCACCGAGCGTCCTTGCCAGCGCCCGAAAGGCCTCGGTCCGCAATAGGCCGGGGTCGGTCACAACCAGGGGACGTTGGATGCCCGCTCGCTGCGCCCGGGCGGGAAGTTCAGCCAAGGCTCCCGGCCCAAAAAGGACCGTCGTCGGGAATGAAAATGTCGTAACGTTCATGGGTTCGCTCAAACTGTTCAGCTATGCTCACAAGGTCCCCCGCCGACACAACCGCTCACGATTGTTTGACGAGGATTCAACGGCGCACGCGCACTACAGCCCGGGCGACATCCAGCACCGCGCCCAAACGGCTCAATACATCCATTCCCAACAGCCCATCCACGTAAGTGCCGGAGGGAAGGGTGTGTGCCACGACCGGCAGATTCGCCAACTCGACACCCAGAGATCTGAAGCGTGCCAATTTTACAACCGGCGAAATCATGATGCCATTCGCCGCCACAATCCGTATCGTATCCAGAGGATGGTGCGTGTCGCAACCAATTCGTTCGACGGCTTCGACCGGAACGATGGTGTAGCTGGCGCCGGTATCCACGAGCAACCGCATTACCACGGCGCCGCCGTTCGGACCGGTTGCGGCCGCCCGGGTCATGAGTAGGGTTCCGATTCGTTCGAGCGGATACAAACACGAGTCGCTCACAGCGCCACCGCCAGGTCACTGGGGATCTTTCCAGCGTATTCAAGGCTGACCCGCTGGCCCTGAGCGCGGGCCAACTGGCGATAAACCTCATCGCGCGAAGCCGAATGTGCAAGCACTTCGCCGGCAACTACCGCCAAGCCATCGTCTAACTGCGGGTCTTTAATCAGCAGCCATTCGCCGGCATACCGCTCCCTTATTTGTTGAAACGTCAGTACGCTTTTCATCACGGAGTAATAATTAGATCAGAAATCGGGAGTCTGGCAAGGGGAAGCAATCGACCGGGGCACTGGGCGACACGAGCGGAGACATTCAACATTCGACGCTCAAGCGCGCTCGAAACAGGCTTGACGCCGTTGAATTTCTGTGGTGCTATTTCTCCCGAATGTCAAGAATCACACCGTCCCATCGGCAACGCGGCTGTTTGGATGCGTTGACGCCCGAGGTGGCTCGGCGCGCCGCCGTGTTGGCTCAAGTTCAATGGAAGCAGTTCAAGTTGGAATGAGCATGAGTCGATTCTCAAGCAGTCAAACGTTCAAATCAAACAATATCACTCCTGTCCTGATCAAAAGACTATGAACCTGGCACCTCGAACCCTGTCGCGATACGCCGCGCTGGCTGGCCTGCTGGCACTGACGCTCCAAGCCCGCGCTCAACTGACTGTCTCGGTCACCACCCCCGGCAGTACCACGGCGCCCGTGGTCTTCACCTTCAACGAGGCGATGGATACCAACGCTACGACGGCTCAATTCATTGTTATTTCCAATCCGATGAACCCGCCGCAGGTCACCTCCTCCTGGAATGCCGACTTCACAGTCCTGACCTGCACTCCGGTTCAACCCTGGCCTGCCACACAGGTGACTTATGTGGTGGGAGCGCAAAGTCAAACGGGCGACTCGCTGGGTAATCCCCTGTCCGGCTATGGCACTTTCACCGCCGGTTCCGGAGGCGGCAATACCGGCTCCGGCACAAACCGGATTACAGTCTGCAGTGCCGGCGTCGTTCACACCTACAATCAGGATTCAAGCGCCTCGCCGGCCCTAGACACCAACGCGCCCTACGGCTTTCTTGCCGCCACCGTCGTGGCCTCGAATGTGGCCGCCACGGCTGTTTCGGTGACCTTGCCTACAAGCATTGTGAAGTCGCTCTCAAATCCTGTCAGGAAAGAGGACTACATTTTCTATGATTTTAGTTCCAACCTGACGAGCTTCAACGCGACCTATCCCGCGGGGGACTATGCTTTCCAAATCACCGCCACCCCGCAAAACCAGCAGACGACCGCTACCCTGCCCGCAACGACGGATCAGCCTAATGCGCCGCACGTCACCAACTGGAGCGCCCTCCAGGCGGTAAACCCTTCGCAGCCGTTCGTGCTGACTTGGGACCCGTTCGTGGGCGCTACCGGCAACGATTTCATCTCTGTCGATGTCTCTGGTGATGCCGGCCAGGTCTTCTTCACTGGTGGCTTGGGCAGCACCAACGGCCTCAAGGGCACGGCCACTTCCGTAACAATTCCTGCCGGGAAATTCCAGACCAACTCCTCTTATGACGTGGTGGTGACTTTCTATCGGTGGACAGCCCACACTAACGCTACCATCGCCGCCTTTGGCTTTCGGGCAACCGCGACTGATTTGGGCCTGGATACATCCAACGGCGGCACGGCTGTCCAGCCGGTGATCTCCGAACCAGTCTTTGCCGGAAACGCGCTCAGCTTTAATGTCACTGCCTCCGCCGGCCAAACTCTCATCCTCGAATCCAGCCCGGACCTGACGCCGGGTTCGTGGACGACGGCGTTCACGACGAATAGCCCGGGTACTGAGGTTCATATTACCGCCCCAGTCTCAGCGGCGCCGAAAGAATTTTACCGGCTTCGCCTTGGGCCTTAAGTTAAGCCTGACTGCGCAGGCGGTTTGACCTGATCAGTTGCGGTCAGATTTTGCAGAGATAGATTATGGCAGCGGAACGAGACGCAGGAACCTTGAATTGCCCTATGTGCGGGGCCGCGGTGGCGAGCAGCGCCACCCGTTGCGAGCATTGCGGCGCGCGGTTGGCGACGGTGGCCTGTCCCTCCTGTTTCGGGATGATTTTTCAGGGCGCAAAGTTCTGCCCTCATTGTGGCGCGCCAGTGGAGCGGGAGGAGATCGGGGCGGCCAAGGAGAAATGCCCCCGTTGCGGGGTGGAGATGAAGACGGTGCAACTCGGCAAGACGACCCTGCTGGAATGTCCCCAGTGCGAGGGCACGTGGGTGGATGCCGCCTCGCTGGAACGGATTCAGGCCGACAGCGAGAGCCAGGCGGCGGTGTTGGGCAACGCCCAACATCTCCCCGACTCCGATTCGGCTCCGCTGGAAGAAAAGATCCGGTATTTGCCCTGCCCCGTCTGCCAGAAGCTCATGAACCGCGTCAATTTCGCCCATTGCTCCCATGTGGTGGTGGATGTCTGCAAAGCGCATGGGACCTGGTTCGATAAAGATGAACTGCGCCAGATCGTCGAGTTCATCCGGGGCGGTGGACTGGAGCAGGCACGCGAGCGAGAGATCGCCAAACTGGAGCAGGAGCGGCGGGAACTGAGCGCCGCCCGCGCCTCCCAGCTCAGCTCGGCCCCGGCCTTTCCGGACACGTTCGATTATGGCGAGCGTCACCGGGGTATCTCGGCTGTGGCGAACCTGATTTGGTCGTTGCTGGATTGAATGAGACATGAATCTGAGCCACATTCGTGAGCGGCTGACCAATGGATTTCACCCCTTTGCGGTTGAACTGACCAACGGGCGTCGGTTCGAGGTGCGGCACCCTGATTTTCTCATTGTTGGCAAGAACATTATCGCCATCCTCGGGCGAAACGATGTCATCACGAAAATCGACGCCCTCCACATCGTTTCCATCACGGACCTGCCTCAAAAGAATCCGCCCCACAACCGTTCGACGAAGTGAAATGGTTTTCCCTCACGACAATGACGGTGGATCCCCGTCCACCTCGAAGCGCGCTATGAGCGGAATCCCAGCAATTCCCGCGCCTTTGCGCGGAGGTCATCCTGCCTCATCAGCGATTCGCCTACGAGGATGGCATTGACGCCGCAGGCCGCCAGGCGCTCCACGTCTTCCCGGGTGTGAATGCCGCTTTCAGCCACCAGGAGTGGCGGGGCAGGCGGGGCGCTGGATTTCAGGGCGGAGTGGAGACGCTGGGCCAAACGCTCCGTCGTCGCGAGATCAACCTTGAATGTCCTCAAGTCGCGATTGTTCACCCCGATTAGTTCGGGGCCAATGCCCAAGGCCCGCTCCAGTTCGTGCTCGTCATGCACCTCGACCAGCGCGGCCAAACCGCCACCTCGGGCGAGGGAATGCAGCGCTGCCAATCGCTCGTCGTCCAGAATCGCCACGATGAGCAGGATAGCGTCCGCCCCCCACTCCACCGCCTCAAGAATCTGACGGTCATCGATGATGAAATCCTTGCGCAAGAGGGGCAGACTCACCGCCTCCCGGATTTGCCGCAGAGAGGTCAAACACCCTTGGAAAAACTTCTCATCCGTCAGAACCGACAGGCAACTCGCTTCCGCCGCTTCATACTGTCGGGCTATCTGGACCGGGTCGAAGTCCGCCCGAATAACACCCGCCGATGGCGATGCCTTTTTCACCTCCGCGATCAGCGCCACGTCTCCGACCTTGGGACGCCGCAGTGCGGCGAGGAAATCCCGCGGCGGCCTCCGCGCCAGATTGGCTGCCCGGAGATCGGCGGCTGAGACGGGGCGCTGCGGCAAGCGCGCGACTTCGCGTTGCTTTTCTTCGACGATGGTTTGGAGAATGGTCACTCCTCGTCGTCTTTGATTCCCTGCATCCGCTTGGTCGGAGAACCCGCGCGCAGCCAACCGTTGACGAACATGTCCAGGTCGCCGTCCATCACGGCCTGCGTGTTGCTGGTCTCGATCCCGGTTCGCAGGTCCTTCACCATTCGATAGGGCTGAAACACATAACTGCGGATCTGGTTGCCCCACGAAATGCTGCCTTTTTCGCCATAAAACCGCTCCATTTCGGCCTTCTGCTGGTCCAGGCGCTGAGCGTAGATTTTTGAAATCAGCAGCCTTAAGGCGGTAGCGCGGTTCTGGTGTTGGGAACGCTGGCTCTGCGAGGCGGCGATAATGCCGGTCGGAATATGCGTGATCCGGACTGCCGTCTCTACTTTGTTGACGTTCTGGCCGCCTTTGCCCCCGGAACGGTAAGTGTCCACCTTCAGTTCGCTGGGTGGAATCGTGATGTCCGATGACGTCTCCTCGATTTCGGCGATGGTATCGACGCTGGCAAAACTGGTATGCCGCCGCTTGTTCGCGTCAAACGGAGAAAGGCGCACCAGGCGATGGACCCCGCGTTCGGCCTTGCAGAAGCCGTAGGCATTCTCGCCTCGAATGAGGAGCGTGGCGCTCTTGATTCCAGCCGTTTCTCCCGGCAGCACATCTTCCATATCGGCCTCCCAGCCCCGAGACTCGGCCCATCGCTGATACATTCGCAGCAGCATGTTCGCCCAGTCGCACGACTCAGTCCCGCCGGCGCCGGCATTGATGCTCATGATGCAGTTGCTCGAATCGTGAGGACCGTTCAGAAAGATCCTTAGCTCCAGGGCATCGAGCTCCTTGATGAAGCGCGAAACGTCGGTTCCCAGCTCCTCTTCAACCTTCGCCTGCCCGGAGTCCGGTTCGGCCTCCCCCAACTCAAGCATGACGTGAAGGTCTTCCAACTCCTTCTGCGCCTGGAGAAGCGGTTCGGTTTTGCCGCGAAGAACGCCGGCCTCCTCAATGAGCTTTTGGGCCTGATCCTTATTATTCCAGAAGCCGTCCGCCGCCATCAAAGCATCGACCTCGGCGAGGCGCTTTTGAGCGGTCGGGACGTCAAAGAAACCTCCGCAGGTGGTTCAATTTGTCCGCGGCGGTGGTTAATTCAGAACGGATGGAATCAAACATCTTTCTCCAATCTATGCTGGCACCTCCGCTGGGGCAAGCCAAACATCAAGCACCGCGGCAATGCACGTTTTATGTTTGGGGAAGGAAAGAAGAGGAAAGTGGTCCCGACCCGTGTCGGGACACTCCAAGGGCTTCGCCAGGGTCCGCGCCCTCGAGATCTCCAAAGGCTTGGCTGACCCTTGGGCGTTTGCCGGGCCGGCCGGTGGGTACCCCGCGGAGCGTTTGCGGCGCTGACCGCCGCTTTCAGTTTCTCTCCCTCATCAAACCTAAAAAGAATTGCTGCCGCCAAGCCCCCCAGTGTTGGCTGGGACGGGCCCGTAGTTGGACTCATTTTCGATTTGCGGTTTGCGATTGGGGCGGACGTTTCATTCTTTTCGCGGGGGCACTCGGTCAGGTCAAGATCAGGTCGAGCGGCATTTCCGGCCTCAAGGTCAACACTCGTTCGAACCGCACGGACGCGAGGTTCCCCGCGGCGCTGAGCATGGTTCTGACTGCCCGGCCGCCGCACCGCGCCTCGGCCCGGCTGGGAGTGGCACTGGTCGCAACGGTGATTTGGGAGAGAAGCAATCGGCCCTCCTGAAGGCGGATTTGGTTGCGCTGGGTCAGAGCCGTTCGTGATTGAGCCAGGGCGCCCCAGCCTTCCGGCCCCGTGAAGAGGCATCTGAAGTCCTTTGGCTCATAGCAGGGCGCCAGATGCAGCGCCCGGCGCGGCCCGTCGTACCTCCAGCCCGACAGGGCCAAAAGCAGCGACCAGGACGACATGGCCCGGGCATAGTGGCCACCACACTCGATTTCGTTCCAGGGATTGCGGGGGATAGGAGGGCGTGGCACACCGTCGTAACGGTCGCGCGCGCCCTTGACGATAGCGAGGCCCTCTTCGAGCAGCCCCTCGTAAATCATGAGCGCGGCGACCTGGTATTCAATCCCCGTCCAGACTTCGTCCGAGTAGAGCATGACGCGCGGAGGGCGGCCTCCCTTGGGCCAGGTGCAAATGATCAGGCCCTTGTCCTTGGCGCCCGCAAAGGCCCGCGGTGAATGGCGCCAGCCGGTGAGGTCGGATTTGAAGTTGTACTTGAAGATGGCCTTCAGAGACGAGAGGACCATCTCCTTGGGGAGGATATAACCCAGCCCAAGCTGGTGGGCCCACCATTGGCCGATGAGTTGATCTGCCATGCAGCCGGGGCCGACTTCGCCCGACCGGTGGAGGTAATCCGGGAGGTGCTGCTGGAAGTACTGACCGTTCCAGCACAGCTCGATCAGCTTCCTCTGGCCCCTTTGGAAAATGGCGTGGAATTGTTCGGCGGCGGCGGAATCGCCCATGCGGCGGGCCCATTCCTCGCCGGCTCGCAGAGCGGCGAGATAATAGCCGCTGATGAAGGTGGTAACGCCGTGCAGGGCCTCGTCGTAAGTATTCCACTGATCATCCTGGAGAATGCCGGCGGGCTGGCCGTCCGCCAGCCTGGCGTCGCGGTTCATGAGGTAGTGGACGGCGCGCTTAACCCGCGGCCAGTATTCTTCGAGAAACGCGGCGTCCGGGCTGTTGAGGGCCTCACGATAGGCCTTGAGGATGCAACTGGCCTGGCCGTCGGTAAAGGGGTGCTCGCCGGTCGGATAGGGCGGCGAAGGGACCTGCGTGCGGTTGTTGATCCCGCCATCGGGCCGTTGTTGATGCATGTAGTCGATGCGGCGCATCTCCCTCTCAAGCGCGGGGAAGAGGTGTGCCAGGGCCTGTTCGTAGCCCCAGACGTGGGTGCAGGTCGGCTGACAACAACCATTGGAGCCCTCCCAACCGTAGATGTCCCCGTTGGCGATTCGAAAGACCACGCCGATGTGCCGGATGGTGCCGGCGTTGGCGGTTACGGCGTCAAGGAGCCACCAGGGCAGAGTGCTCGAGTAAAGCAGGTCACGGAACGAGGCGGTCCGCTGCCGCAACTCATCGAACTTTTCGGCGCTTTCTCGCACCACCGCCTCCGCATCCGCCCAGCGGGTGGCGTAATGGCAGCCCATCCAGGTTTCGTCTCCGTTCCTGTCCGGTGAGCTGTACTTGTTCGGATAATGCCACGCCAGCAGGAAGGGGATTTCGACGCTGCCTCCGGCGGGGATGGTGACGGTCGAAGCAACGGCGCCATTGAGGGTTCGGCCCGCCGGACTCGGCTTCGTGGCACTGGCGTTCTCAACTCGCTCGAACCGGCCTTGGACGGAGAAGGTCTGCCACGCCGAATCCCAATCTTCGAAGCCAGGCAACACCGAGGGTTCTGGTCCCAGGGTGGCCAAGGCCAGCGTGCCGAAACCGGGCGCCTTGGGATGAATACCTGCCGGGACAGTATAGGTCGCGCCGACGAGGCCGCAGAGCAGAGAATAAGCCCTCTGGCGGAGGCTCGATATGCCCGCTTGTTCCGGCTCCAGGACGGCGCCCGCCGTGATAACCACCTTGCCCTTTCCTAACGGCCATGAAATCAGTGCCGTTCCGTCTGGCGCAGTGGAGCGTTCGGCTCCGGCACGCAATTCCAGATCTGAGAATCTTACTCGAGCGCGCCCGTCTTGCGGCGCCACTGGTTCGACCCCGCTGAAACGGGCCGGGAGCAACTCCTCCAGCAAGGCCATCAGGGAGCGCTTGCCCGGAAGGTCCGAGAACTCGATCTGATCAGAGACCGGCTTGCCGCTCGTCCAGGAACCGTAGGCCTGCAGAAGGGGCAGGCGGGTGCCGGCAAAAAGCAGCGTGGCCCCCGCTTGGACGGCGTCTTTGGCGGTGCGGAGGAATGGCTCGGGCGTTTGGACGGGCGGCTCTTCCAGCCAGATAACCCGGCCAGAGTTCGCGCTGGCGTTGGCTGTCGGCAGCGTGAAGGAATCGAGGAACTCCAGGTTGAGGTTTTCGGGACGATCGAGGGGAGGGGATTTGAGCGCCCGGAGGTTGTCACTGGCGAAAATGGTGACCGGACGATCCAGTGTAGGTTCAGGCGCCGCAGTGGCGCGCAGGTGCAATCCGCCGGCCTTGCCAGCCCGGAGGATGTCATTGTAATTCCCTCCAAATCTCGGATTAAAGACCGAATGGTTAGGCCCGGTGGCGTCGTAGCCAACCGGGTTTTGCATAAAGGCGGCCACTGAAACCCTCTCCGGCTTGCCGCTCCTGTTGTGAATCCGGAAATTCAGCGCGGCCAGCGGAATGGAAGAGAGGCCGTCGTCCAGCGGCGCGAAGGGAGTAAAAGCGGTCAACTCGAGGACGACCGGCGACTCCGAATCCTCGAAACGAAGTTGGGCGATGGGGTATTCGCCGGACATTTCGATGCGGCACACCTTCGGCCAATTTGGCCCGCCGACGGTTTGGAGCAACTTGGCCACACCACCGGCGCAGACTGCGAAGTAGAGCGGGACCTCTCCATCTTGAAGCGTGTTGAAAAGCTGCCAGGTCGTGAACTGCCCATCGACGCCGATCTCGACGTTGCCGGTTCCAATGCCGCCCAGGTGCATCCGGGCGTCGGTGTGGATGTCTGAAAAGTAGCGCCGCGGCTTGGAGGGGGCAGAAAGAGAGTGCAGCCAGCGATCAAATTCATCCTTGGGCAGCTCGAAGGCGCCCCAAGCCGGTGTCCCGAACAATACCGCCGCGCTCCCGGTTCCGACGATTCCCAGGAACTCGCGCCGGGTGAAATCGTTGCCTTGAGGCCCGCATAGTCCCGAACACTTGCACTTGCGCATAGGATTGGACCTTTAGCAGTTTCGCTGAGGATTGGGAAGTCTAGGTTTGGGGGGAGGGCCATGGGAAGATGCCGGACCGTTTTTTTGTACGTACGCACACACGATTTTTCGGTCGAGATCGGGAGCGCGAATTAGGAGGCGTTGGCGAGGCCGTTACCGGGTCCACGTTTTCGCTCGGATGACTGTCAAAGAAGCGCGATTGCCCTGGAACCACCTGCAGCATTCCATTCTTGACGGGTATTTCGTTCTGAAACATATTCCATTATGTGATAGCGAGCTTCGCCGACAAAGAGACCGAGAGGGTCTGGAATCGGCAATTTTCCCGAAAGCTGCCCACGGACATCCAGGAAACAGCTTTGAACAAGCTGCGTCTGCTCAATGCGGCCGTCCGCCTCCAGAACATGGCGGTTCCACCAGGCAACAGGCTCGAGGCTTTGAAAGGCGCCCGTAAGGGCCAACACAGCATTCGCATCAACAACCAATGGCGAATATGCTTTCGCTGGGAGAACGGAAACGCCCACGCCGTCGAAATTACCGATTACCATTGACCCATTCTTTATGAAACAGATTCGGCTCACTCCTCCAGGTGAACTTCTTCTCCGAGAATTCATTCAACCCAACGGGATGAGTGTTTACCGTGTGGCCAAGGACGCCGGCATCCCGCAATCAACGCTGCAATTGATCGTCAGCGGCAGACGCCCTATCAGCGCCGAGACGGCCCTGCGGTTGGGAGTCTATTTTGGGATTGACGCCCAGTTCTGGATGAATCTTCAGTCGGAGTACGAGCTGCGCCTGGCCGTGGAAGCCAAGCTCGCGCTCATCCAGAAGGAGGTTCGGCCGCTACGCAAGGCGGCCTGACCTCCACGCCGATCAGAGAACGACCACGCGGCAAAATTGGTGTGGCCTCAACAATTCGAATCATAACTAAACGGCGTGAAAGTGAGGCGGTGGATGATCCTCGTAGAACATCCGGATGATGATCCCGTAAAAGCGGCTTAGCTCGGGCATGGCTTGCGGCTGATACTTCAGGGCCGTGAATGGCGCCTGGCGGACCGCGCGAACGAGGCGGCGGCATTCTCCCAGGCATCTGCTTTCTGAGGTGCGTAGGTTCTAACTTCGCTCGATTTGCGGATGACCTGGCGCATTTCGGACAAGGACGCCAGTTCGCCGTCCGCCCGCGCCTGGCCGAGGAGATTACCCATGGCGGTTGCTTCTACCGGGCCCGCCATCACGGTGCGCTGGCAGGCGTCAGCCGTGAACTGGTTAAGGATCTGGCTTTGCGAACCGCCTCCCACGATATGAATCACTTCGATGCGGCTGCCGGCCAACTCTTCGAGCCAGCCCAGCACCTGCCGGTATTTCAGCGCCAGGCTCTCGTAAGCGCAACGGACCAACTCGCCTTCGGTGCGCGGCGCCGGTTGGCCGGTCTCGCGACAGAGGGCTTGGATGGCCTTGGGCATGTCGGGCGGGTTGAGGAAGCGCGGATCGTCAGGATTGACGAGCGAGCGGAGGGGTTTGGCTTCGGCGGCGACGCGGGCGAGTTGGGCGTAATCGTAGTGTTTGCCGTGCGCATCGAAGGCGCGCTTGCACTGCTGCACGAGCCAAAGGCCCATGATGTTCTTGAGCAGCCGATAGGTGCCGTCGATGCCACCCTCGTTGGTAAGGTTTAATTCATGCGTCCGGTCCGTGAGCGAGGGCCGCGGGGTCTCGACGCCCATGAGCGACCAGGTGCCTGAACTCAGATAGGCCCAGGTGGTCTGGCCGGTGTTTGCGGCCGGCACACCGGCCACCGCCGAGGCGGTATCGTGCGAAGGGGGCGCAACGACCTTGATATTGCCCGCGCCTATTCTGGCCGCGAGGCCCGGACGCAAGGTCCCAAGCTCGGTTCCGGGAGCCACGATGGGGGGAAAAATGCGGGAGGGAAGCCCCAGTTTCTTGAGCAGCGGCTTTGCCCAATCGCGGGTGAGCGTGTTCATGCATTGGCTGGTCGAGGCGATGGTGAACTCGGCCACGCGCGAGCCGCAGAGCGCCCAATGAATAAAGTCAGGCATGAACAGCAGACAGTCGGCAGAGTCGAGCAGTTCGGGCGTGTTCTGCTGGATGGCGAGCAACTGGAAGAGCGTGTTGAACTGCATGAACTGAAGGCCGGTCTGCTTGAAGATGGCGCCGGGCGGCACTTTCTTGAAGGCCTTGTCCATCATGCCGTTGGTGCGCGAGTCCCGGTAATGGCAAGGCTCTCCCAGCACTTCGTTGTGGCGGCTCAAAAGGACGAAATCGACGCCCCAGGTATCCGCGCCGACTGAGACAATCGATTTGCCAAATTGTGTGACCGCCAGCGCCAGCCCGGTCTGAATCTCGGACCAGAGGCCCATAAGGTCCCAGCGCAGTGTGTCCGCCAGGAGAACCGGTCCGTTTGGAAAGCGATGAATCTCCTGGAGCCGGAGAGTTTTGCCGTTCCATAAACCGGCCATGACGCGCCCGCTCTCGGCGCCGAGATCGATGGCGAGATAGACTTCTTGAGCCATAGGCGATTATTTGGCGGCCAGGTAATTGCCAAACCCGACGACAATTGTTGAGAAGACGAGGGTAAACAGGCCCAATCCCAGCAGCATTCTTGTGAACAGGCTTGAACCTTTCCATTCCTTAAGAGCGATGCCCCAAAGTGAGCTAAAAATGATGATGCTGGCCATGTGGAGCGTCCAGCTTGAGAACTTATAGTTGCCCATCTGTGTCTCGCCCATGGTATAAAAGAAGAACTGGAAATACCAGGTTGTCCCCGCTAGAGCGGAGAAGAAATAGTTGTTGAGCATCGGCGCGCGCTCGACCGCCACCGCATTGGCTACCATCGCCTGGACGGCGACCTCCTCGCCGGGGGCGTCGATCGCCGTTTCAAGGATGTTTTCCTCATCTCGCCGCGGCGCTCCGGAACGGATTTCGGAGCTAAAATACTGGTAGCCAGTCCGGTTCTTGATGTTCAACAGCACGCACCAGATAAAATTCGAGGTAAATCCACCTAGCAGGACAATGCAGAGCTTGGGCAGTCCGGTCCAGAGCTCCTTCGTCCCGTGCTGCGCGGAAAGGACTGCCAGGGGCGAGGCGGCGTCCAGCCCATAAGAGAAGCAGGCGCTCATGACCCCGGAAAACGTGGCGACCAGGATGCCCTTGAGAAAATTGAATTCTTTGATGGTGGCCTTCTTTTGCTCGTCGCTCATTTCCCGTTCCTTGGACATGCCCGCCATGCCCGCGACCGCGATGCCGAGCAGGCAGATCAGCACGCCTACCAGGATGACTTCGCCCGAAGTGGTACCCAGGACCTGTGAAACAAACTTGCCATGGAAAATCGGTGGCATCAGCGTGCCGAAGGCGGCGCAATAGCCCAGCGCCACCGCCATGCCTAACGACATCCCCAGATACCGCATCGTCAGCCCGAAAGTCAGCCCGCCCAGGCCCCACATTGCCCCCCAGAAATAGGCCCAAAACAGGCTGGATGCCGGCGCCGAGCCAATGACTTGCAGGAGGTCGTGGGTATTGATCGAAGCGATGACCCAGGGGGCAATGATCCAGCTAAAAAACCCGCCCACCAGCCAGTACACCTCCCATGACCACTTCTTGACTCCCCGGAACGGCACGTAAAAGCTGCCCGAGGCCAATCCGCCAAGCCAATGGAAACAGACACCTAGAAAGGGGTTGGCATTCATACTCTATCGTATCAATAAACCGCGATTCATGGGTAACCAGACGTAAGGCCGCATTTCAGAGGTCAGAGGTCAGGGGTTAGATTTGAGATTTCAGATTCCAAGCCAAGCCGGTAGCCATCTGTTTCCGAGCGGCGGGCCAAACAGCCTCAGACTCTCCACGAGAGAACGGTTTCTTCATAACGCTTCGCCTCCGCCAGCCAGGTCTCGCCCGCCGGGACGCCCTTCTGCCCGCAGTAATAATCCCAGACAGCGCCGAAGGGGAGCGTCTTGGCGTCTTCCATGAGGGCCAGGCGCGAGGTGAAGTCGCCTTCAGCCTCGAATTGCTTGAGTTGCTCGATGGGTGCCACCAGCGCCAGCAGCAGCGCTCGGACCATGTTCCGAGCCCCGATGACCCAGGCGGCAACCCGGTTGATGCTCGCGTCGAAATAATCCAGCCCGATCCGTACCCGGTCGATGTAGCCGCCCCAGACGATTTCCTGGGCAATCGCCTGCAATTCGTCAGTGAGCGTGACCACGTGGTCGCTGTCCCAGCGCACACCGCGGCTGACGTGCAGCGCCATCTCCGGCAGGTAACAGAGCACCGAGGAGATTTTGTCCGCAATCCCTTCGGTCGGATGATAATGGCCCGCGTCCAGGGTCAGCAGGATCTTGCGTGAGACGGCGTACCCCAGGTAAAACTCGTGTGAGCCGGGAGTGTAGCTCTCCGCCCCGATGCCGAAAAGCTTTGGCTCGACCGAGTCCACATTGTATTTGCGGTCGATGCGCTTCTTGAAGATGGCGTCCAACGATTCCAGCAATCGCTCCCGCGGCCCACGGCGGTCGGCGGGGGTATCTTTCGTGCCGTCCGGAATCCACAGATTGGTGAGGCAGGTTTTGCCAAGGGTCTTGCCGATGGCCGCGCCAATCTCGCGGCAGCGGATGCCGTGTTCGATCCAAAACTGGCGCGTGCCGGCATCACGGCTGGTGAGAGTCACGCCGCCAACAACCTTGGGATGGGCAAAATAGGTCTGGTTGAAATCCAATCCAATGCCGAGGGATTTGGCCCAGGCAATCCAATTCTTGAACTGGCCGGCGGTTAACTCGTCGCGCTCGACCTTCTTTCCATCCATTTCGGCGTAAGAGGCATGGAGATTGAAACGATGCCTGCCCGGAACCAAGCTCATAACCTGCTCGAAATCGGCCCGCAGTTCATAGGGGGTGCGGGCCTTGCCGGGATAATTGCCGGTGACGGCCAGTCCGCCGCCCAATGCCTGGCCGGCATTCTCAAACCCGCCCACGTCGTCCCCTTGCCAGCAGTGAATGGAGATGGAAATCCGCGCAAGCTGCTTGAGGGCCTTCTCCGTATCGACGCCGAGGGAGGCGTAACGTTCTTTGGCAAGCTGATAGGCGCGGTCGATGTTCCTGAATTTGATGGTCTTTAAGGTGCGGTTTGGCATGATTCTCGAATCAAGTTTGCAACATTGTAAACTAGTGGACTGCTTGGCCGCAATGCGGAATCGACGCGGGAATGGCGCTTGAGGACGTGGCGGCGCGTTTGAAGCTTCCGCGGGCTTCGACAGGTTTCCGTCGGGGGCAATTGCTAAAGGAGGCCTGGTGGTGGTGCGAGTTGTCATAATGTTCATTTCTTTTCGGGACCGGGGTTTCACCTCACGGCCCTCTATGAAGGGGGAGGTGTTACGCGGGGACGGATTTTGGCTTTTGGAAGTCGCTGGCAGGGAGAGGATTGCTCAATCACGGTAAACATGTCCAACTCTGCCTATTGCAGTGTCCAGGGCGTTTTGTTTGACAAGCATGCGAAGACGCTCGTGCAAGATCCCGGTGACCGATTCGGGAGTGATACGGTTCCAGGTGGTGGCACTAACTTCTTTTCGGAGGCCTTCTAGCTATGTGTGGGACACTACACTAGCGGCCTGGCTCTTGCCGCCTTTTGCGCAAGCCGCTATTTGGATCAGTCCTTCCGCCGTTTCGACTCCAGGTCTGCATCCTCGGCCGACAATAAGAGCTCCAGCATCCGGTTGTAGTGGTTCAGGAAGTCCTTCGTGATCTGGTAATGCTCGGTTTCCGTGTATTGAATCTGGGAGATGCCCTCCTCCGAAAACTGGTAGATGCGCGCGTTTGGATAGGCCAGCAGGATTGGCGAATGCGTGGCGATGACAAGCTGCGACTGGTGGTAAACCAGGCGGTGCATCAACGTGAGGACGCTCAACTGCCTCTGGGGCGACAAGGCCGCCTCCGGTTCGTCCAGCAGGTAAACGCCATCGCCCTGGAAGCGGTGTTGGAGCAAAGCGAGAAAAGCTTCCCCATGGGATTGGCCGTGCAGGGACTTGCCGCCGTAAGCTCGTTCGACTCCCAAGCGGTCGATCTCCGTAGCGACATTGTAGAAGCTCTCCGCCCGCAAGAAAAAACCGTCGCTAGGGTGCAACACACCGCGCTCCAGCCGGATAAAATCGTGCAGGTCGGAATGGGTGTCTTCGGTCGAAAAGTTAAAGTTCTTGCTCCCGCCCTCGGCGTTGAACCCGTATTTGGTGGCAATCGCCTCCAGCAGGGTGGATTTGCCGGTGCCGTTTTCCCCGATAAAGAAGGTCACCGCCGGGTCGAATTCCAGCCGTTCCAGGTGCCTGACAGCCGGGATGCGGAACGGGTACGCGTCAAAGTTCGGAACTGCGTCCCTTTCCAGCCGAATCGCCTGGAGGAAGGTTTTCTTGATTATCGGTCCCATCGATCTGCCATGTGTTCGAGCGAGGCGCAGCCTCAGACCATCACTTCAATGGCAATGGCAACCACGGAATACACGGAATACACGGAAAGGGCAAAGCCTATCTGGGCGTGGTTCGGCAGTTGGCGCTTGGATTCACATCCCGTTTTGCCCTGTAACAAACCCGCGCGTTTCAGTAATATGAACCGGTATGCCGGCTACTGAATCGGGCAACCACATCGCGCACCACACGCCTGGGCGCCTCTTTTTGACCACGCATTGGTCGGTCATCCTTGCCGCCAAGGACAGGGCTTCGCCTGACGGCGCCCAGGCACTGGAAATCCTCTGCCAAACCTACTGGTATCCGGTCTATGCGCTCATCCGCGGTTCGGGACATTCGCCGGAGGATGCCGAAGACCTGACGCAAGGCTTCTTCGCCCGGCTTCTGGCCAAGGACTTCCTGAAAGTGGTGGAGCCGGAAAGAGGCCGCTTTCGCAGCTTCCTAAGAATGGCGGTCAAGCGGTTTCTAGCCCACGAATGGCAGCGGGCCCGCGCGGACAAGCGCGGTGGTGGGCGGGCACCCCTCAACTTCGACATGCGCCTGGCCGAAGACTCCTTTCAAACCGAAGCCGCCGACTCGCTCGGCCCCGACGAACTATACGACCGGCGTTGGGCTCTCGCCCTGCTCGCCGAGGCCACCGCCCGGCTCGAACGCGAATACGCCCGCGCCGGAAAGCTCAACCAATTGAACCAGCTCAAGCCGCACCTGACCGCCGACCGGGGAGAGATTCCGTACCCGGGAATTGCCTCGGCGCTGCACACCACCGAGGGAGCGGCGCGCGTGGCGGTGCATCGGCTGCGCAAACGCTTCCGCGAGCTGTTCCGTGAGACCGTGGCCGAGACGGTCGCCACGCCTGCGGAAGTCGAACCGGAACTGCGCTATGTCCTGAGCATTCTGGCCCGGGGGTGAAGTCTGGTCGTGGGCCCGTCACCGCCATCAAGTTCTTGCTCTGGCGCTTGTTCCCAATCTTCGAGGCGAGCAAGAGCAGGAGCAGGAGCATGAACAAGAGCAGGAGCGTGACACGCGCTCAAAGTCATTCAAACGTAATGGCAGTGGCGCGCCCACCTCCCCAGGCAGCACTTCCATTCGAGATTGAACCTAAAGAGGCAAGGCCGTGCAGCGCCAGTATCTGTAACAACTCGGTCCCAATTCGTATTTAGAGGGTGATGAACGAGCCTAACATCGCCAAATGTCCCCGGTGCGGCCGGGAAATGCCTCCGGGCGCAGCCGTTCAGCTCTGCCCCCGTTGCGCGGCCGCGTTTCTCCAGGCCACGCAGACCGAAATGTCCGGCGCAACCGAGCCCAAACGAACATTTACTCCTCCCTCCGCCGCCGACCTAGCCCCGGCGTTTCCCGAACTGGAAATCCTGGAACTGCTCGGCTCCGGTGGGATGGGCGCGGTCTATAAGGCCAGGCAGAAGGACCTCGACCGAATCGTGGCGTTGAAGGTCCTGCCGCCGGGCATTGGCCAGGACCCAGCCTTCGCCGATCGGTTTGCGCGGGAAGCCAAGGCCCTGGCAAAGCTCAACCATCCGGGTATTGTAACAATCTATCAGTTCGGCCAAGCCGCCGGCGTCCCCTGCGCCAGTTCCCGCGCCGAGGCCTCAACCATCGGCCCTCAGCCCCCAATGACCGGACCTCAACCCGCGGGCGTCAGCCCGGTGCCGGCGCCCTATTACTTTCTGATGGAGTTCGTGGACGGTGTGACCTTGCGCCAACTCCTGGAGCGAGGGCGCATCTCGCCGCGCGAGGCCCTGGCCATCGTCCCGCAAATTTGCGATGCGCTCCAATACGCCCACGACCAGGGCATCGTCCATCGCGACATCAAGCCGGAAAACATCCTCCTGGACCGGCGCGGGCGGGTCAAGGTCGCCGATTTCGGCCTGGCGAAAATTGTGGGTGGGGCGGAGGCGATTCCCTCCGTCGCTGCCTCGCCCGCTGGGAGCGCGCAGCCTGAAGGCGCCGCCCAGTCCTCTCCCCTGGCCGAAGCTCTCACCCGCGCGGGCAAGGTTATGGGCACTCCAACCTATATGGCCCCCGAACAAGCGGAGAGGCCCGACGAAGTGGACCATCGCGCCGATATTTACGCCCTGGGCATAGTCTTTTACCAAATGCTCACCGGTGAGGCGCCCCGCGCGCCTTTGGAGCCGCCGTCGAAAAAAGTTCATATCGACGTGCGCCTGGATGAGGTCGTCCTGCGCGCCTTGGAGCATGAGCCGGCCCGCCGCTACCAACAGGCCAGCCAACTCAGGACGGCCGTCGAAACCGTGGCCGCGACCTCCACAACCGCCGGGCCGGAGCCGGCAGCGCAGACAGCGCAACGCCAAGCCCCACCGCAAGCGCCAGGACTTACGGAGATCGCCGGCCAGAGCCGGCCAATTAGCTTGAATCGGCTTCTGATGGCCGGCTCGGTTTTCATGGCGGTTTTTCTCCTGGTGTTTTTGGTGGCGTTTGCGGGCCGCGCAAATGGCGGAGCACTGCTGGTCTGTATTGGGCTCGCCCTCCTGGCCGGAGCCTTCGCGGCGGCTATTCCCTATTCGGGCCCGCGTCAGGCAGCGGTCGCGGCTCGCAGTTTTCTTAGCGGACTGTCAATCGCGCTCGTCTCCTGGCTGCCTGTGGCCTTCGCCATGACCGGGGCGCCCGTGCTGATCGCTGTGGGCGTCGGAATCCTGGCACTGGTCCTTCTGGCTCTGATCTTCAAGAAATCCCGCGCCCCTATTTCCTTTCTCCGAACGTTCGCCATGGTGTTCTTCGCGCTGTTCGGGATCAGCGCTTTCATCACGCTTCTACAGCCGGAAAGCTTCCTCAGCACCGCAACGATCAGAATTACGCGCGAGGACGCCGGTCCCTCCTCCCCATCCCGTGGGGTATCTGTGGGCGGGTATGATCCCTACCTAATGCAAACCGAGATGCAGATCATCGATTCGGATGCCGTTCTGGGCCAAGTGGTCCGGACTCTCGGCCTTGCTCAAAAATGGGGCCGGCGCTACCGTCCCGGACAGACGCTCACACCCGACGAGGCCGTCCCCATGCTCAGAGGGCTGCTTGACGTGCGCCCGGTGCGCATGACCAGCCTGCTGGCTGTTGAGGTTTTCGATCAACAACCGGACGAGGCCGCCCAGATAGCGGACGAAGTCGCTGAGGTTTACCGGCGACGGTATGAGAATGCTCAAGCGGAGAGAAACGGTCCTGTCCGTCTGCATGTCGAGATCATTGAACACGCCGAGCCTGGCTTGGCGCCAGTGCGGCCCAACAAGCTGCTCAACTTGACCCTCGGCGCACTGGCGGGGCTGGTCCTGGCTTTGGCCGGCGGCGCGGGTAGAGCGGTTTACAGGCCACGCGGGGGGTAAACGCGCTCCATAAAAAGAGGAGGCGCACAAACGCCCCTGGTCGGCGACCAGCGTAATGAGGGACTTAACGATTTTGACTTCTCCCGATTGTGAGGAATCCACCCGCATTTGGAAAAGGCTGGGCGATTATGCCAACCGCGTGCTGGCTCTGATGAGCATCCTCAAGGGCCGCAATCCTCAGTGGGGCACAGGGGAGCTCTACGATCTCGCTTTAGACTACAAGGCTGCCGCGGACAAACGCTATCAGGCCGATCTCGAGGCGACCCTATGTCAGAAGACCCCGCTCCCCGAAGGACTGTTACCCCCGCTGACATCATTTGCTTAGCTGAACTCCTCGACCGGTTCGTCAGCGCTGATGATCCAGAACCGGGTCTCCATTCAAAGCCATTTCGTAATTCCCTTTTTGCGCCGGCGAATCAGCCGCTGGCGCTACGGCTTCGCTGCCTCGATTCCGGAGCCGTGCCCGCCGCGACACGCCGCGGGCCGGAACCTCTGAATTTCGGCCTTGAAATCGCCCAGGCTGCCCCAATGCACGCGCTGGTTGAGGTCCACCTGGGCGACGGCGACCGTGCCCCATTTGGTGGCTTGCGCCAGACACTGGCCTTGGTAACCCCAGACGGCGGAGGCCATCCAGTTGTGGTTGGTTGGCTCATAGGTGCTGCTGACGATATACACCTGGTTCTCGCAGGCACGGGCCGCCGCCAGCAGCGGATTGCAGCCCCAAACCGGCCACGCAATCACCTCGGCGCCATTCTCGGCCAGGCGCCGGGCTACCTCGGGGAAAAAGCCGTCGTAACAGACCATCATGCCCACCTTGCCAAAACGCGTGCTGAAGACCGGGTAATGGCGGCCGGGCTGGATGCCCGCCGCAATCTCGTTGCGCGGCAGGCATACCTTGTGGTACTTGCCTTGGACACGCCCGTCGGGGCCGATCAACGCGGCGGTGTTATAGACCAGGTGGCCCTGGCGCTCGATTAGCCCGGCGACAATGTAAAGATTATATTTCCTGGCCAGCTTGCCGAAATACTCCGTCGAAGGGCCGGGAATCGGCTCGGCGCATTCCACCATGGTCTTGCCGGAGTTGTAATAGGTCAGGGTCTCGCCTAACACGACCAAGTCCGCCTTCTGCCGCGCGGCCTCGGCTATGAGAGGAGCGTACTGCTGGTCCTTCTCCAGCGGTGTCCGGCCGTTGGTGGGGCGGAAATGGACGGCCGCCAGGCGCACGATGCGGGGAGGCAGGGGGTTGGTTTCCTGGAGCGAAACCTGGCTCCAAAGGACCTCGGCGTTGGAGGCCCAGCGGAAGTGCAGTTCCATGGTGGCGCGCACGGTGCTGGCCGGGGCGCGACAGGTGGCGGCCACCTCGGTCCAGCCGTCTTTGCCGGTCGCCCGGTCCGGCGGATACTCCGGAGTCGCCCGCGTGCCGAAATAAGGCAAAAGCACCGGTGTATCACGCTCCGCGTGCCGGCCGGTCGAGTCCAGCCATATCACACGGGCCACCACGCTGCGACGCTGAACGCTGACATTGATGGCGCGCCGGAAGGCCTCAAAGCGATACCAGTGGCCGCCCTGCACCGGAACGGTCTCTGTCCACCACCCGGACAATCCCTGGCGGGCGTCCGTCTGGATGATGAATGCCGCGTGGCCGTCGCGCCCGCCGTGGGCTTCGTACCGGAATTGCGGGGCTATCTCTGCCCGCGGCGCGCCCGTCGTCCAGCCGGCGGCCGCCGCGGTGGTGTCCCCGCTGGAGGCGAAGGGTGAAGAGGTTTGCGCGGCGGACGCCGTTGTCAACAATGCGGCGCAGGCCAGCCCGGTTAGAAATGAAGCGGTTGCCAAGGTTTTCATTGTCTTGGGTTGGAGATGAGAACGTTGATTCTTCAATAAACGAGTTTTCATGCAGTAACCGCGGGCAAGACTACACGTTCAAGCCCGTTTGCGCACCCCACTTTCTTCGGCAGACTTGAACCTTCACGCCGACGACGAGCCACATCGCGGCCATTGCGCGTTGCTTTTCAGGGCATTGGCGGTGTGGTGGCGTGTTTTTGGCTAAACTTGGCTAAACTTGGCTAAACTGGGGGCCAAAATCCCTCGCCGCAAGCCTTTCCTGCGAATTTTAAAACAGGCTCTAAGGAGGGTGAGGTGTTACGCGGCGGCGGATTCTGGTTTGTGGAGAGGGTTGGAGAGGAGGGGTTTAGAGAGAATGTAACCGTTACGCGATTGTAAACATTCGGTAAACCCCTGAAGCGGTAGATTTCCAGTTTTTTTTCGGAACACACGCTTTGCGCCCTGCTAGGCTCCACTCCGTGCTGCGGGAAAGCGAGTCATTGGCGGCGGAGTCCGACGATCTGCCCCCCTTGGGCAAGGGGAGCGACCGGCAAGCCGCCC